>NZ_CP134772.1:4582500-4882500 GCF_031882575.1 Pseudomonas sp. VD-NE ins
CCAGCATACGCGCCACGACTAATGCTCCGACGCATTGCGACAAAACCGACCACGCCAGGGTCTCGCTCTCAAGTATCTGTGCCCAACGCTCCTGAAGCCTGCAAATCCACAGTTCGGCCTGCTCGCGCACCTGAACATCTGATCGGGCGATTTCTGCGCCCAGCGCCGGCAACGCGCAACCGGCCTCAGGCTGTTCTACGTGAGCCATGCTCAGATAGTGTTTGAGACAGCGCTCCAGTCGCTCACGATCCTGCGTGCCCTCGCCTCCCAGTCGCTCAAGGCTTTGCCCCAACTCTCGCTCGACGATGGCGGTGAACAACGCATCTTTCGACGAGAAGTGGCTGTAGAACGCCGCACCACTCAATCCGATAGCCTTCATCAAACCATCGACGCCCACCGTGGAAAACCCGGAGCGCTTTGCTGACAGCGCGCTGCTCTGCAGTAGCTTTTCCCGTGTTTCCAGCTTGTGACTGGCGGAGTAACGCATGTGTTTGCCCTCGAATCGACTGCCTTGACGTTGCCTGGATCCTAGCATAACGTTCGTTCACTTAACGATCGTTTAATAAAGGGACTCACCCATGAATAACAAGAAGGTCGTATTGGTTGTCGGCGCCGGCGATGCCACGGGCGGAGCGATTGCCAAGCGTTTTGCCAGAGAAGGATTCATCGCCTGCGTCACCCGGCGCAGCGCCGACAAACTGCAACCGCTGGTGGACGCGATCAAGGCTGAAGGCGGCGAAGCTCATGGTTTTGCCTGCGATGCGCGCAAGGAAGAAGACGTCATCGTCTTGATTGAAGACATCGAAACCCGACTCGGTCCGATCGAAGCCTTTGTGTTCAACATCGGCGCCAATGTGCCGTGCAGCATCCTCGAGGAAACCGCTCGCAAGTATTTCAAGATTTGGGAAATGGCCTGCTTCTCAGGTTTCCTCAATGCCCGTGAAGTGGCCAAACGCATGGTCACGCGCAAACGCGGCACTATACTGTTTACCGGTGCCACCGCCGGACTTCGCGGCGCCTCCGGGTTCGCCGCATTCGCCGGTGCCAAACACGGTATCCGCGCGCTGGCGCAAAGCATGGCGCGGGAACTGGGGCCGATGAACATCCACGTCGCCCATGTGGTGGTCGATGGTGCGATCGACACCGATTTCATTCGCAACAGTTTCCCCGAGAAGTACGCCACCAAAGATCAGGATGGCATTCTCAATCCCGAGCACATCGCCGAGAACTACTGGTATCTGCACAGTCAACCACGGGATGCCTGGACGTTCGAGCTGGATCTGCGCCCGTGGAACGAACGCTGGTAAGACCCCTGCCATAACAATAACGACAGAGACGCAAAAATGACTAAAACCGTGGAGTTCTATTTCGACCTCGGCAGCCCTGCCACCTATCTGGCCTTCACCCAACTGCCGAAGATTTGCGCCGAAACGAACAGTGAACTGATCTACATCCCGATGCTGCTGGGTGGCGTGTTCAAGGCAACCGGCAACGCATCGCCGGCGATGATTCCGGCGAAAGGTCGGTATATGTTTCAGGATCTGGATCGCTACGCGAAACGCTACGGGGTGCCGCTGACATTCAATCCGCATTTCCCGATCAACACACTGATGTTGATGCGTGCGGTCACTGGCATCCAGTTGCGGCAACCGGAACGCTTCCAGGCGTTTATCGATTGTCTGTTCACGGCGTTATGGGTTGAAGGACGTAGCCTCGACGAGCCTGCGACCGTCGCTGCCGTGCTGAGCGAACACGGTTTCGATCCGCTTGAAGTGCTGGCACTGACTAACGACGAGTCCGTCAAAGCCGTTCTCAAGGACAACACCGAAACCGCGGTTAAACGCGGTGTGTTCGGGGCACCCAGTATGTTTATCGGCAATCAGCTGTTCTTCGGCCAGGATCGGCTCGACTTTGTTGGGGAAGCCTTGCGCCAAGGCTAAGCGATCATTCAGGCGCTGAAAACAGCGCCTGAATTCCAACCGGTCAGATGGCAGCAGTACGAGTGTTCAACCATTCCAGCGCAGCACCCTCAAGCAATGGACTCAAGCGCTCACGCACTTGTGCGTGGTAGGCGTTGAACCACTGCTTCTCTTCCTCCGTCAGCAGCGCTGGCAGCAGGCAACGTGTGTCGATCGGGCACAGCGTCAAGGTTTCAAACTTGAGGAATTCACCGAATTCGCTGCTGCCCGCCTCGCGGTTCATCGCCAGGTTTTCGATACGCACGCCCCAACGACCCGGACGGTAAGTGCCCGGCTCGATCGAAGTGATCATTCCCGGCTGCATGGCCGTCTGCGGTGCCGGCGCTGCCTGATACGCAATCACCTGTGGACCTTCATGAACGTTGAGGAAATAGCCAACGCCGTGCCCCGTACCGTGACCGTAATCCACGCTGTCGGCCCAGATCGGCGCACGGGCAATGGCGTCCAGCAGCGGCGACAGAATGCCTTTCGGGAACTGCGCGCGCGACAGGGCAATCACGCCCTTCAACACGCGCGTGCAATCGCGCTTCTGCTCTTCGCTCGGCGTACCGACCGGCACCATCCGCGTGATGTCCGTGGTGCCGCCCAGGTATTGACCACCCGAGTCAATCAGCAGCAAGCCGTCACCCTCGATCACCGCATGCTCTTCTTCGGTGGCGTGGTAATGCGGCATGGCGCCGTTGGCGTTGAACGCGGCGATGGTGTTGAAACTCAGCGATACATAATCCGGACGACGTTGGCGGGCAGCGGTGAGTTTTTCGTCGATAGTCAGTTCGGTGATGCGTTCGCGGCCCCAGGCCGATTCCAGCCAGGCGAAAAACTCGCACAGCGCGGCACCGTCCTGCTCCATCGCTTGGCGGATGTGCTGAGCATCGGCTTCACTTTTCTGCGACTTGGCCAACGTAGTCGGGTTCAAGCCTTCGACCAGTTTCACGCCGCTGTCGAGGCTATCCAGCAAACCGCTGGTCACTCGCGCCGGGTCGACCAGCAGGCTCGCGCCACTCGGCACGGCACGCAGGGCATCGGCGACTTCGCTGTAATCACGCAACGTCACGCCGTCCGTCTCCAGCACCGCGCGCAAATCCGCGTCGACCTTGCTCAGTGCTACGAACAAAGTGGCCTGCTGCTGACCGATCAAGGCAAACGAAACAAACACCGGGTTGAACGACACATCGCCACCGCGCAGGTTGAACAGCCAGGCAATGTCGTCGAGGGTGGCGATGAAATGCCAGTCAGCCCCACGCTCTTGCAAGGTTTCGCGCAGCTTGGCGAGTTTCTCGCCACGGCTGACGGTCGCTTGCGGTGGCAGATGCTGATAGATCGGTGCATTCGGCAGGCTCGGGCGATCACTCCAGACTTCCTGCAGCAGATCGATATCGGTACGCAGGCGCGCACCGCGTGCTTCGAGCTTGCTGCTCAGGGTACGCGCCGACGCCACGGCCATCACCGCACCGTCAACCGCGACCACACCACCTTCCGGTGTCTGCTCGGCGAGCCAGTCCAGCGGGCTCGGCTGACCCGGTTGCAGTTTCACCAGTTCAATGCCACTGCCCTTGAGCTCCTTCGTCGCTTGCTCCCAATAACGGCTGTCGGCCCAGACGCCGGCGAAATCAGCGGTGACGATCAACGTCCCGACCGAACCATGGAAGCCCGACAACCACTGCCGGCCCTGCCAGTAACCCGGCAGATATTCCGACAAATGCGGGTCGGCGGACGGCACCAGCAGTGCGTGAATGCCTTCGCGGCGCATCAGTTCGCGAGTGTGCGCCAGGCGCTGGGGCACCGATCCTTCGGTCGAGGTCTGGGTACTCATCATGTCTCCTGCTAATCACTTCATCGTTATTGTTCGTAGCCGTGAGATCGGCTCGTTTAAAGCCCTGTCGCCCAGAATGCCGGAGCACTGGCGCAGGCGGTCTTGATCAGTTGAACAGCCTTGTCGATATCCTCGGCAGTGGTGAAACGGCCGAGGCTCAAGCGAATGGTGCGACCGGCCAGATGCGCGTCATGCCCCAGCGCCAACAGCACGTGGGACGGCGCGTTACTCGCCGAGTTGCAAGCCGAGGTCGCGGAAAAGGCGATCGAATGGCTCAATGCCGCACTGTTGAACTCGCCTTCACTGAAAGTCAGGCTCAAGGTGTGCGGAATGCGCTGAGTGGCGCAGCCGTTCAAGCGTACGCCCGGCAAACTCAGCAGTTGTTCGAGCAAGCGTTCGCGCAGCGCGACGATGGTCTTTTTCTCGGCATCGAACGCATCGGCGGCCAAGGCAAACGCGGCGCCCATGCCGGCAATCTGGTGCGTCGCCAAGGTTCCGGAGCGCAAACCACCTTCGTGACCGCCGCCGTGAATCTGCGCTTGCAATCGCTGCTGCGCCCGTGGGCCGACGTACAACGCGCCGATGCCTTTGGGGCCGTAAAGTTTGTGCGCCGAAAACGACATCAGATCCACCGGCCATTGCGCCAGATCGATGGCGACTTTGCCGGCGCCCTGGGCCGCATCAACATGGAACAACGCCTCACGACCACGCACAACGGCGCCAATCGCTTGAACATCGTTAACGGTGCCCAACTCGTTGTTGACCAGCATCAGCGACACCAGAAAGGTGTCGTCGCGCATGGCTTCACTGACCGCTTGCGGCGTGATCAGGCCATCGGCGTCCGGCACCAGATAGGTCACGGCGATTCCCGCGTCCTGCAATTGGCGGGCGGTATCGAGGATGGCTTTGTGTTCGATCTGACTGGTAATGATGTGGCCGCCGGACACACCTCGGGCCTGCGCCACGCCTTTGAGGGCGAGGTTATTGGACTCGGTGGCACCGGAGGTCCAGACAATCTGTTCGGCATTGGCGCCGACCAGTTCGGCGACTTGCCGGCGGGCCTGCTCGACCGTGTGCCGGGCCTGCTGGCCGTAAGCATGGGAGCTGGAAGCCGGGTTACCAAAGTTACCGTGAAACCCCAGACACTCGATCATCACCTGGATGACCCGCTCGTCAACCGGGGTGGTGGCGGCGTAATCGAAATACAACGGACGTGTGTTCATAAAAGACTCGCAGAGCGTGTTCCGGGATCAGGAGGCTCGTGTCTGCAAACGGTACGGCGCAGCCTTGTGAGCTGCGCGTCGGTTCGAGAGCGTCATCAATACCTGATCGGATGCCGTTAAAGAAGAACAACTTCATTTAAAAGTGCGTAGGAACGCTCCTGAAGTCGAGCTTAACAGGCATCCGGCCTGCGGTTGAAGCGATGCGTCAGCTAAAGCTTTCGAGAAGTAACGGGTACAGCGAAATCACCAACAGCGCCGCCATGCCCCAGTTGAACACGCGTAACCAGCGCGGATCCTTCAGCACATTGCGCAACAACGTACCGCAGGCCGCCCAGACGCCGACGCTGGGCAGGTTGATGATGGCGAACACTGCAGCAATCACCACGACATTGGTGAAATAGCCCTGCATCGGCGTGTAGGTGCTGATGGCCCCGATGGCCATGATCCACGCCTTGGGATTGACCCACTGAAACGCGGCGGCGCCGAGGTAGCTGATCGGCTTGGCCTCGCCTTCGGCACTGTCACCGACAGGTCCCGAGTGAGCGATTTTCCACGCCAGATACAACAGATATGCCGCGCCAACATAGCGCAGAACCGTGTAGAGAATCGGGTAAGTCTGAAACACCGCGCCGAGGCCAAAGCCCACGGCCACGACCAGAACGAAGAAGCCGCAAGTGATCCCGAGCATGTGCGGGATGGTGCGGTTAAAGCCGAAATTCACCCCCGATGCCAGCAACATGGTGTTGTTCGGCCCCGGCGTAATCGAGGTGACAAGGGCAAACAGGGCAAAGCCCAACAGCAGGTCAAGCGAGAGGTTCATGGCAGGCAATCCATCAGGGTCATTCAGGTGTTGACCCTATCCCACGTCGTCCGGCAAGCCCACGGACAGTTGGGTAAAACTTCGAGCAGTACAGTTTGCTTTCAGCTAGGACGCCCGTGCAGCTGTACGGCACGTTCGGCACTCATTTCAGCTTTTTTGTCGAACTGCGTCTGACCGAGCAATTGCGCTTTTTTCGCGTGGTATTCGTCGAAAGACAAGCCGCTGCGATTCAGTGCTTCCATCGCCAATTCGCGGGATTCTTCGTCGGTGTAAGGGCGCAACTCCGGCGAAACATGTCCGGCACAACCGGCGAGTACAGAGACAGCGAGCAACAGGGAAACAGTCAGTAAACGATTCATGGGAGCGTCCTGGCGAGCAATGGGGAGTCGATGAACAAAGGCTACGCCCGAGCACGCTCGCGCAGAAATCAACGCTCTCAATAGTGGCTATCAGGAAATTGACACGCGTCGACGCATATCTCTTAACGATCTATAAATATCGATTAACGTTCTTTTACGGAATAACAAACAGCCTTTATAACTTCACCCATGCGGTGAGCACTGTTGCTCCAGCAACTGTTGCTCAGCCAACACCGATTCAACAAAGCGCCCCGCTACTCACAGGGGCGAACACCACGCTAACGCTCAACGCCTTGTAAACCGGGGCTTCCAGGAATTGGTACAGCGCTTGCTCAGACCCGGTGACTTACTCACTGCTCGCTGAGCAACTGTTGAAAAAAGGAACTGATCATGTCGCGTCCCCTGAAAGTCGTCGCCCTCTCCGGCGGCACCTGGCGTCCGTCCCGTACCTTGGTGCTGACCCAGGCCCTGCTCGCCGAACTGGCCGGGCACCTGACCATCGAAAGCCATTTGATCGAACTCGGTGATATCGCCCGTCCGCTCGGCGGCGCGCTGTCGCGTCAGGAACTCGGTGCTGAGGTTGAAGCCGAGTTGCAGGCCATTGAACAGGCCGATCTGCTGATCGTTGCCGCGCCGGTGTATCGCGGTTCCTACCCGGGCCTGCTCAAGCATCTGTTCGACCTGATCGACCTCAACGCACTGATCGACACGCCGGTGCTGCTGGCCGCAACCGGCGGCAGCGAACGCCATGCGCTGGTCCTCGATCACCAGTTGCGGCCGCTGTTCAGCTTTTTCCAGGCCATGACCTTGCCGATCGGCGTGTACGCCACCGAAGCCGACTTCGCCGATTACCAGATCACCAGCGAACTGTTGAAGGCGCGCATCCGCCTGGCCGCCGAACGCGCGGCGCCGCTGTTCGCCACACAAATCAAACCCTTGCTGAAAATCGCCTGAGGAGCCGTTCATGGATGTTTTCTGGTTCCTGCCGACCCACGGTGATGGCCACTATCTGGGCACCACCCAAGGTGCGCGCCCGGTCACTCTCAATTATCTGAAACAAGTGGCGCAGGCGGCTGACAGCCTCGGCTACCACGGCGTGCTGATTCCCACCGGACGCTCCTGCGAAGACTCCTGGGTGATCGCTTCGGCGCTGGTGCCGTTGACCGAACGTCTGCGTTATCTGGTGGCGATCCGTCCGGGGATCATCTCGCCGACGGTGTCGGCGCGCATGGCGGCAACTCTGGATCGGTTATCCAACGGGCGCTTGTTGATCAACGTGGTGACCGGCGGCGATCCGGATGAAAACCGTGGCGACGGCAGTTTCCTCAGCCACGCCGAACGCTACGAAGTCACCGATGAATTCCTGAAGATCTGGCGCCGCGTGTTGCAAGGCGAAGCGGTGGATTTCGACGGCAAACACCTGAAGGTGCAGAACGCCAAAGCGCTGTATCCGCCGGTGCAGAAACCCTATCCGCCGCTGTACTTTGGTGGTTCCTCCGATGCCGCGCATGATCTGGCCGCCGAACAGGTCGATGTCTATCTGACCTGGGGCGAACCACCGGCCGCTGTCGCGGAAAAACTCGCCGACGTACGCGAACGCGCCGCGCGACATGGACGCAAGGTCAAGTTCGGCATCCGCCTGCATGTGATCGTGCGCGAGACCGCCGAAGAGGCCTGGAAAGCCGCGGACAAACTGATCGAACACATCAGCGACGAGACCATTGAGGCGGCACAGAAATCCTTTTCGCGTTTCGACTCCGAAGGTCAGCGGCGCATGGCGGCGTTGCATGATGGCCGTCGCGATAACCTCGAAATCGCCCCGAACCTGTGGGCCGGTGTCGGTCTGGTGCGCGGCGGTGCCGGTACGGCGCTGGTTGGCGATCCGCAGCAAGTGGCGGCGCGGATCAAGGAATACGCGGATCTGGGCATCGAGAGTTTCATCTTCTCCGGTTATCCGCATCTGGAAGAGGCTTACCGCTTTGCCGAGCTGGTGTTCCCGTTGCTGCCTGAGCCTTACGCGAGTCTGGCCGGGCGTGGCGTGACCAATCTGACCGGGCCGTTTGGCGAAATGATTGCCAATGATGTGCTGCCCACAAAAGCCTCGGCATAAACAAATCCCCTGTAGGAGCTGCCGCAGGCTGCGATCTTTTGATCTGGTGTTTAAAAATCAACGTCAAAAGATCGCAGCCTGCGGCAGCTCCTACACCGGCTGAGTGAATTCAGGAGTGTTGGTGTGACCGCCAAACCGCAAAGTACTTTGTTATCCCCGCTGCAGACCGCCCGCCAACTGGCGGCCGAATTTGCCCTGACTGCCGTTGAGCGTGATGAACGTGGCGGCACGCCGAAAGTCGAGCGTGATGCCCTGCGCGACAGCGGCCTGCTGGCCCTGAGTATTCCCACTCGCTACGGCGGCCTCGGCGCGAGCTGGAGCGAAACCCTGCAAGTCGTCCGTGAGTTCGCCAAAGTCGACAGCTCGATCGCCCACGTCTTCGGCTTTCATCACTTGATGCTCGCCACCGTGCGCCTGTTCTCCCGGCCGGAACAATGGCAGCCGTGGTTCGAACAGACCGCACGGCAGAACTGGTTCTGGGGCAATGCGCTCAACCCGCTCGACACCCGCACCGTGGTCAAGGATCTCGGCGGCTGGCGCGAATTTTCCGGGAAGAAAAGCTTCTGTTCCGGCGCCAGCGACTCACAGATGCTGATCGCCTCGGCCGTCGATGAAAGCGCCGGCGGCAAGTTGCTGATCGCGGCGATTCCCAGCGGCCGCAGTGGCATCACCCTGCACAACGACTGGAACAACATCGGCCAGCGTCAGACCGACAGTGGCAGCGCGACGTTTGAACGGGTGCGCGTCGAAGAGTCGGAGCTACTCCTCGATCCCGGTCCGTTGAGCACGCCGTTCGCTTGTTTACGGCCATTGATCGCACAGCTGACCTTCACACACATGTTTCTCGGGATTGCCGAAGGCGCCTTTGAAGAAGCGCGGCAATACACCCTCAGCGAAACCCGGCTCTGGCATAAATCCTCGGCGCGCGATGTGCGTGAAGATCCATACGTACTCGCGCATTACGGCGAGTTCTGGGTAGCGCTGGAAGGCATTCGTCTGCTGGTCGAACGCGCGGCCGCATTGCTCGATGAGGCCTGGGCCAAGGGTGCGAGTCTCAGCGCCGAAGAGCGCGGTCATGTCGCCACCGCGATTGCCACGGCAAAAGTCGCCGCCAGCCGCCAGGGTCTGGATATTTGCAGTCGTCTGTTCGAAGTGACCGGCGCGCGCTCAACCCACGCGTCCCTGCGCCTCGACCGCCACTGGCGCAACCTGCGCACGCAAACCCTGCACGACCCGCTGGACTACAAACTCCATGAGCTGGGCGACTGGGCGCTGAACCAGTCGCTGCCGGTGCCGACTTTCTATTCCTGACCTGCCTGCATTTGAACTAAAAAGAAGGACGAGCCCATGCAACTGCTGACCCTACCGCCCTCCCCCGCGCTCGCCACCTCGATCCGCGCCACCGCGCAGGTGTTCGAAGACCCGAAGTCCCAGGCCCTGCTTGCGCATTTGCAACAGGTCGCGCCGAGTGAAGCCAGTGTGCTGATCATCGGTGAGACCGGCACCGGCAAAGAGCTGGTGGCGCGGCATATTCATAACCTCAGCAACCGTCGCCACCGGCCGTTTATCGCGGTCAATTGCGGGGCGTTTTCCGAATCGCTGGTGGAGGCAGAATTATTCGGTCATGAAAAAGGCGCGTTCACCGGTGCGCTGAGTGCCAAGGCCGGATGGTTCGAGGAAGCGGACGGCGGCACCTTGTTTCTCGATGAGATCGGCGATCTGCCGATGGCGATTCAGGTGAAGTTGCTGCGGGTTTTGCAGGAGCGCGAAGTGGTGCGGCTTGGCTCACGCAAAAGCATTCCCATCGATGTGCGGGTGCTGGCAGCGACCAACGTGCAGCTGGAGAAGGCCATCAATGCCGGCCATTTCCGCGAGGATCTGTATTACCGCCTTAATGTGGTCAATCTGGAATTGAGCCCGTTGCGTGAGCGTCCCGGCGATATCCTCCCGCTCACGCGCCATTTCATCGAGGCCTACAGTCAGCGCCTCGGTTACGGGCGGGTCAGCATCAGCCCGGGCGCCGAACACAAACTGCGTGCTTACAGTTGGCCGGGCAACATCCGCGAACTGGAAAACGTCATCCACCACACGTTGTTGATCTGCCGCAATGGCGTGATCGAACGCGATGATTTGCGCCTGTCGAATCTGCGCATCGATCGCCCGGACGATCATCACAGCAGTGCCGACGATTCACCGGAGGCGTTGCTGGAACAGGCCTTTCAAAAACTGTTCGCGCAACAGGCCGGCGCTTTGCACGAGAAAGTCGAAGACGCCTTGCTGCGCGCAGCGTATCGCTTTTGCCATTACAACCAGGTGCACACCGCAGCATTGCTCGGTCTGAGCCGCAACGTCACGCGTACGCGACTGATCAAGATCGGTGAACTGGCGGTGAACAAGCGGCGACTCACGGAAAATCTGCAAGGCGAGCGCTTGATCCAGTTGTCGATCTAGCCGATCAGGTTGCAGTGCAGCGCATCGTCGTGGCTGCGGGCGATGCTGCTCAGCACCTGGAACGAATTGAAGGTGATGGTTTTCGCCTGATGGGTATGGATCAGTTGCCAGAAATCCTGCTCGCCACTCTCAAAGCTGCGAAACGCTGCCTCACCCGCCTCGCGGGACTGCCATTGGAGAAAACTCAACACACGCCGGCCGTCATCGCTGGCCTGCACACTGGCGCTGACAAAACCGTCATAGCGCTGAGCCAGACGTTCGGTTTGCCTCGATAGTGCGGTCACCAGCGCAGGTTGTTGGCGTGGTTCGATTTCAAATTCGATCAATTGGGTGAAACTGCGGTTGTTCATGGAATGCCCCCACTCAGCGTAAGACGAGCCTTGCGACTCGAAGACCTGCAGGGTAAAACCTCTAGTTAAGTCAAGGTCAAGAGCTGTCTGCAGATGATCAGCAAAGAAAATGTGCACAAGCAGTTAACAGTCGGTGAAGTCGCCGCACGCAGTGGCGTGGCCGTCACCGCCCTGCACTTTTATGAATCCAAAGGCTTGATCAAGAGCCAACGCAATGCCGGCAATCAGCGGCGCTATCCGCGCGAAGTACTGCGCCGGGTGGCGTTGATCAAAGTCGCGCAGCGGCTGGGGATTCCGCTGGCAGAGATTGGCGAAGCGCTGAAAACTCTCCCGGACGATCGCGCACCCAGCGCGGCAGACTGGAAAATCCTCTCGCAGCAATGGCGCCGGGAACTGGATCAGCGGATCGAGCAATTGACCCTACTGCGCGATCGGCTCAATGGCTGCATCGGTTGCGGGTGTTTGTCGATGGAGGCCTGCCCGCTGCGTAATCAGGGCGATGTGCTGGGTGAACAGGGACCGGGGCCGCACTTTCCCGAAGACTGACGCTCGTCGGGCAAAAATTTGCACGGCGAAGACGGTTCTATAGTGAATCTTCCACAAATCCGGTGGAGCCACATTCATAGAACAAAAATCAGGGAGAACGTCATGAGCGTCAAACCCATTCCCGAGGGCTATCACAGCATTACCCCGTATCTCGGCATCCACAAAGCCGCCGAGGCCATCGATTTTTATAAAAAAGCCTTCGGTGCCACCGAAGTCATGCGCCTGGCCATGCCCGACGGCGGCATCGGCCACGCCGAACTGCGCATTGGCGACAGCGCGATCATGCTCGGTTCGCCGTGCGATCAGGGGCCGCTGAGCATTCCTGATAAAGCCGTGTCAGTTGGTTTGCATCTGTATGTGACCGATGTCGACAAATCATTTCAACGAGCGCTGGATGCCGGCGCGACGACGGTGTCCGAGGTCAAGGATCAGTTTTACGGTGATCGCAGCGGAACATTGAAGGATCCGTATGGGCATCTGTGGTTTCTCGCCTCGCGCAAGGAGGATCTGACTGAAGAGCAGATCAAGCAGCGGGCGATGGAGATGTTTAGCCAAGGCTGATTTTTTCTGTGTGTTCAATGGCCTCATCGCGGGCAAGCCCGCTCCCACAGGGTTTTGTGGTTGGACATAGATCGCGACCACACCAAAGATCCCTGTGGGAGCGGGCTTGCCCGCGATGGGGCCGGAACGGCCAGCACCCATCACACTTCATGAACCGGCCCACCACGCTTTGCCCCTTGCCGCGAACGCCGGACAATTTCAGGATGCAGCCAACAAGAACCCTGAAACAGGATCAGCCCGATGTTTGCCGGATTCCGCAAAGACCAGCGCCACGTCAACGGCGTCGACATCGCCTACCGCCTCGGCGGCAACGGCCCCGGCCTGTTGCTGTTGCACGGGCACCCGCAGACCCACGTGATCTGGCACAAGATTGCCGAACAACTGGCCGCACACTTCAGCGTGGTCGCCGCCGACCTGCGCGGTTACGGTGACAGCAGCCGCCCGGCTGCGGATGAGTTGCACATTAATTATTCGAAACGCGAAATGGCCTGCGACAATGTCGAGCTGATGCAGTCGCTGGGCTTCGAGCAGTTTTCGATCCTCGCTCACGACCGTGGCGCGCGGGTCGCCCATCGCCTGGCGCTCGATCACCCCGCCGCCGTGCAACGGATGATGCTGCTGGACATCGCACCGACTCTGTCGATGTACGCGCAAACCAACGAAGCCTTTGCCCGCGCCTACTGGCACTGGTTCTTCCTGATCCGCCCGGCGCCACTGCCGGAAACCTTGCTCGAAGCCGATCCCGAAAGCTATCTGCGCAGCGTGATGGGCAGTCGCAGCGCCGGGCTCAAGCCGTTTACCGATGAAGCCTTCGGCGAATACCTGCGCTGCCTGCGACAACCGGGCAGCGCCCGCGGTATCTGCGAAGACTATCGCGCCAGCGCCGGCATCGATCTTGAGCACGACCGCGCCGACATCGCCGCCGGGAATCATCTGAGTCTGCCACTGCGCGTGTTGTGGGGCGCCGAGGGCACGGTCGGGCGCTGCTTCGAGCCGCTCAAGGAATGGCAGCAAGTGGCGACCAACGTCAGCGGTCAGGCATTGCCCGCCGGCCACTACATTGCCGAAGAAGTCCCCGAACTGTTGCTCGCCGAAGCACTGGCCTTTTTGCGCTGAGCCGAGCCGCCGGATCTCGGTGCTATGCTGGCGGCTTCTGCCGCCAGTGTTCGTTTTGACATGTCCCAGAAGAAAGACACCGTGCCCCTGCCCGAAGACCTGCGCGTGCTGCTCACCGTGATCCGCAAGAACGGCTTTGCCGCCGCGGCCGATGAACTTGGCCTGTCACCGGCCTACGTCAGCAAACGCATCCAGATTCTCGAAACCACCCTCGGCACGCGCCTGCTGCACCGCACCAGCCGGCGCGTCTCGCTGACCGAGGATGGTGAACGCGTGCAACGTTGGGCGTTGCGCATTCTCGATGATTTCCAGCAACTGCACGACGAATTGTCCGACGCCCACGACAGCCCGCGTGGGCGTTTGCACATTTGCAGCAGTTTCGGTTTCGGTCGCAATCACGTAGCCCCAGCGGTGTCGTTGCTGGCGGAACGTTATCCCGAACTGGAAATTCGCCTCGACCTGTTTGACCGGGTGGTGGACATCATCAATGAAGGCTTCGACCTGGAGATCCGCGTCGGCGACGACATTCCCGGTCAGCACATTGGTCGGCGCCTGGTCAGCAATCGGCGCGTACTGTGTGCCGCCCCCGGTTATCTGCAGCGTCGCGGCACCCCGCAGACGCTGGACGAACTGCAACAGCACGATTGCCTGGTGATCAAGGAGCGCGACAACGCCTTCGGTATCTGGAACCTGGACCGTGATGGCGGGCAAGAGAGCGTGCGAGTCAGCGGGCCCTTGTCGTCAAACAACGGCGAGATCGTTTTGCAGTGGGCGCTGGATGGGCGCGGGGTGTTGTTGCGCTCGTTGTGGGATGTGAAGCCGCTGCTGGAGCAAGGACGCCTGGTGCAGGTGCTGGAGGATTGCAGCCAGAGTGCCAATGTCTGGGCGGTGTACCCGACGCGGCTCGCGCATTCGGGGAAGTTGCGCGCGTGCGTGGAGTTTTTGCAGGCGCATTTCAAAGGATTGTCGCTGTAGCCCAGACACCCAGGCACCACAAAGTCCTGTGGAAGCTGGCTTGCCAGCGATAGGGCCAGCATATCCAACACCTGTGCCGGCTGAACTGACGCCATCGCTGGCAAGCCAGCTCCCACAGGGTATGCGTTCAGCCTAACCAAGGGTTGTTGGCCAGGTGCTCGCGTTCGAAATCTTTGATCTGTTCGCGGCGTTGCAGGGTGCTGCCGATGGCGTCCAGCCCCAAGAGCAATGCGGTTTTACGCAAAGTATCGATCTGGAACTCGAGCACGCTGCCATCCGCCAGGCCAATCTGCTGCGCCTCCAGATCGATGCTGATCCGCGCCGTTTCAGCCTGACCTACAAGCCGTCCGATGCGTTGCACCTGCGCCTCTTCCAGCGTGATCAACAACACCCCGTTACGCTGGCAATTGTCGTAGAAGATCCCGGCGAAACTGCTGCCGATCAACGCGCGAATGCCCATCTGCTGCAAGCCCCAGACCGCATGTTCACGGCTGGAACCGCAGCCGAAATTCGGCCCGACCAGCAGAAAACTCGCCCCGTGCCACGGCGCTTTGTTCAACACAAAATCGGGGTCGGGACTGCCATCGCGCAGAAACCGCAGATCGAAAAACAGCCCGCGATCGAGTCCCTGGCGATCAATGCCTTTGAGGAACTGCTTGGGCATGATCACGTCCGTGTCGACATTGGCCGCCAGTAACGGCGCGGCCTGACAGCTGACGCAGGTGAAGGGTTGCAGGCTCATGGACGTTCTCCAAAGTGGCGAATATCGGTGAGTCGACCGCTGATCGCAGCGGCGGCGACCATCGCCGGGCTCATCAAATGAGTGCGCGCGCCGGCACCCTGACGGCCCTCGAAATTGCGGTTGGTGCTGGACGCACAGCGGTCGCCGGGCGCCAGTACGTCGTCGTTCATCGCCAGACACATTGAGCAGCCCGACTGGCGCCATTCGAACCCGGCGTCGATAAAGATCTGCGCCAGCCCTTCGGCCTCGGCCTGCGCGCGAACTTCGCTGGACCCGGGGACGATCATCGCCCGTACATGCCCGGCCACTTGCTGACCACGCACGACGCTGGCGGCATCGCGCAGGTCTTCGATCCGCGCATTGGTGCACGAACCGATAAAGGCGTGGCTGATGACGATATCGCTGAGCGCCATGCCCGCTTCGAGGCCCATGTAGTTGAGGGCGCGGCGCATGTCCTGACGCAGGATCGGGTCGCTGATCGCTTGCGGATCTGGTACCCGCGCACCGATTGCAGCGGCCTGATCGGGGCTGGTGCCCCAAGTGACCATCGGTTCCAGAATGCTGGCATCGAGGTGAATCTCGCGGTCAAACAGCGCTCCGGGA
Organism: Pseudomonas sp. VD-NE ins; assembly: GCF_031882575.1. Classification (NCBI taxonomy): domain Bacteria; kingdom Pseudomonadati; phylum Pseudomonadota; class Gammaproteobacteria; order Pseudomonadales; family Pseudomonadaceae; genus Pseudomonas; species Pseudomonas sp. VD-NE ins. The sequence goes on from NZ_CP134772.1 coordinate 4,598,149, forward strand.
TCACTGCGCAGTTCGCGCCACTTCTCCACGCCCCGTTCCCACAGCTCAGCTTGCGGCGCGCGCGGCTTGCCCTTGAGATAGGCGAAGACCTTGTCATCCGGCGCCATGAACGCCCCGCGCGCGCCGGCCTCGACGGCCATGTTGCAGATGGTCATGCGCGCTTCAACGCTGAGGGCATCGATGGTCGAGCCGCAGAACTCGATCGCGTAACCGCTGGCCCCGGAAGCACCGATGCGGCCGATCAGGGCCATGATCACGTCTTTCGACGTCAGGCCCGCTGCCAGGTCGCCGTCGACGGTCACGCGCAGGCTTTTCAGGCGTTTGTAGACCAGGGTCTGCGAGGCCAGCAGGTGTTCGATCTCCGATGTGCCGATGCCAAAACCGAAGGCGCCGAGCGCGCCATAGGTGGTGGTGTGGCTATCGCCAGCGGCAATGACCATGCCGGGCAGAATAAAGCCCTGCTCGGGAGCGATCACGTGCTCGATGCCCTGACGTTTGTCGAGGATGTCCAGCAACTCGATGCCGAAGTCCCGGCAGTTCTCCGCCAGATACGACACTTGCCGCGCGCCGCCCGCATCAGGCATTGCCGCGATGCGCACAGGCGTGGTCGGGTTGACGTGATCGACCACCGCCAGCGCCGTGCCCGGCCGCCAGACCTCGCGCCCGGCCGCGCGCAAACCGCTGAACGCCTGCGGGCTGGTGTATTCGTTGATCACCTGACGATCGATATACAGCAGGACATGGCCCTGATCGTCGAGGCGGCACACCGTGTGCGAATCGATGTGTTTGTCGTAGAGGGTTCTGGCGGTCATCAAGGCGCTCACTCAGGGAAATCGGGTGATTCCCATCATAGGGAGCGTGGGTCGGCCATCAATTGGCAGAGAGTGATGGCGTAAATCATGAATCGTGTTTGATCGGCCGGACCGCAAAATCCAGTAGGAGCTGTCGAGTGCAACGAGGCTGCGATCTTTTGATCTTGTTTTTAAAGATCAAGATCAAAAGATCGCAGCGTGCCGCAGCTCCTACAGTTGAATCTCTCACACCCTGCGAACTGGGAAACATTTGCTTTCATATCACCTTTCGGGATTTACCTCGCTCATCCGTCCTATAGAGATGCAGGCCGTTCGCGTAGGCAAAAGCCACGAACGCCTTTCGGGACTCCCGTGCTGCGAAGCCCGTAGCCAGGCACCCTTTCACCGCTATCAAGACGCACAATCATGTCGAAGAAATCCCGCTCCAAACTGTGGTTCCTCGTTCATAGCTGGCTGGCGTTACCGATCTGGTTCTTTGTGCTGATCGTCTGTGTCACCGGCACACTGGCGGTGGTCAGCCAGGAAATCGTCTGGCTGGCCAACCCGCAGATGCGCGCCAGCCAGCCTGCCGACGATGCACCGCTGCTCAGCTATGACCAGATTCTCGCCGCCATCAAGAAGGCCGAACCGCAAACGGTCGTGCAGAGCATCAGCCGCCCCGACGAATCGCATTTCGCCCTGGACGTCGACGTCAGCTACCCCGATGGTCGCTCGCAGACCGTTTACGTCAATCCGTACACCGGCGTGATTCAGGGCGGTGCACCGGATTTCAACTTCAAGGCCTTCACCCGCGCGTTGCATGGCTGGTGGCTGGTGCCGTTCACCAATGGTTACAGCTGGGGCTGGTATCTGGTGTCGTTCCTCGGCCTGCCGTTGCTGGTCTCGCTGATCACCGGGCTAGTGGTCTATAAACGCTTCTGGAAGGGTTTCTTTAATCCGACCCTGCGTTTTCGCCACGGTGCGCGGATTTTCTGGGGCGACTTCCACCGTCTGAGCGGTATCTGGTCGATCTGGTTTATCGCGGTGATCTCGGTCACCGGCACCTGGTTCCTGATCGAAGCGCTGCTGTCCGACAACCACATCTCCATCTCCAGCGAGCCGATCATTCCGGCGATGGCCCGTGAAGCCGTGCCGATTTCGGCTGACGGCACACCACCGCCGCGCATCAGTCTGGATCGCGCCATCGAAGTCGCCCAACAGAAAATTCCCGGACTGGAGGTCAGCTTCGTCAGCTTGCCGGGCAACGCCTACAGCCATATGAGCCTCGGCGGCCGTGGCTGGTATCCGCTGATGTTCCAGACCGCGACGCTCAACCCGTTCAACGGGGAAGTGGCGGCTTCGCGTCTGTTGTCCGATCGCACTTCGCTGGAGTTCGTCACCGAATCCATGCGCCCCCTGCATACCGGTGATTTTGGCGGGCTGTGGATCAAGCTGATCTGGTTCTTCTTCGGCCTGATACTGAGCATGATGGTGCTCAGCGGCTTGTTGATCTGGACCAAACGCACCGCGCTGGCCACGGCCAATGCACTCAAGCGTGAGTCGAAGAAAAACCGCGTTCAGGCTCAACCGGCCATGAACCGTGAAGCGTCGGAGGTCAACGCGTGAGCAAATCCACTGCCGCACCTCAACCGTCGCGTCTGAGCCTGTTCTGGCACAAATGGCGCTTTCACATCAACGTGCTGTTGCTCCTGATTCCGCTGGGCTTCATGCCCAAGTACTTCGCCGATGCCGCACTGTTTCGTGGCGACATCGGCCTCGGGGAACGGGACGTCGGCGAGGTCACGGTCGGCCCCTGGAGCCTGCGCCTGGCCGAGCTGCGCAACGAAGCGCCACGCCTCGAAGGCCCGGCCGGTTACATGAAAGGTTTCAACGCCGCCCTCTGCGATACCTGCATCGATCAGGTCAAAGCCACCTACCTGCGAATCGGCAAACCTCGCAGCCTGCGCGCCGCCGGGGTGATTTTCTTCGGTACGCCCTACCGCATGGGCGCGCAATTGCCGGTGCCGGAAAAAACCAAAGCCGACGCTGAACTGTGGATCACCATGGAGGGCTGGGACGGCAGCATGCATCAGGCTTCGATCCCTCTGAGTCAGGCCTCCCCCGCCACCATTGCCTGGTTGAACCAACAAGGAGCCAAACGATGACCCGCCCGCAACGCCCTTTCCGCCTGCGGCTGAGCGCCGCGCTGCTGGTGCTCGGCGCCGGCTTCAGTGCCAGCGCTCTGGCGCATAACCCGATGTGCGAATGCAAAGCCATCGACGCCGAGCAGATCAAATGCACCGGAGGTTTTTCAGATGGCAGCGGCGCGCCGGGGGTGACCCTCGATGTGATCGGCTATGACGAAACGATTCTGGTGCCGGGCAAACTCGGCAGTGACTCGACCCTGACCTTCAAGAAACCTGGCGCCGAGTTCTACGTGCTGTTCGATGCGGGCCCGGGCCACGTGGTGGAAATCGACCAAGCGGATATCGAAGCGCCATGAGCACGCCAACCACACAAATCGTGCGTCCGGCCGGCGCCGGTCATGAAACCCTCAATGTGCTGCTGCTGTGCCTGTTGATTCTCGCGGTCGCCGGCTCGGTCGTCGCGTGGCGCGGGGTTTCCCACGAACCGGAGCCGGTGGCGACAAATCAACTCGACGCGCGCCGCGACCTCAGCGCTTCAGAGCAAGGCATCTACGCCGACCTGCGAGTGACCCTCGACGAAATCCGCTTGCTGCGCGAAGAGCAGCAAGCCCTGCCGACCCCGCAAACCCTGGCAGACGAAGGCTTTGCCCCGTTTGCCCGGGATGCGAGTTCGGTCAGCCGCGGTGGCCATGCCTGGCAGTTGCTGGCGAATACCGCCTATTTCGGCCACAGCCAAAGCACAGCTGTCGCCGGTTCGTTCGTGATGCTCCTGAGCGCCGACGACAAGGCAGCGCCGGACATCTGGCTCAACCGCGGTGCCAATCTGACAGCGCCGAGCGAACTGACCGAAGCCGCCCTGTCCGCCTCTGGCTGGAAACAGATCGTCGCGCAATACGATGCCGGGGTTACCCGCGAACATCGTCATTGATTCCTCGCCCTCATCCGAGAGAAGACCGTTTTCCCATGTCTATTTCATCGCCTCGCCGCCCATTGTTGCGTCTGTTTCTGCTCGGCCTCTGCGCCTGCCTGCTGAGCCCACTGGCCAGTGCCGATCAGGCCAAACGCCTGCGTATCGGTATCACCCTGCACCCTTATTACAGCTATGTGGCGAACATCGTCGGCGACAAAGCCGAGGTGGTGCCGCTGATCCCCGCCGGTTTCAACCCGCACGCCTACGAGCCGCGCGCCGAGGACATCAAACGCATCAGCGGGCTGGATGTGATCGTGCTCAACGGTGTCGGCCATGACGACTTCGCCGACCGCATGATCGCCGCCAGCGAAACGCCGGACATCAAAACCATCGAAGCCAACGAGAACGTGCCGCTGCTGGCGGCCACCGGGGTTGCCGCACGCGGCGCCGGCAAAGTGGTGAACCCGCACACGTTCCTGTCGATCAGCGCCTCCATCGCCCAGGTCAACAACATTGCCCGCGAACTGGGCAAGCTCGACCCGGACAACGCCAAGACCTACACCCAGAACGCCCGCGCCTATGGCAAACGCCTGCGGCAGATGCGCGCCGATGCCCTGGCCAAACTGACTCAGGCGCCCAACGCCGAGCTACGCGTGGCCACGGTGCATGCGGCTTACGACTATCTGCTGCGCGAGTTCGGCCTGGAAGTGACCGCCGTGGTCGAGCCCGCCCATGGCATCGAGCCGAGCCCAAGCCAGTTGAAGAAGACCATCGACCAGTTGCGTGAACTGGACGTGAAAGTGATCTTTTCGGAGATGGATTTCCCCTCCACTTACGTCGAAACGATTCAGCGTGAGTCCGGGGTGAAGCTGTATCCGCTGTCGCACATTTCCTACGGTGAATACACCGCCGACAAGTACGAAAAGGAAATGACCGGCAACCTCAACACCGTGGTGCGGGCGATTCAGGAGTCTGGCGCATGACTTCCAAAGAAACGATTTCGAACGAACTCCAATCCCCTGTGGGAGCGAGTTTGCTCGCGAAGGCGCCGGGTCAGCCAACATCTTTATCGAATGACACACCGCATTCGCGAGCAAGTCGAATCGTCGCACCGTCGCTCCCACAAGTCTGTGGGCCGACTCTGGATTTTGCGGGGGTTGGTCTGACGCTGGGGCGCACAACGATTTTGGACAACGTCACCTTCCAGGTGCAGCCCGGCAGCGTGCATGCCCTGGTCGGCCCCAACGGTGGTGGCAAGAGTTCGCTGATAAAGACCCTGCTCGGGCAAATGCCGCATCAGGGCCAGCTCAGCCTGCAATGGCCCGACGAACCCGGCACCATCGGTTACGTGCCGCAGGCGCTGGAATTCGATCGCGGTCTGCCGATGACCGTCGACGATTTCATGGCTGCGATGTGTCAGCGACGCCCGGCGTTTCTCGGTTTGAGCAAGCGTTACGCCAGTGCCATTGGTGAAGCGCTGGAACGCGTCGGTATGCAGGACAAACGCAAGCGTCGCATGGGCGCGTTGTCCGGCGGTGAGCGGCAGCGGGTTCTGCTCGCCCAAGGGCTGATCCCGGCGCCGCAATTGCTGGTGCTGGATGAGCCGATGTCGGCCCTCGATGAAGCCGGGATTCAGGTATTCGAACGCCTGCTAAATGACTGGCGCGCGGCGGGCATCACTGTGTTGTGGATCGAGCACGACCTGGAAGCAGTCGGCCGTCTGGCCAGTCGTGTCACCGGTCTTAACCGTCGGGTGCTGTTCGATGCCACACCACAAGAGGCGCTGACCCCGGAACGCCTGCTGACGCTGTTCTCGACCCATCCACGGAGCGCTGCCTGATGAGTTACGAAGCCTTTCGTTTGATGGTGCAAGGCTGGGCCTCCTCCGGTTACCTGCCGGAGGCGCTGGCCTACGGTTTTGTGGTCAATGCGCTACTTGCCGGGCTGTTGATCGGCCCGGTACTCGGCGGCCTCGGCACGCTGGTGGTGGTCAAGCGTTTCGCGTTTTTCTCCGAAGCGGTGGGCCACGCTGCGCTGACCGGTGTCGCCATCGGTATTCTGCTCGGCGAACCTTACACCGGCCCCTATGGCAGCCTGTTCGGTTACTGCCTGTTGTTCGGCATTCTGCTCAATTACCTGCGCAACCGCACCGGTCTGGCACCGGACACACTGATCGGCGTGTTCCTCTCGGTGTCGTTGGCACTGGGCGCGAGTCTGCTGCTGATTCTGGCGGGCAAGATCAATGTGCACATTCTCGAGAACGTATTGTTCGGCTCAGTGCTGACCGTCAACGGCAACGATCTGGCGGTGCTGGCCATCGTCGGTTCGCTGGTCATGGCCCTGGCCTTGCCGCTGTACAACCGCATCATGCTCGCCAGTTTCAACCCGCAACTGGCTGCGGTGCGCGGGGTGGCGGTGAAGACCCTGGATTATCTGTTCGTGATTCTGGTGACGTTGATCACCGTGGCGGCGGTGAAAGTCATCGGTGCGATTCTGGTCGGTGCACTGCTGGTGATCCCAGCGGCGGCGGCGCGTTTGCTCAGCCAGTCGCTCAAGGGCTTTTTCTGGTGCTCGGTGCTGATCGCCACGGTCAGCACGCTGTGCGGGATTCTGGCGCCCATCGTGTTTGATCTGCCGATTCCGTCCGGCGCCGCGATCATTCTGGTCGCCGGCATCGCTTTCGCCCTCGCCGCCATTGCGCGCGGGGTTGTCCCGAGTCTGAAAGGGAATCTTGGATAAATGACTTTTTCACTGCGCAAACTGACCCTGGCCATGACCCTGTGCGGCGTGGTCTGCACACCATTGATGGCTGCCGAAAATGCTAAACCGCTGCGAGTGCTGGCCTCGTTGCCGATCACCTTTGGCTTGGGCGAAGTGCTACTCAAAGGCACTGACGTCAGTCTGGAACGTGCGGCACCCGCCAATTTGCCGGGCAGTCGCCAGACCGCGTATTTCACCGGTCGCGGTGCGCCGGCGCTGAGCAAACTGGCAACCGGCGCTGACGCGGTGATTGGCGTGCGCTCACTGTGGGCCGATGATCCGCTGTACCCGATCGCCCGTCGGAGCAATATCCGCATCGTTGAAGTCGATGCCGCGCGTCCGGTGGATGGCGCCCTGCCCGGCATCGCCGTACAAGCGGATCTGAAGATTGATGGTTTGAACAGTCAACCGTGGCTGGCGAGCAACAACATGGGGCGCATGGCGGATGTGATGGCGGCGGATCTGGTGCGCCTGGCACCGAATGCCAAGCCTGCGATCGAAGCGAATCTGGCGACGTTGAAGCAGCGTTTGCTGAAGCTCAGCGCCGACAGCGAGGCGCGTCTGGCCAACGCCGACAATCTGAGCGTGTTGAGTTTGAGCGATCATTTCGGCTATTTGATCGGCAGTCTGAATCTGGAGCTGGTCGGCGAGGATCCACGACCTGATACGGAGTGGACGCCCCAGGATCTGAAAAAACTCACGGCAACGCTCAAGGACAATGATGTCGCGGTGGTGCTGCATCATCGGCAGCCATCGGACGCGGTGAAAGCGGCAATTGCCGAGTCGGGCAGCCGACTGGTGGTGCTGAGTACCGATGCGGCGGATCCGGTGGCGGAGCTGGAAGGCAATGTGGATTTGGTGCTGAAGGGTTTGAGCGGGGCGTGATTCGAGTTGCACCGCGTTATCGTTCATCGCTGGCAAGCCAGCTCCCACAGGGTTCTCGGTGAACTCAGATTTTATAATCACCAAAATACCTGTGGGAGCTGGCTTGCCAGCGATGAGGCCCTAAAAGACAACACAAACTCCAGCCATAAAAAAACCCGCTGACTGTCACCAGTCCAGCGGGTTTGTTTTTGCCCGGCCGCTTATTGCGCTGCGGCCTGCCCTTCCATCTTCTGACGCAGGCTCAGTGGACGCATGTCAGTCCAGACTTCTTCGATGTAGGCCAGGCATTCCTTTTTCAGGCCGCTCTTGCCCACGGTGCGCCAGCCTTCCGGCACGGCTTTGTAATCCGGCCAGATCGAGTATTGCTCTTCGTGGTTGACCACGACCTGAAAGAGGATGTCCTCGCGGTCGAATACTGACGTCATGCTGGTTCTCCATCGTTGTAAGGGTAGGCTGCACGCGGGGTGCAGCCGGGTATGTAGAAAGAACGTTCGGCGCGGCGAAAAATTTACAGCGCCGTGGTGGCAGCGGCCAAAGCTCGACCAAAGATTTCCGCAACGCGGTCGATCTCGGCGGCAGTGATCACCAGTGGTGGCAGGAAACGCACCACCGCGCCGTGCCGACCGCCCAGCTCCAGAATCAGCCCGCGCTTGAGGCATTCGCGCTGGACCAGCGGCGCCAGTCGCGCAAACGCCGGCGGATGACCGAGCGCATCCGGTGTGCCGTTCGGCTCGACCAGTTCAACGCCAAGCATCAGGCCACAACCGCGAATGTCGCCCAGTTGCGGGAAGTCGCGTTGCAGGATGCGCAGGTGTTCGCTCAGGCGCTCGCCCATGGCGGCGGCGTGTTCGCAGACCTTGTGTTCGACCAGGTAACGCATCACCGCAGAACCTGCCGCCATGGCCATCTGATTGCCACGAAAGGTGCCGGCATGCGCGCCCGGTTGCCAGGTGTCAAGCCAGTCGCGATAGACCACCACGGCCAACGGCAGGCTGCCGCCGATGGCTTTGGACAACACCACCACATCCGGGATGATGCCGGCATGCTCGAAGGCAAACATCTTGCCGGTGCGGGCGAAACCGCTCTGGATCTCGTCGACGATCAGCGCCACACCAGCCTTCTCGGTGATCCGGCGCAAACCGCGCAGCCACTCGATGTCCGCCGGAATCACGCCGCCTTCGCCCTGTACCGCCTCGACGATCACCGCAGCAGGCAGTTGCACGCCGGCCTCGGGGTCGTTGAGGAGGTTTTCCAGGTAGCTCAGGTTAGCCTTCACGCCTGCTTCGCCACCGAGGCCGAACGGGCAACGGTAGTCATACGGGAACGGCATGAACTGCACGCCGTTGCTGAGCAGCGCGCCCAGCGGTTTCTTCGGGCCCAGGCTGCCCATCAGGCTCAGCGCGCCCTGGCTCATGCCGTGGTAACCGCCGGAAAACGACAGCACGGTGCTGCGCCCGGTCGCCGTGCGTACCAGCTTCAACGCCGCTTCCACCGCATCGGTGCCGGTCGGGCCGCAGAACTGGATTTTCGCTTCAGCCGCGAGGGCGGGCGGCAGCAAACCGAACAGGTCCTGGACGAACTGATCCTTGACCGGCGTGGTCAGGTCGAGAGTGTGCAGTGGCAATTCATCGGCCAGCACCTGCTGGATCGCTTCGATCACCACCGGGTGGTTATGCCCCAGTGCCAGCGTGCCGGCGCCGGCCAGGCAGTCGATGAAGGTGCGCCCTTCGACGTCTTCAACATACAAGCCTTTGGCGCGCTTCAGGGCCAGCGGAATGCGCCGTGGATAGCTGCGCGCGTTGGATTCCTGTTGAGCCTGACGGGCCAGCAATGGCGACTCATTGAACTGGTACAACGTTTCGGCCGGCGCCGAGGTAACCCGGGACGACGACTCTTCGATAAGGCTGGTGGCGACTGACATCTCTCGACCCCTCAATTGGCTATGGATAGTGACCAAAACAGCACACCGGACAGGTGCGCATTCCGATCGCGGGGCGCACTTGCAGGTTTTCCTGTTCTGGAGACGCTTAAGGGGCCTGAGGATTTAGCCTGTGATCGCGTTGTCAGACCGGCGCGATCAACAACTTGTGCATGGGTATGGTCTGCAAGCCTTGGTATTCGAGGGTCGGCGCTGACTCGCAATAGCCCAGACGGCGATAAAAGGCGTGACCGGTGCGCGTACTGTTGAGATCCGCGTGAGGCGCTTCGCGGATCCGCAACCAGCCCTCCAGATCCAGCATCAGCGCCCGCCCGACGCCCCGGCGAAATGACTCCGGCTGGACATGACACAGCAAAATGTCGCCGCTGGCCTGCGCCATGCCGACACCGACCGGTTTGTCCGCCAACGACGCTATGCAGAGATAGAAGTGCGGATCGGCCAGTAGAGCACTGATGAAATCGGCGGATTGCCGGCCGATCCATTGGCTGACGAGTGACGGATCGTTACGGTGATCGAGTGCACAACCAATGCGGATCGAACGCTCGATGATGCGGCTGATGATGCCGGCGTCGGCCAGTGTGGCCGGACGAATGCAGATGGGTGCTTCCATGGCGCAGTTCCCTCAATCCATTGAGTCAAAGCTGCGCTGACCTTACCCCCACCCCGGCTGGATAGCGAACGCCGAGAAGTTACATTTGATGTGCCACAACACCTTCCCCTGTGGGAGCGAGCCTGCTCGCGAAAGCGGTTTGGCAACCACATTGATGCTAAGTGTGCCGCCGTCTTCGCGAGCAGGCTCGCTCCCACAGGAGATTTGCGGTGGAATCAGACAGGCTGCAACGGCATGGTCAGTTCGACGCGCAGGCCATCCGGACGGCTGTCGAAATGCAGGGCGCAGTCACAACGCTGGACAATCGCCTGGACAATTGCCAAACCGAGGCCGCATCCGGTGCTCTGGCCGTTACGCCAGAAGCGTTGGGTCAAGTGTTGCAGGTCATCCGGCGCAATCCCCGGGCCATGGTCGCGCACGACAAAACGAACACGGTTGCCAATGGTTTCCAGGCTCAGCTCAACCGCACAGTCTTCGAGCGTATGGCGCAAGGCGTTGTCGAGCAGGTTGCGCAGCGCCGCAATCGACAGCACGGCCGGCATCTGCAGCGGTGCAGCCGACAGGTCGGTGGGCAGCTTCAGTTTGATGCGCAAACGCTCTCCCCCCGTGGCGTCCTGGATCGCCAGACGTGCCACTTGCTCGGCACTGCATTGCGAACCGTCATCGAACGACAGACTGCCCTCTACCCGCGCCAGCAACAGCAATTGCTCAAGGGTGCGATGCAAGCGATCGGCGCCCTCCTCCGCCCGCGCCAGCGATTGATCGCGGGCACTGCCATCGGTCATGCGCGCGACTTGCAGGTGCGTCTTGATCGCCGTCAGTGGGCTGCGCAGTTCATGGGCCGCGTCACCGGTCAGACGGCGTTCGCGCTCGATGGTCTTGCCAATGCGCTGGAACAACTGGTTTTGCGTTTCGAGCAGCGGCTTCAGTTCACTGGGGAAGGTCTGGATCTGCAACGGCTCAAGCGAGTCGGCATTGCGCCGCATCAACGCTTCACGCAGTCGGTTGAGCGGCGCCAGCCCCTGGCCGATGCCCAGCCATAGCAAACACAGACAACCGAGCAAGGCCACACCCACCGGCACCGACGCCGCCAGCAGAATCGACATGTTCAGGGCTTCGCGCTCGATCTGCCGGTCGGCGGTGGTGATGCGCACATCGCCGCGGGCGAGGGTGAAGCTGCGCCACGGCGCGCCGTCGATCATCTGGTCATGGAAGCCCATTTTCTCGGCTTCCAGCGCTTGTTCGGGATTGTTGTGACTGCGCGCGAGAATTTCCCCGCGCAACGAACTGACCTGACAGGCCATGCCGCCGGGAATATTCAATTGCTCGGCACTGAAGTGAGTGCCCTCGCCTTTGCTCGGCAGTGTCGGCAACTGTTCCAGCAGCCCGGCAACCATGCGCGCCGATGCAACCAGACGCTGGTCGAGGGAGAACATCATCTGATTGCGCAAATCACTGAGCATCCAGGCCGCCGCCAGCGCCCAGATCAGCGCAAACGCGGCGCCGAGGGTCAGGCTCAGGCGCAGTCGCAGGCTCATCACTTGCCTTGATCTCCACCGTCAGCCGGGCCGAGGCGATAGCCCAGACCGCGCACGGTTTCGACGATGCCTTTGCCCAGTTTGCTGCGCAGGTGATGGATGTGCACGTTCAGCGCGTTGCTTTCCAGTTCATCGTTGAAGCCGTAGACACTGTCCTTCAATTGCTCGGTGGACAGCACCCGGCCACGATTGTGCAGCAGCGCCTGCAACAGCGATTGCTCGCGGCGCGACAAGTCCACCGGTTGCCCGGCCAGCATGGTTTCGCGACTGCTCGGGTCGTACGTCAGTGCACCGTGCTCAATCAGGTTTACGCTGCGCCCGGCGACCCGGCGCAACAGGGTTTGCAGACGGGCGAACAGTTCACGCAGATCGAATGGTTTGAGCAGGTAATCGTCCGCCCCGGCCTGCAAGCCGTCGACACGGTCGGTGACCGAATCGCGCGCGGTCAGGATCAGCACCGGAATTTCCAGGCCGCTCTGACGCAGTTGTTGCAGCAACTTGAGGCCATCTTCGTCGGGCAGGCCAAGATCGAGCACCATCACGTCGAATTCAGCAACTTTAAGTATCGCGCGGGCCTTCGATGCCGTGTTGACGTGTTCGACGGTCAGGCCTTGGGCACTGAGCCCCGCAACAATACCGCTGGCGATCAGTTCATCGTCTTCGCAAACCAGTACGTGCATGGGTACTCCGGAAACAAAAAGGCGAGTGAAACAGGCGAGGATTAAGGCGCAATTATGGCCGTCACCGACGCTGACGGGAAGCCGGGCGCAAAGACGTGTCTGCCCCCGGCTGCGGAAAACCATAGCTACGCGGCATCGAAACTTCTCCCAACTAATAAAGAAACAATTCCTGCCTTTGTAAGAATCCTTCGATCATTTAGTTTTCAGTCGGCAATTACCTACAACTTTTAAAGGGACTTAATAAACATGCCTCAACTAAAAAACTTCGTCGCGATCGATTGGCGCTCCGGCCCCGACCGGATTTATTTCTTCTTCAAAGACAGCGACACCTATTCCCGATTCGATCTCGGTGACAACAAGGTATCCAGCAACTATCCCGCCCCGGTTGCCGATAGCTGGGACAGCTTTGGCCCCCATGCCAAAGACTTGCGTTTCGGACTGACAACCACCTCATTCGGCTGGAACACCTCATCCGACGAAGATATTGCCTGGTTGTTCTTCTATCAGGGCACCACACCCGTGGTGTGTAAATACAATCAAGACAAAGACAAGGTCGATGCCTTTTATAAAGTTTCCGATTCGATCTGGAAGCCGATATTGCCCTACTTCGACAAGATCATCGCCGGCACCTGGTTCCAACTGACCGGTCACCCGTTTCTGTTCAGGTTCATCCTCAACGACGGACACTATCTATCGTTTAACTACAAGGCAAAGACCCTGACTTACAAATCCTTCGGGGATCATCAGCTTGGCGCACTGATACCGTACAAGGACCGCATCATCACAGCGGCGCAAAATGACCGGTCTTTTGCCGACAGCTACTGGTACATCTTCCTGACGGGCAACCAATACCTGACTTACAACATTCAGTCCGACCGCCTGGTCTCCGGACCGAAAACCATCAATGACGCGAACTGGCCCGGACTGCTGCGAGGCTGATTGGCCGAAGCCCGGAGGGCCTTGTAGGATACGGTTAATTATCGGTTAATCGCAGCCGCCCATTCTGCGCCTCACTTGCACAGGGACAAGGCTCCTCCATGCGTCATTTTTTTCTATTGTTTGCTCTGCTGATTTCCAGCCTGGCCCAGGCGGGGAACAATCCATTTGAGTCAAAACCGGAGTTTCTGCCGGTCGACAAGGCGTTTGTGCTCACGTCCGAACGTCTGGAATCCGGTGAAACCCAGCTGTTCTGGCAAATCACCGACGGCTATTACCTGTATCAGAAACGCTTGAAGTTCGACGGGCTGAGCGCGGCACAGCAACCGACGCTGCCGGAAGGCGAATCCCACAGCGACGAGTTTTTCGGAGAGCAACCGGTCTATCGCCAAGGGCTGGAAGTGAAAATCCCGGCGGCAGCCACGGGGCAGATCAAGGTCAGCTATCAGGGCTGTGCCGATGCCGGTCTGTGCTATCCGCCGCAAACCCGGGTGATTGATCTGGGCGGCAAAGCAGCGGTGGCTGCAGGCGCCGAAGCACCGGATCAGGCGTTGGCCAGCAGTCTGCAACAACGGGCGCTGGGCTGGAGTCTGCTGGTGTTTTTCGGCCTAGGTCTGTTGCTCGCGTTTACACCTTGCACGTTGCCGATGCTGCCGATTCTGGCCGGCATGGTGGTCGGCAGTGGTGCCACCCCGCGTCGCGGTTTCGCGCTGGCCGGCAGTTACGTGATTTGCATGGCGCTGGTGTATGCGGCGATGGGCGTGATTGCTGCGCTGCTCGGCGCGAACCTGCAGGCGTGGTTGCAGAACCCTTGGCTGCTCGGCACATTCGCCGCAATCTTTGTGGTGCTGGCCTTGCCGATGTTTGGCTTCTTTGAATTGCAATTGCCGGTGGCCCTGCGTGATCGCCTGGAACACGCCTCGCGCAGTCGCAGCGGTGGCAGCCTGATCGGCGCCGGGGTGCTCGGTGCCTTGTCCGGTCTGTTGGTCGGGCCTTGCATGACCGCGCCGCTGGCCGGTGCATTGCTGTATATCGCGCAGAGCGGCAACGCCCTGCACGGTGGCTTGATCCTGTTCTCGCTGGGCATCGGCATTGGTGTGCCGTTGCTGTTGCTGGTGACTGTGGGCAATCGCTTCCTGCCCAAACCCGGCGCCTGGATGAACCTGCTCAAAGGCGTGTTCGGTTTCCTCTTCCTCGCCACCGCGCTGTTGATGCTGCGTCCGGTGCTGGATGCTTCGTTGTGGCTGGGCCTGTGCGGTGCACTGCTGTTGATCGCCGCGTTCTGCGCCTGGAAACAGTCCGAAGGTTTTGGCCGCGTCGCGCAGTTGTTCGGCGCCAGTTCGTTGCTGCTCGGGTTGTGGGGCAGTCTGCTGGTGATCGGTGCGGCGGGCGGCAGCGATGATCCGTATCAACCGTTGCAGGTCTACAGTGCCGGCCGCGCCAGCACAGCGGCGTCGTCGGCTCACGATGCGTTCACCACGATCAAGGAGCCGGCCGCGCTGCAACGCGAACTCGATGCCGCCAAGGCTCAAGGCCAGTGGGTGCTGCTCGACTACTACGCCGACTGGTGTGTGTCGTGCAAGGTCATGGAGAAGCAGGTGTTCGGCAAGGACAAGGTCATGCAGGCGTTGAGTGATGTACGCCTGCTGCGGCTCGATGTGACTGCCGACAATGCCGCCAGCCGTGAACTGCTCAGCCGCTACAAAGTACCGGGGCCGCCGAGCTTCGTCTGGATCGGTACCGATGGCGAAGAACGCCGCAGCCAGCGCATCACCGGCGAAGTTGATGCCGAGACGTTCCTGCAACGCTGGGCCACCACCCGGGACGCTAATTAATGCTGACTCTCACCCTCGGCACCTTTGCCATCGCGCTTAATCACCTGCTGCTGATCAGTGCCCTGGCGCTGGCGACCTTTGTCGGCTGGCGGGTGGCCAAACGTGGTGGCGATAACCCCGAGTCGGCATTGTTCAGTCTGTTTCTGCTGGGCCTGCTCGCGGCGCGCATTGCCTTTGTGCTGCTGTACTGGTCGCACTATCGCAACGACCCGTGGCAGATCATCGATTTGCGTGACGGTGGTTTCCTCGCCTGGCCGGGGGTGATCGTGCTGTTACTGGCGGCGCTGTATCGCGGCTGGCGCCGTCCGGGCTTGCGTCGCCCGCTGGGTTTTGGCGTAGCCAGCGGCGTGGCGTTCTGGCTGTTGGCGACGCTGTCGTTGAACATCTATGAACAAGGCACCCGACTGCCGGACATCTCCCTGCGCAATGCGGCCGGGGAAACCATCCAGCTCAGCGACTATCAGGGCGGCCCGCTGGTGATCAATCTGTGGGCGACCTGGTGCCCGCCGTGCCGACGCGAGATGCCGGTGCTGGAAAACGCCCAGCAACAACGCCCGGACCTGACCTTCCTGTTCGTCAATCAGGCCGAAAGCATGCAAAGCGTGGCGACGTTTCTCGAAACCCAGGGCCTGAGCCTGAACAACGTGCTGTTCGACCGCAGCGGTCGGCTAGGTCAGGCCGTGGGCTCCATGGCATTGCCGACTACGCTGTTCTATAGCCCTGACGGTCGGTTGCTGAGCAGTCACCTTGGTGAGCTATCGAACGCCAGCCTGGCGCGCGCGCTGGAAAATTTCGCCACGCCGAATCCGAATTCGACCCCGGCCACTGCACCGGCCACCTCTGCAAGGAAACTGCCATGCCCCGCCTCCGCCACCTGCTGACGCTGACTCTGGGCACCGCCCTGCTGCACTTGCCGTCGGTGCTGGCCGCTGAAGAATTGCCTGCGGCGATCAAGCAGATCGAAGCCAAAGGCGCGAAAATCGTCGGCCAGTTCGACGCCCCCGATGGCCTGCGCGGGTATGCGGCGCAGTATCAGAACCGTGGTATGGCGCTGTACCTGACCCCGGATGGCAAACACGTTTTGCTCGGTAATCTGTACGACGCCGACGGCAAGGACTTGAGCAGCGAGCCACTGCAAAAACTGGTTTATGCGCCGATGGCCAAGGAAGTCTGGGCCAAGTTCGAAGCGAGCAACTGGATTCAGGACGGCAACAAGGATGCACCGCGCACCGTTTACCTGTTCAGCGATCCGAACTGCCCGTACTGCAACATGTTCTGGGAACAGGCGCGGCCATGGGTGAAATCCGGCAAGGTGCAACTGCGGCACATTATGGTCGGTATCATCCGCGAGGACAGCCCGGGCAAATCGGCCGCGTTGCTGGCCGCGAAAGATCCGGCCAAAGCCCTGGAAGATCACGAAAAGGCTGGCAAGGGCAGCTCGCTCAAAGCGCTGAAAGATATTCCGGCGGCCGTGCAGACCAAACTGGCGGCGAACATGCAGTTGATGGAAGACCTCGATTTGCAGGCGACGCCGGCGATCTTCTACATGGATGACAAGGGTGAACTGCAACAGCAGCAAGGCGCGCCTTCGCCGGACAAGTTGGCGAAGATTCTCGGGCCTAAATAAGCAAAATCAAAAGATCGCAGCCTGCGGCAGCTCCTACATGGAACGCGTTTTCTGTAGGAGCTGCCGCAGGCTGCGATCTTTTCAACGGCGTTCAGCCAGGAAGGAAAACAGCACCTCGGTGACAAACTCGGGATTCTCCAGATTGGAGATATGCCCCGCCTCCGGTACCAGCACCCATGGGCAACCGATCAACTCGGCCATTTCCTTTGCTTCGGACGGTGGTCGTGGTTTGTCCTGATCGCCGCACAGGACCAGCGTAGTCGGCGCATTCAATTCGCCCAGACGTGGCAACAGATCATCCCGGCCAAAGGTGATACGCCCCATCGGTACGATGCTTTCGCGTAAACGATCGGACGAGTACGCCGCCAGTTTCGCGCGAAAATCCTGATACAGCGCCGACTGCGGATCGATGCCCGGACGGAAGAAGATCGGCACGACGATATCCAGTAATTGCTCGGAGATTTCGCCGGTTTCTTCAATCTGTTTGAACAGCGAGAAGTAGTACTGACGAGTCGGCTCCGGCTCGACGCCAACATACGTGTCCATCAGCACCAGACCGTTGATCCGCTGTGGGGCCGACAGTGCCAGGCGCACACCCCACATGCCGCCGACCGACAGCCCGACAAGAGTGACCTGATCGATATCCAGATGATCGAGCAAGGCCTGCGCCTGACGGGCGATGTCGTCCAGTGATGTCGTGCCTTCCGGCAATCGCCCCGACTGGCCGTGCCCCCACAGGTCCAGCGCAATCACCCGATAGTGCGGCGACAACGCGGCAATCTGCGGTGCCCACATGGCCTGGTCCCATAGATAGCTGCCAGCCAGCAACACCGCCGGACCAGTGCCTTGATCAATGTAATGCAGCGCTTGTCCGTCAACCGTGAAAAAAGGCATCGACCACCCCCACGACAAAAAAGAGAACCGGCAGACTGAGCTGCCGGTTGCTGGTCGTCAATCCTCGAAATGTACGTGAATGTAGCGGTTTAATTGTGTTGAACGCACTGACGCCATCGCTGGCAAGCCAGCTCCCACAGAGATCGAATGTGTTCACAGGTTTCGTGCTCACATCAGGACATTGTGGGAGCTGGCTTGCCAGCGATGAGGCCGGTACAGACACTAGAGAACTAGAGGCCCTCCAGCTCCGCCATCAGATCATTCAACCGATCCACTTTCTCCTCGGTAATATCACTCGCCGCCAACCCATCGATGTACTCGGCCAACTCCTCCACCGTGCTGCACTCGAACATCGCCCGCAGCGGCACATCGCGCTGCAGGGTTTTCTGCACCCGCGAGGCGATCTGCGTGGCCAGCAACGAATGCCCGCCCAGTTCGAAGAAGTTGTCGCGTACACCAACCTGCTCGACCTTCAGCACCTCAGCCCAGATATCAGCCAGCGTCTGCTCCAGCTCATTGCGCGGGGCCAGATAATCCTGACTCTGCAACTGACCGATCTCCAGCGCCGGCAAGGCTTTGCGATCCAGTTTGCCGTTGGCATTCAGCGGCAGCTGATCGAGCCACAACCAGTGCAGCGGCACCATGTATTCCGGCAGTTCGGCGCGCAGGCGCTGCTTGATCCGCTCCAGTCGTTCACTCGGATTCAGCGCGCTATCAGCAGCCACCAGATAACCGACCAAGTGTTTACCGTTGACGCCCTCCTGCACACCGACCGCACCATCGCGCACTTCCGGTTGTTCATGCAGACGCGCTTCGATCTCGCCCAGCTCGATGCGGTAACCGCGAATCTTCACCTGATGATCGACCCGGCCAACGTACTCCAACACTCCGTCGCTGCGACGCCGCGCCAGGTCTCCGGTGCGATACAGACGTTCGCCCGGTGCACCGAACGGGTTCGGCACAAACACCGGTGCGGTGCGTAACGGGTCGCTGACATAACCACGACCGACGCCCGTCCCGGCGACACACAACTCACCCACCGCGCCCAACGGCACCAGTTCCAGCGCACCATCGACCAGATACAGCAAGTTGTTGTCGGTCGGCGTACCGATCGGCAAGTAACTGCCGCGCGTCGAGGCCATGTCGACGCGGAAGAACGCCACGTCATCCGAGCATTCCGCCGGGCCGTAGGCGTTGACCAGACCGATGTCCGGGTAACGCAGCAGCCACTGGTGCGCCAGCTCCGGCGGCATTGCCTCACCGGTCGGCAGCATCCAGCGCAAGCCATCAAGGCTCAGGCGATCCGCGGCGAGCATGCCCTGAATCAGCGACGGCACGCTCTCCAGCACAGTGATGCCCTGCGTTTGTACATGCACCAGCAACCCTTGCGGATCGTGAGCAATCGTATTTGGCACGATGTCCACGCGAGCGCCGAACAGCGGCGCGGCGAGGAACTGCCAGACCGAAATATCGAAGCTTTGCGAAGCGGTCTGGGCGATCACGTCGGCGTCGCTCAGATTCAGGTAAGGCACCTTGCTCAACTGGTTATTGAGCATGCCGCGCTGCTCGACCATCACGCCTTTCGGCAGGCCTGTCGAACCCGAGGTATAGATCACGTAGGCGAGGTTGTCCGGGCCGCTGTAAATGCCCAAGTCCTGCGCCGACGTCGCCGCCGCTTGAATCTCTTCCCACACCAGCAAGCGCGGGCGATTGGCGCAGCTGAATTCATCCAGCAAGGTCTGTGCCTGTGTGCGGCACGCCTCGCTGCAGACCAGCACCGGCGTGCGGCTCAGCTCGATGATGCGTTGCAGACGCTGGCTCGGCAGGCCCGGATCCAGCGGCAGATAACCCGCGCCAGCCTTGAAGCTGCCGATGATCATGCCGAGCAGATCGAGATTGCGTTCGCCGAGCAAGGCCACCGGTTGATCCATCTGCACACCGGCGGCGACCAGTGCATGGCCGAGACGGTTGGCGTTGTGGTTCAGTTCGGTGTAGCTCTGTTGCTGATACAGGCAACTGGCGGCGATGCGCTGCGGATGCGCGGCAACCTGCGCTTCGAACAGCGCAACGTAGCTCTGCTCCAGCGGATAATCGTGGGCACTCTGGTTGCAACCGTGGAGCAGGAAGTCCTGTTCCTCGACGCCCAGCAGCGGCAAGTCAGCCATGTCGCCATGGAAACCATCGACCAGCGCCAGCAACAGACGCTTGAACTCGCCGAGCATGCGCTCGATGGTCGATTCGTCGAAATAACGCTGGTCATAAGACAGATGCAGGCCAAGGTCATCGCCCGGGTAGCACACCGCCGTCAGCGGGAAGTTGGTGTGGGTACGGCCCGAGTCCGAGGTCGCGTTCAGGCTCTGCGCCCGATCGAGCACCGACACTTCCACCGGGGCATTTTCGAAGACGAACAGGCTGTCGAACAGCGGCTGGCCTTTCGGCAGTTCGCTCTGTTCCTGAATGTTCACCAGCGGCAGGTATTCGTACTCGCGCAGCTGCATGTTGCTGTCGAGCAGACCACTGAGCCACTGCCGCACGCTGCTGCGCTGATCGTCCTCAGGCATTTTCACCCGCAGCGCGATACTGTTGATGAACAGGCCTACCGTGCGTTGCATCTCCGGCATTTCCACCGGCCGCCCGGCGACGGTCACGCCGAACAGCACGTCACGATCACCGCTCATACGCCGCAGCACCAAGGCCCACGCTGCTTGAGCAAAAGTGTTGATGGTCAGTTGATGGGCCTGCGCCAGTTCACGCAGACGCGCACCGTCCTCGACATTGAGGCGGGTGTAGCGGTCGCCGACGATCATGCCGCCGCTTTCACCGGCGTGTTCACGCAGGAACGGCCGGTCGCTAGGGATCGGCGTGGTGCGCTCGAACCCTTGCAGATTCTGCTGCCACCACTGCCGCGCTTCGGCCAGGCTCTGGCGTTGCAGCCAGCCGATGTAATCGCGGTAACGCGGTGGCGTGCTCAATTGCGCTTCGCGACCTTCACCCAGAGCGGTGTAGATCTCGAAGAAATCGTTCATCAGCAACGAGCGGCACCAGGCATCGATGAGGATGTGGTGGTTGCTCATCATGAACCAATAACGCGCCGCGCCGACCTTGATCAGGCGCAAGTGGAACGGTGCCTGATTGAGCAGATCGAACCCGGCCTCGCGCTCGCTTTTCAGCAACGCTTGCAGCTTGGGCTCCTGCTCGGTTTCGGCGATGGCGCTCCAGTCCAGATACTCGATCGGCGTGCGACCCGGCGTGTGAATCACCTGCAGCATGTCTTCGCCAACGTTCCAGCAAAACGACGCGCGCAGCGCTTCGTGACGGGCGACCACCGCTTGCCAGGCCTGGGCGAAACGCTCGGCGTCGAGTTCGCTGTTGATGCGGTAGCGATCCTGCATGTAGTACAGACCGGTGCCCGGTTCGAGCAAGGTGTGCAGCAACATGCCTTCCTGCATCGGCGTCAGCGGATAGACATCTTCGATATGCGCGGCCGGCACCGGCAAGGCATCCAGTTGCGTCTGAGTCAATTTCGCCAACGGGAAGTCCGACGGCGTCAGGCCGCCGGCCTCGTCTTGCAGGCAATGGGCGATCAGGCTTTGCAGCTCGCCGAGGTAGGCATCGGCCAGATCGTTGATGGTTTGCGCCTCGTAACGCTCGGCGCTGAAGGTCCAGCGCAGGAGCAATTCACCGCCGTAAACCTGACTGTCGACGCTCAGCTCGTTTGGTAACGGCGCGTGCGGATCGTGGGCGGCACCGATCGGCTCATCCAGCGGACGGAACAGCGCATCGCTACCGAAACTCTGGTCGAACTGACCGAGGTAGTTGAAGGTGACCGGCGCGTTCGGCAGCGCGGCCATGCTGCGCTGGCTGAGGTCATCGGCGAGATATCGCAGCACGCCATAACCGAGGCCTTTGTGCGGCACGGCACGCAGTTGCTCCTTGATCGCCTTGATCGAAGCGCCCTGCCCGGCGGCTTCTTCGATGTTGTGCGGGGTCAGGCGCAACGGATAGGCGCTGGTGAACCAGCCGACGGTGCGGGTCAGGTCGATCTCGTCGAACAGGGTTTCGCGGCCGTGGCCTTCCAGTTGAATCAGTGCCGACGGCTGACCGCTCCAGCGGCACAACACGCGGGCCAGTGCGGTCAGCAGCAAGTCGTTGACCTGTGTGCGGTAGGCACTTGGCGCCTGTTGCAGCAGTTGTTTGGTGTACTCGGCATCGAGGCGCACGCTGACGGTTTGCGCGTGGCGATTCTGCTGGCCGCCCTGCGGGTTTTCGCACGGCAGATCGGCATTCGGCCCGGCCAGTTGGGTCTGCCACCAGTCGAGTTCTTCGCGCAGGGATTCGCTGCCGGCGTAGGCCTGCAGGCGTGCCGTCCAGTCCTTGAAGGCACTGGTTTTCGCCGGCAGTTTCACCGCTTGGTCGGCTTCGAGTTGGCGGTAAACGATTTGCACATCGTCGAGCAGGACACGCCACGACACGCCGTCGACCACCAAGTGATGAATCGCGATAAACAGACGTTGTTGACCTTGCGGGCCATCGACCAGCACGGCGCGCACCAACGGCCCTTGTTCAAGGTCGAGGCTGCGCTGGGCATCGGCGAACAGCGCTTCGCACTTGTCCATCGAGGTCACGCGCACTTGCCACAGTACGGCGGCATCGGACACCGGTTGGTGCGTCGCTTGCCATTGACCGTTAGCCTCGGTGAAGCGCAGACGCAAAGCGTCATGCTGCTCGATCACCGCCAGCAACGCCCGCTCCAGACGAAGAGGCTCCAGCGCCACGGTCGGCTCCAGCAACAGCGCCTGGTTCCAGTGCTGACGTTCAGGGATTTCCGTGTCGAAGAACCAGTGCTGAATCGGCGTCAGCGCCGATTCACCAACCACCAGACCTTGCTCGGCCGTCACCTGCTCGGTGCGGCTGGCCACGGCGGCGAGGGTCTGCACGGTCTGATGCTGGAACAGATCGCGCGGGCTGAAATGAATGCCTTGCTGGCGTGCACGACTGACCACTTGAATCGACAGAATCGAGTCGCCGCCGAGTTCGAAGAAGTTGTCGTTGAGGCCGACCTGCTCGACGTTGAGCACTTCGCACCAGATCTGCGCCAGGGTGATTTCCAGCTCGTTGCTCGGGGCGACGTAGTCCTGACGATTCAACTCAGGATCCGGCGCCGGCAAGGCGCGGCGGTCGAGTTTACCGTTGGCGGTCAGCGGCATGCTCGCCAGCAGAATCAGGTGGGTCGGCACCATGTAATCCGGCAACTGTGCCTTGAGGTGCGCCTTGAGGGCGTCGCGCAATTCAGCCTGTCTGGCTTCGCTTTGCTCGGCGACTTCAGTCACCAGATAGCCCACCAGTTGTTTGCCGCTTGGTGCATCGAGTGCAAGCACCACGGCTTCGCGGATCGAATCATGATCGAGCAGACGGGTTTCGATTTCGCCGAGTTCGATACGGAATCCACGGATTTTCACCTGATGGTCGATCCGGCCCAGGTATTCCACCAAACCATCGGCGCGCTGGCGCACCAGGTCGCCGGTGCGGTACATGCGCCCGCCATCAGTGGCAAACGGGTCCGCGACAAAACGTTCGGCGGTAATGCCCGGACGATCGTGATAAGCCTGCGCCAGACCGGCGCCGCCAACGAACAACTCACCGGTCGCACCTTGCGGCACCAGCGCCAGATCGGCGTCGAGAATGTACGCCACCCGCGCACCGATCACGCTGCCGATCGGCACGCTGCCGGCGCCCTCTTCCAGCACCTCCGGCGCCAGACTGGCCAGTGGCATGACCACGGTTTCGGTCGGGCCGTAGGCGTTGAAGAACATCGCCGGTTTGAACGCTGCGCGAATCCGTTGCAGATGCTCGCCGGTCAATGCTTCACCGCCGGTGATGATCATCCGCACCGGGAGGATTTCATTTTGCGTTGAGAGGAACTGCGCCAACTGGCTGCCGTAGCTCGGGGTGAAACCGAGCACGTTGATTTTATGCGTGCGGATCAAACCGCAGATTTCTTCCGCGTCCCACTGACCCTGAGCACGCAACACCACCTGCGCACCGCTGAGCAACGGCACCAATAGGCGCTCGGTGGCGGCGTCGAAGTTGATCGAATAGAAGTGCAGTTCACAGTCGTCCGGGCGCATGCCGAAACGCTCGATCACGGCTTGGCAGTGCATGGCGATTTCGCCGTGGGAGACCACCACGCCTTTCGGTTTACCGGTCGAACCCGAGGTGTAAATCAGGTACGCCTGATGCTGCGGCAGGCTGATAAACGGCAGCTCGCTGGCCGGGTAAGCGGCGAGTGCTGCGCTGTCATCTTCCAGGCACCAGCGCACCACATTTGGCGGCAGATCGCCGAGGGCTTTGAACATCGCTCGATCGCTGAGCAGCACGCCGATGCGGCTGTCTTCGATCATGTAGTGCAGACGGTCGAGCGGGTATTCCGGGTCCAGCGGCACATACGCACCGCCAGCCTTGAGAATCGCCAGCAGGCCGATGACCATTTCCAGAGAACGCTCCAGCGCCAGACCAACCCGTACTTGCGGGCCGACGCCACGCTCTCGCAGCGCCCAGGCCAGACGATTGGCGCGCGCATCGAGTTCGGCGTAGCTCAGGGTCTGCCCGGCGAAGGTCAGGGCCGGCGCGTCTTTGCGCGCCAGCGCCTGCTCGGCGAACAGGTGATGAATGCACTGGTCGAGGCGATGCTCGCCCGGCTCGATGCCGAGGCTGTCGAGCAACTGCTGTTGTTCCGGTTGATCGAGCAGCGGCAATTCGCTGAGACGTTGTTGCGGATCGGCGATCAACGCTTCGAGCAGATTGCGCCAATGTTTGGCCATGCGCGCGATGGTCGGTTCGTCGAACAGATCGGTGCTGTAAGTCAGGCAGCAACCCAGGCGGTGGTCGAGGTCGGTGACTTCCAGGTTGAGGTCGAACTTGGTCGCCCGCGCATCGTTGGCCAGATACTCGACGGTCATGCCGGCGAGCATGCGGCTCTGCTGGAACTCCCAGCGCTGCACGTTGCACATCACCTGGAACAGCGGGTTGTAAGCAGCACTGCGCGGCGGCTGCAACGCTTCGACCAGATGATCGAACGGCAGATCCTGATGCGACTGTCCTTCGATCACGGTGTGGCGCACCTGCTCGAACAGTTCACCGACCGACATCATGCCGTCGAGCTGGCAACGCAGCACTTGGGTGTTGAGGAACGCACCGATCAGCCCTTCGCTTTCCGGACGGATGCGGTTGGCCACTGGTGCGCCGATGCGCAGATCGGTCTGGCCGCTGTAGCGGTAAAGCAGTGTAGCGAGCGCGGCGGTCATGGTCATGAACAGGGTCAGACCGTTTTGCGCATTGAACGCACGAACGCGCGCGGCGAGGTCATCGCTCAGGTCGAAGCGGAACAGTTCGCCCTGATGGCTTTGCACTGGCGGACGCGGACGATCGCCGGGCAATTCCAGCAGCGGATGTTCACGGCCGAGTTGCGCGGTCCAGTAGTCGAGCTGGCGCTGACGCTCGCCGGACTCCAGCCAGTTACGCTGCCAAACGCTGTAGTCGAGATACTGCACCGGCAGCGGCTCAAGCGGCGAATCGCGGTCGTCGACAAACGCTTCGTACAACGCGCTGAGCTCGCGGGCGAAGATATCCATTGCCCAGCCTTCGGTGACGATGTGGTGCAGGGTCAGCACGAAGTAATGTTCGTGCTCGGCAGTCTTCACCAGGCAGGCGCGCAGCAGTGGGCCGGTTTCCAGATCGAACGGCAGATGCGCCTCTTCGTCGGCGAATTGCTGAACCTTTTGCTCACGCACGTCGGCGGCAAGTTTTGAGAAATCCTTCCAGCTCATGCGCACGCCGGTTTCGGCATGCACCTGCTGACGGGCAACGCCGTCGACGCTCGGGAACGTGGTGCGCAGGGTTTCGTGACGCAGGATCAGTGCTTGCAGCGCCGACTCGAAACGCTCGACATGCAACACGCCACGCAAGCGCGCCATGCCGCCAACGTTGTACGCCGGGCTGTCCGGTTCCATTTGCCAGAGAAACCACATGCGCTGTTGCGAGTAGGACAGCGGCACCGGTTTGCTGCGATCAACCTTGTCGATCGGCGGCTGTTTGTTGGTGCGGCCGCTGGCCTGGATCAGGCGGATCTGTTCGGCGAAATCACCAAGTTCGCTGTGCTCGAACAAGGCGCGCAACGGCAGTTCGACGTCACAGGCCTGACGGCTGCGCGAGATGATTTGCGTGGCCAGCAGCGAGTGACCGCCGAGGGCGAAGAAGTCGTCGCGCAGGCCAACTTGTGCCAGACCGAGCACTTCGCGCCAGATCGCGGCGATCTGCTGTTGCAGTTCAGTGACCGGTTCGACGTGTTCACGCACTTGCCATTGCGGTTCGGGCAAGGCGCGGCGGTCGAGTTTACCGCTTGGGCTGAGGGGCATTGCGTCGAGACGCATCAGTTGCGCCGGGACCATGTACTCCGGCAGTTCAGCGGCCAGTGCGGTTTTCAGCCGAGTGATTTGTTCGTCTGCGTCTTCGCTGGCATAGGTTGCGGTGAAGTAGCCAATCAGCTGTGCGCCGGCAGCGGTTTCGCGCACCAGCACCACGGCTTGAGCGACGCCGTTCTGGGCGAGCAAGCGTGCTTCGATTTCTTCCGGTTCGACGCGGAAGCCACGCAGTTTGACCTGCTGATCGAGACGACCGAGGTATTCGATCACGCCATCGGACGTCCAACGCGCACGGTCACCGGTGCGGTACAGCCGCGCGCCCTGCTCGCCCAGCGGATCGACGACAAAACGCTCTGCGGTCAACGATGGACGGCCGAGGTAGCCGCGAGCCAGACCGATGCCGCTGATGCACAATTCACCCGGCACACCGGCCGGCACTGGATTGAGATCGGCATCGAGAACGCGGCAAATCACGTTGCCCAGCGGCCGGCCAATCGGTGAGCGCTCGCCATCGGCCGTGGTGCAATGCCAATGGGTGACGTTGATTGCGGTTTCGGTCGGGCCATAACGGTTGTGCAATTGCACTGCTGGTAGTTGCGCGATTACGCGATTGCGCAGTTCGGCTGGCAGCGCTTCACCACCGGAAAACACCCGGCGCAGGCTGGTGCATTCGGCGCTCAGCGGTTCGTCGATAAACAGCGAAAGCAGCGGCGGCACAAAATGCAGCGTGGTCACGCCATATTCTTTAACAAGCTGCGCGATGCGATGCGGATCGCGATGTTCACCGGGGCCGGCGATCAGCAGGCGCGCACCGGTGATCAGCGGCCAGAAGCATTCCCACACCGACACGTCGAAACTGATCGGCGCCTTTTGCATCAGCACATCGGTTTCGTTGAGCGCGTAAGCGTTCTGCATCCATTGCAGACGTTCG
This sequence comes from Pseudomonas sp. VD-NE ins, assembly GCF_031882575.1. Taxonomy (NCBI): domain Bacteria; kingdom Pseudomonadati; phylum Pseudomonadota; class Gammaproteobacteria; order Pseudomonadales; family Pseudomonadaceae; genus Pseudomonas; species Pseudomonas sp. VD-NE ins. Next base: position 4,625,052 of record NZ_CP134772.1, read on the forward strand.
GCCAGCGCGGCGTGAGTGTTGCCGACGCCTTTCGGTTGGCCGGTGGAGCCCGAGGTGTAAATCACATAGGCGAGGTTGTCGCCGTGCAAGTGCAGACCCGGTGCCTGGCTCGGCCAGTTTTCCAGGTGCAGCGCGTCCATGGCGATCACGCTGACGCCGTCGCTGGCCGGCAAACGCTTGAGCAATTCGGTCTGGGTCAGCAGCAATTCGACGCCGCTGTCGCTGAGCATGTAGGCCAGGCGGTCGGTCGGGTAATCCGGGTCCAGCGGCACATAGGCGCCGCCGGCCTTGATGATCGCCAACAGGCCGATCAGCAATTGTGGCGAACGCTCGGCAGCGATGGCCACGCAGACATCCGGGCCGACGCCTTTGTCGCGCAGATAGTGCGCGAGACGGTTGGATTGCGCGTGCAGCTCGGCGAAGTCGAGGCTGCCGCCCTCCCACACCAGCGCGGTGCGTTCCGGGGTCAGACGCGCCTGTTCATTCAGCAGGTCTGGCAGCCAATGTTGTGCTGGGGTGCACGGAGCGACGCTCCAGTTTTTTTGCAGATCGTGCTCGCCGACGGTAAGCAGTTGCAGGTCGCCAATGGCGTGTTGCGGGTGTTCGCAGACGTCGCGCAGCAGGTTGCTGAAGTGCTCGGCCAGACGCTCGATGGTCGCGGCGTCGAACAATTCGTTGGCGTAGTCGAACGACAAGGTCAACCGACCATTCCGATCTTCTTCGCTATGCAATTGCAGATCGAACTTGGCTTCGCGGCTGTGCCACGGCAGTTCTTCGGCGAGCAGACCCGGCAGACGCTTGAGCGCACTCAGATCACGCTGCTGGTGGTTGAACATGACCTGGAACAGACCTTGTTCGCGGGCCTGCGGGAAGGCTTCGAGCAGTTGTTCAAAGGGCAGATCCTGATTCGCTTGCGCACCGAGTGCGGCCTGGCGAGTCTGGGCTAACAGCTCAACAAACGGCAGGCGCGAATCGATCTCGGCGCGCAGCACCTGGGTGTTGATGAAGAAGCCGATCAGGCCCTGGGTTTCCAGACGCGGACGGTTGGCGTTGGGCACGCCGATGCGGATGTCGCGCTGACCGCTGTAGCGATGCAGCAGGGTCTGGAATGCTGCGAGCAACAGCATGAACGGTGTTGCTTGATGAGACTGAGCGGTGTGGCGAATCGCATCGCTGAGGCTCGCGCCCAGACGCACAGTGTGGCGTGCGGCGCTGTGGATTTGTTGAGCCGAACGCGGATGATCGGTGGCCAGTTCCAGGGTTGGATGTTCGTCGCCCAACTGCGCTGTCCAATACGCCAATTGCCGCTCACCCTCGCCTTGCGCCAGCCATTGGCGCTGCCAACTGCCATAGTCGGCGTACTGGGTTGGTAGAGGCGCAAGGTTGGCGGTTGCGCCTTGCGAAGCGGCGGCATACAGGCGTGAGAATTCGTCGATCAGCACGTTCAGCGACCAGCCGTCGGCGATGATGTGGTGCAGCGTTACCAGCAGTTGATGATCTTCGTCATCAAGGCGCACCAGCGTTACCCACAGCAACGGACCGTTTTCCAGGTCGAACTGAGTGCGCGCTTCGTCCTCGCGGATTAGCTGAGCGCGAGCTTCGCGCTCATGCGCCGGCAGGTCGCTAATGTCGATCAGTTGGAGGTTGAATTCGGCAGCGGCATCGACTTGTTGCAGGGCTACGCCGTCGCGTTCAAAGAAGCGCGTGCGCAGGGATTCGTGGCGTTCGATCAGTTGCTGGAAGCTGGCGCGCAAGGCGTCTTCGTCCAGTTCACCGCGCAGACGCAGGGCACCGGGAATGTTGTAGGCGCTGCTCTGCGGGTCGAGTTGCCAAGTGATCCACAGACGGTTTTGCGCCAGCGATTGCGGCATCGGCTCGCTGCGCGACAACGCGGTGATTGCACCTTGGGCGCTGCCGCCGTCCTGTTGCTGTTGCGCCACGGCGGCGGCGAACGCGGACAAAGTCGGCGCTTCGAAGAGCAGGCGCAGGTTCAGCTCAAGCGCGAGTTCTTCGCGGACGCGGGCGATCACTTGGGTGGCGGCGATCGAGTTACCGCCGAGCAGGAAGAAGTGATCGTCGGCATTGACCTGTTTGACGTTGAGTTGCTCGGCCCAGATTTTGCCGATCAAGGCTTCGAGTTCAGAAGCGCTGGCTGTCGGGTCCTGCGTTTCTGACGTGGTCGAAGGGAACACCGCGTAGCTGTCGAGGCTGCCATCGGCCAGTCGATTGCGGCACGCCGAGCGCTGCAATTTGCCGCTGGAGGTCTTCGGCAGCGCACCCGGATTGAGCAACACCACCACGCTCGGCGCTTCCTGATACGCCTCGGCCACCGCTTGGCGAATGGCTTTGATCAGCGCTTCCGGCGGCAGGATTTTCTGCACGCTGCGGCTGATTTCCGCCGCGATACCGATGCCCTCTTCGCCATTCTGGCTGACGGCGAAGGCCGCGACGCGACCCTTGCGCACCACTTCCACTTCGTTCTCGACGGTCTTCTCGATGTCCTGCGGATACAGATTGTGACCGCGCACGATCAGCATGTCTTTCAGGCGACCGGTGATGAACAGCTCGCCGTCGCGGATAAAACCCAGGTCACCGGTGCGTAGCCAGGTGCGGCCGGCGTGCTGAACGAAAGTCTTGGCGCTGGCCCCGGGGTTGCGCCAGTAACCGTGAGCGATGCTCGGGCCGGCCGCCCAGACTTCACCGACGGCGTTGTCGGCCAGTTCTGCGAGCGTGTTCGGCTCTACGATCAGCACCGCGTGTTCCGGCTGGCTGATGCCGCAACTCATGATCGGGCTGCCATCGCCAGGCTCGGCACGGTTTTGCGCCAGGGCTTGATCATCCACGCGCAATGCCGGAATGCCGGTGCCCCGCGGGGTGCCGGCAACGAACAACGTCGCTTCGGCCAGACCGTAGGAGGCCATGAAGCTGTCTTCGCTGAAACCACACGTCACGAATTTCTCGGCGAAGCGCTCCAGCGTGTCGAGACGAATCGGCTCGGACCCGGAATAGGCCACGCGCCAACGGCTCAGGTCGAGACGTTCGAGTGCCGACTCACTGACCCGCTCGCTGCACAAGCGATAGGCGAAGTCAGGCCCGCCGCTGATGGTGCCGCCGTATTGGCTGATCGCTTCCAGCCAGCGCAGTGGTCGACCGAGGAAGTACGCCGGTGACATCAGAATGCACGGCACGCCGCTGAAAATCGGCTGCAGCAGACCGCCGATCAGACCCATGTCGTGATACAGCGGCAGCCAGCTGACGATGACGTCGTCCGGGTTCACGTCGATGCCGAAACCGTGACGGATCAGCAGTTCGTTGGCGACCAGGTTGCCGTGGCTGACCTGCACGCCTTTGGGTAATGCGGTGGAGCCGGAGGTGTATTGCAGGAAGGCGATGTGGTCGGGCGGCAAGGTCGGTTCTTGCCAGTTGTCGGCCAGCGCGCTGTCGAGGGTATCGACACATAGCAGCGGCGGCGCGCCTTCGATCTGCTGCAAGGCGTCGCGCAGGTCGGCACTGGTCAGCAGCAGACGCGGTTCGGCGTCGGCGATGATCGACAGCAAACGCTCCTGATGGTGACGACGCGCGGATTCCGGCGGATAGGCCGGCACCGCGATCACACCGGCGTACAGGCAACCAAAAAACGCCGCGACGTAATCTGGGCCACTGGGAAACAGCAGCACCGCACGATCACCGAATTCAGTATCAGCCTGCAACGCGGCGGCGATCATGCGTGCGCGTTGATCCAGCTCGCGATAACTGAGTACCACAGCCTGTTCTTCGTTATCGGCAAGAAAACGCAAGGCCAGTTGATCCGGTGTCAGGGCCGCGCGGCGCTGGAGGGCTTGGACCAGGGTGCTGGGGAGTTCGAACGCGTCGGTCATGAGGTTTCCTGCCTGAATTCGGCTTGCTAATGGAATCGGGTTGCTGCGTCACGCCCCTCGAAGGGCATGCAGGGCGCGGTCTTTGCCGACCGCGCAAGGCATTGGAATGCTGTCTGGCCGGGTGCTTTACCCGGAACCATTCACCAATGAGAACGGATGACGTCTTGAAATAATTAGTCGGCAGGCTGGATCGTCAATGGGGCCGGGGTGTGGCGGCGTGTCGCAGTTCTCAGAACGCACCTATGTGGCGCATTACTTCTCTTTCTCAATTGACAATCATTATCATTCAACATAATTTGTCGCTCGATGTGTAGGACGGCCCCGTCCCCAGGCGTCCCACTAACCTATTTGGCAGCAAGGTGATTTCCATGACGGAACAAGTATCCACAAGCAGGTGCGATTCACCGCTACTTCAGGCATTCGTCGACAATCGACTGATTCTGGTCAAGATTGCAGCCCGCATTACCGGCTGCCGATCGCGCGCCGAGGACGTGGTGCAGGATGCGTTTTTCCGACTGCAATCGGCGCCACCGATCACGTCGTCGATCAAGGCTCAACTGAGCTATCTGTTCCAGATCGTGCGCAACCTTGCCATCGATCACTACCGCAAACAGGCGCTTGAGCAGAAGTACTCCGGCCCTGAAGAGGAAGGGCTGAATGTGGTCATCCAGGGTGCTTCGCCGGAAACCTCGCACATCAACTTCTCGACCCTGGAAAACATCGCCGACGCGCTGACCGAACTGCCCAGCCGCACGCGCTACGCGTTCGAGATGTACCGCCTGCACGGCGTGCCGCAAAAGGACATCGCCAAGGAACTCGGCGTGTCGCCAACCCTGGTCAACTTCATGATTCGTGATGCCCTGGTGCACTGCCGCAAGGTCTCGGGCAGTCGTCGGGATGTGGTGATTGCGGGTCGTCGCTAAGACCGCGTTGCCAGATAAAAAGATCGCAACCTTCGGCAGCTCCTACATGGAAATGCATTCCTCTGCAGGAGCTGCCGAAGGCTGCGATCTTTTGCTTTTAAATCACCTCAGGCCAGTTTGCACCGATCAAAAAACCGCTCACGCCCCAGCATCATCAGCGCCGCGCGTTTATGCGGGAAGTCGAACTCCTTCTCGCAGTGGAAGCACTGATTCTGCATGTGGCCAATCATCTTCGCGTTGTCGGCACGCGGCTCGGCGACTACGCGCTGCGTGCGCGGATCATCGAGAAACAGGTAATGCACCAGCGCCGATAACCAGCTCGCCACTTTGTGCGGGCCGCGATGATCTTCCTCGCCCACCAGCATGTGAATGCCACGATCGTAATTGTCGGCATCGTAGAACGGTGCAATGCGATCTTCCTTGGCCCAATAGGCTTCGAAATAGGCGAACGGTTGATCATCGAAGCAGCCGATCAAGGTCAGCGTGTGCGGGTCGGCATCGAGTTTGCTCAGGTATTCGCGGTGCTTCTCGAGACTGCCCTCTTCCTGCCAGAAACTGGCCACCCTTGGGCTGTTCTGCCAGCGATTGAAACGCGGCAAGTCTTCCTCAATCTCTACGGTGCGCAGGGAAATCCACGCACCCAGACGCGCATCGAAACGCCGATACACTTCACCGCGCGGCTTCACCGGCCGCAGTGGATGACGCTTGCCCTGGCTGATAACCATTTGCTGCGGATAACTGCCGGTCAGCGAAGTGCCAAGCCACGGTTGTGGCAGTTGCCAGAACAGCGTGCGTTCACAGCGGTATTCACCCGCGACTTCGGTGTTCACCAGCAAGCCACTGAGCAAGGCCTCGGTTGGCGGCTGATCCAGTTGCCAGGTCAATTGCCGGCACGCCGGATCCCGCGCGAACAGCCAGTAACAGGCCGCCCATAACGCCTGCCCGGGCGGCAGCGCAAAGCACTCATCGATCTGGATCGGCCCCTTGACCTCCCGATCAAGGCGCAGGCGGATCAGCGGTTGCCCGTCCAGGCTCAGGCTCAGACGGCTTTCGGTAGCATCAGCGATCAGTTGACTGCCCGAAGGCAAGGCCAGGGCAGTCAGGTCATTCAGATTGGACATGGGTCGGGCTCACGATAATCGTCGACAGTTCAACGATGGGACGTGAGCCGGCAAGGAAAATTTAGGCTTTACCCAGAAATCGGTGCCTCAGTGGTGAGGCACCGGCACGACGGCAATCTTGTACGGATCGAAAATCTTCAGCATTTCGCCGTTGTCGCGCAGACCCTGCAGCAACTTGCCGAACGCAGCGCCGGTGATCGGCGCCGTCGGGCGAAGAATGGCGTAATGGTGATAGACCTGATCAATGCGCTGCGACACCAGCAATTCGTCGCGCACCTTCTCGTTACGCAGCAGGTAATCGAACAGATACGAACGCGTCACCAGGGCGATATCCGCCCGCGAACGCAAGACCATCAGCAGATTGCTGTCGTGGGAATAGGTCAGCGTGGCGTTGTAATTCTGAGCCAGATACTTGGGGTCGGCGTTGAAGTTGGCGAACTCGTAGTGATAACCGCTGAAAAGCGCCAGACGCTTGCCGGTGAGATCGGCGAAATAGTTTTGCTGGCGACCGTCTTCGCGTTGCGCGACGAAAATCTCTGCGTCCTCAAGGCCCATGTCGACATCCGTGTGCGGAATGTCTTTCCAGCCCCAATCGGGATTCTCGAAAATGGCCATGTCGATTCGGCCCTGCTTGAAATCACCGAAACGCCGGGGGATGGAGGTAGGCACAAGGACGAACTGATAGTCGCTTTGCAGGCGATTGAGGGCCTCGACCAATTGCGGCAAGAGGCCGGTGTCGGCACCGCTTTCCGGGCGAATGGTGTAAGGCGGAAAATGCGCCGCGCCAACCCGGACCAGTTGCGCTGCCTGAGCGGGCAAAACCCAAAATGCAGCCAGCGCTGCGAGCATCAACCCCGCGGCCGTCCGAATTGGCGAAGACTTCAAAACACCCCACTCCCCGAAAAAATACCGATCAATGCATTCAAGCTAGGCGGTTTCGCCCAGTTAGCCAGTTTCCCGGCCGGATAGAAAGTGCTTCAACGCGCTTCGAGGACCAGAATCAACGCCTCTTCGGCCAACTGTTCAAGGCTCAGACTGCCGCCGGCACGGAACCAAGTGGTGGTCCAGGACAATGCGCCAGTGAGGAAACGTCGAGTAATAAAAACATCGCCACGAATAAATCCGGCCTCTTTGGCTTCACCCAGCACTTGCAGCCAGATGTCTTCGTAGACATCGCGCAGCGCCAGCACTTGGGCCTGGCCGTCTTCGGACAGCGAGCGCCACTCATAGACCAGCACCGCCATGGCTTCACCGCTGCCACCCATGATCGACTGCAATTCGCAGCGGATCAGCGCCAGCACGCGTTCGCGCACATCAGCCGCGTCGGCCAGCGCCGCGCGCATCAGTGCCGTGTTGTAGCGGATGGTTTCTTCCATCACCGCACGGAGGATTTCATCCTTGCTTTTGAAGTGATGAAAAATGCTTCCCGACTGGATACCCACGGCACCGGCCAGATCGCGCACCGTGGTGCGTTCGTAACCTTTGTTGCGAAACAGGTGAGCGGCCACTTGCAGCAATTTGCCGCGAGCGCTGTCGGGATCGGTCAACTGGCCCCCGTCGACCAAATCGCGCATGACCCTCAGGGCTTTTTGCTCGTCCACCCGTTCTCTCCTACAGTCGATCAGTCTGTTGCCCCCTGAAACCGCAGGGTTGCGCGCAATTTAAGCCGCCAGCGGCAACCAAGCAAGCGCTTGGGCAGAAGATAGTTTCAACTGTTTACAAACCAAGCGCTTGCTTGGTAGCCTCCAGACACTTCTGTCGCAGGTTGCTGAGTCGGAGATAAAAATGCCCACCACCGTCCGTATCGGATGCGCCAGTGCCTTCTGGGGTGACACCTCGACCGCCGCCGCCCAGCTTGTGGCCGGCGGACGCCTGGATTATCTGGTGTTCGATTACCTGGCCGAGATCACCATGTCGATCATGGCCGGCGCACGCATGAAGGACCCGCAGGCAGGGTTCGCCGCTGATTTCATCGAAGTCCTTGCCCCCCTGCTGCCGCAGTTGGCCGAGCAGAACATCCGCGTGATCAGCAATGCTGGCGGGGTCAATCCACAAGCCTGCGCCGCTGCACTGCAAGCTGCCTGCGACAAGGCCGGCATCGATTTGAAAATCGCCGTACTGCTCGGCGATGACCTGCAACCACAGTTCAAACAACTCAGCGGCATCACCGAGATGTTCAGCGGCGCCCCGCTGCCAGCGATGTGCGTATCCACCAACGCCTACCTCGGCGCGCCGGGCATTGTCGAAGCGCTACGCCTGGGTGCCGATATCGTCATCACCGGCCGAGTAGTCGACAGCGCGGTGGTCAGTGCGGCGCTGGTGCATGAATTCTCCTGGTCGTGGCACGACTACGACAAACTCGCCCAGGCCGCGCTGGCCGGGCACATCATCGAATGCGGCGCACAATGCACCGGCGGCAATTTCACCGACTGGCGTGACGTGCCGGATTACGAACACATCGGTTTCCCGATCGTAGAAGTCAGCGCTGACGGCCAGTTCATCGTCAGCAAACCCGAAGGCAGCGGCGGACTGGTCACACCGCTGACCGTCGGCGAGCAGATGCTGTATGAAATCGGCGATCCGCAGGCCTATCTGTTGCCTGACGTGGTCTGCGATTTCACGCAGGTCAAACTTCAGCAACAAGGCAAAAACGCGGTGCACGTGCACGGCGCCAAAGGCCTGCCACCGAGCGATAAGTACAAGGTCAGCGCCACGTATCCTGACGGTTTTCGCTGCACTGCCAGTTGCCTGATCGCCGGTATCGATGCGGTGGACAAGGCGCATCGGGTCAGTCAGGCGATCATCGACAAGACAGCGGAAATGTTCAGCCAACGCGGCTGGGCGCCTTACTCCGAAACCCATATCGAACTGCTCGGCAGCGAAGCCACCTACGGCCCCCACGGCCAGCGCCACGACAGTCGGGAAGTGGTGATCAAACTCGCTGTGCGCCACCCGAATAAACAGGCACTGGTGCTGTTCTCCCGGGAAATTGCCCAGGCCGCCACCGGCATGGCGCCGGGGCTGACCGGCATCGTCGGCGGGCGGCCAACGGTGTATCCGCTGATTCGTCTGTTCTCTTTTCTGATCGACAAAAGCGCTTGCTCGCTGCACATCGACATGGCCGGTGAACATTATCCGTGTGCCCTGCCCTCACTGAGCGCGCTCGACAGCGAGGATTTGCCTCTGCCCCATCAACCGCCCAAACCACCGGGCCGCGCCGATGCCAGTGTGGCGCTGGTGAAACTGGCCGTGGCGCGCTCCGGCGACAAAGGCAATCACAGCAACATCGGCGTGATGCCGCGCAAACCCGAATACCTGCCGTGGATCGCCGAGGCGCTGACCCCGGCCGTCATTGTCGACTGGATGAGTCACGTGCTCGACCCGATCCACGGCCGGGTCGAGCGCTGGTATCTGCCCGGCACCCACAGCCTCAATTTTCTCTTGGAAAACGCCCTCGGCGGTGGCGGTGTGGCGAGTCTGCGCATCGACCCGCAAGGCAAAGCCTTCGCCCAGCAATTATTGGAAATCCAGATCCCGGTGCCGCAGAGCATCGCCGAACAGCTCGACTAGAGGATTGTTTGCATGGCTTACGCGTCGATTTTCAACGCCGATCTGTTCTGCGGCCAGACCATCATCGTCACCGGCGGCGGCAGCGGCATCGGCCGTTGCACCGCGCATGAACTGGCAGCGCTCGGCGCGAATGTGCTGCTGGTCGGACGCAAGCCGGAAAAGCTCGAAAAAGTAGCCGCCGAAATCGCCGAGGACGGTGGTCGCGCACACTGGAAGGCCTGCGATATCCGTGATGAAGAAGCGGTGAAGCAACTGGTCAAGGAGCTGATCGTCGAGCACGGGCCGATTCATGGTCTGGTCAACAATGCCGGCGGCCAGTACCCGTCGCCATTGGCCTCGATCAATCAGAAAGGTTTCGAAACCGTGTTGCGCACCAATCTGGTCGGCGGCTTCCTGATGGCGCGGGAAGTGTTCAACCAGTCGATGAGCAAACACGGCGGCAACATCGTCAACATGCTCGCCGACATGTGGGGCGGCATGCCCGGCATGGGTCACTCTGGAGCGGCGCGTTCGGGCATGGACAACTTCACCAAGACTGCCGCGTTCGAATGGGGTTACGCCGGCGTGCGAGTCAACGCGGTGGCGCCGGGCTGGATTGCCTCCAGCGGCATGGACACTTACGAAGGTGCGTTCAAAGCGGTGATTCCAACCCTGCGTGAACATGTACCGCTCAAACGTATTGGCACCGAATCGGAAGTCAGTGCGGCGATTGTGTTTCTGCTCAGTCCGGCGGCAGCGTTCATCAGTGGCAGCACCTTGAAAATCGATGGCGCGGCCAGCCTCGGCAGCCGTGCATGGCCACTGCACAAGGCCACTCACAGCGAGTCGTTCAACGGGTTCCACCGGGCGTACCTTCCCGATGTCCTCAAGGACAAGGAGTAAGCCATGCCGCAGATCCAGTCCCGACTCGACCCCCACAGCGAGGCCTTCGCCAGCAACCGCACGGCCATGCTCGCGGCCATCGAGCAGGTGCAGCAACTCGAACAGAACCTGCTGAAAAAGGCCGCCGAAGCGAAAGCCAAATTTGACAAGCGCGGGCAACTGCTGCCGCGCGAACGCCTGAACCTGTTGCTCGATCCCGGCGCGCCATTTCTCGAACTGGCCAGCCTTGCCGGCTATAAATTGCACGACGACAAGGACGGCAGCGCGGCCGGTGGCGGATTGATTGCCGGCATCGGTTACGTGTCCGGCATCCGCGCGATGGTGGTCGCCAATAACAGCGCGATCAAGGGCGGCACCATCTCGCCAAGCGGTTTGAAAAAGTCTCTGCGCCTGCAACAGATCGCCCAGGAAAACAAACTCCCGGTGATCACCCTCGCCGAAAGCGGTGGTGCCAACCTCAATTACGCCGCCGAGATTTTCGTCGAGGGCGCGCGCAGTTTTGCCAATCAGGCACGCATGTCGGCACTGGGTTTGCCGCAGATCACTGTGGTGCACGGCTCGGCCACGGCGGGCGGCGCCTATCAGCCAGGGTTGTCGGATTACGTGGTGGTAGTGCGCGGCAAGGCCAAACTGTTTCTCGCCGGCCCCCCACTGCTGAAAGCGGCCACCGGCGAAGTCGCCACCGATGAAGAGCTGGGCGGTGCCGAGATGCACGCGCAGGTCGCCGGTACGGCTGAATACCTCGCTGAAAACGATGCCGATGGCGTGCGACTGGTGCGTGAAATCCTCCGAATGTTGCCATGGAACGAGCAACTGCCGTGGTTGCCGGAGCCGCAATACAAAGAGCCGCTCTACCCCATTGATGAGTTGCTCGGGCTGATCCCGGACGATCCGAAAAAACCTTACGACGTGCGCGAAATCATCGCGCGCATTGCCGACGAATCCTGCTTCGTCGAATTCAAGAGCGAGTTCGATCAACAGACAATTTGCGGCCAGTTGAAGATTCAGGGCCGCGCTTGCGGTTTCATCGGCAACAACGGCCCGATCACACCGAACGGTGCGAGCAAAGCCGCGCAGTTCATTCAACTGTGCGACCAGAGCCAGACGCCGCTGCTGTTCTTCCACAACACCACCGGTTTCATGGTTGGCACCGAATCGGAACAGCAAGGCGTGATCAAACACGGCTCGAAACTGATTCAAGCAGTGGCCAATGCACGGGTGCCTAAACTGACCATCGTGGTCGGCGGCTCATACGGCGCCGGCAACTATGCGATGTGCGGCCGCGGACTCGATCCGCGCTTCATCTTCGCCTGGCCGAACAGCCGTACGGCGGTGATGGGCGGTGCGCAGGCCGGCAAAGTCTTGCGCATCGTTACCGAAGCCAAGCAGCTCAAGGACGGCCTGACGCCAGACGCGAAAATGCTCGACATGCTCGAACAGGTCACCGCGCAGAAACTCGACAGCCAATCCACCGCGCTCTACGGCAGCGCCAACCTGTGGGATGACGGGCTGATCGATCCGCGCGACACGCGCACCCTGCTCGGCTACTTGCTGGATATCTGCCACGAGGCCGACATTCGCACGTTGCAACCCAACAGCTTCGGCGTCAGCCGGTTCTGACCACCACGGACCCTACGGAGAACAATAACAATGATCTTCACCCCGGAACACGAAGCCCTGCGCCGTACCGTCCGCCAATTCGTCGAACACGAGATCAATCCGCACGTCGAAGAATGGGAAAAGGCCGGCCGCTTTCCCATCCACGAGATTTTCCGCAAGGCTGGCGATCTCGGTTTGCTGGGTATTTCCAAACCGGAAAAATTCGGTGGCATGGGCCTCGACTACAGCTATTCGATCGTCGCCGCCGAAGAGTTCGGCACCATTCATTGCGGCGGCATTCCGATGTCGATCGGCGTGCAGACCGATATGTGCACGCCGGCGCTCGCCCGCTTCGGCTCCGATGAGTTGCGTGAAGAGTTCCTGCGCCCGGCGATCACCGGCGAGCAGGTCGGCTGCATCGGCGTCTCCGAAGTCGGCGCTGGCTCCGACGTCGCCGGGCTGAAAACCACCGCGCGCAAGGACGGCGACGACTATGTGATCAACGGCAGCAAGATGTGGATCACCAACTCGCCGAGTGCTGACTTCATCTGCCTGCTGGCCAACACCTCGGACGACAAACCGCACATCAACAAATCGCTGATCATGGTGCCGATGAACACACCTGGGATCAGCCTCAGTTCACATCTGGACAAGCTCGGCATGCGCAGTTCGGAAACCGCCCAAGTGTTTTTCGACAACGTGCGCGTGCCGCAGCGCAACCGCATCGGCCACGAAGGCGCCGGGTTCATGATGCAGATGCTGCAGTTTCAGGAAGAACGTCTGTTCGGTGCGGCGAACATGATCAAAGGCCTGGAATATTGCGTCGACAGCACCATCGAGTACTGCAAGGAGCGCAAGACCTTTGGCAATGCGCTGATCGACAATCAGGTGATTCACTTCCGCCTCGCCGAATTGCAGACCGAAATCGAATGCCTGCGTGCGCTGGTCTATCAGGCCACCGAGCAGTACGTGAAAGGCCAGGATGTCACGCGGCTGGCGTCGATGGCCAAGCTCAAGGCCGGACGCCTCGGTCGCGAAGTCAGCGACAGCTGCCTGCAATATTGGGGCGGCATGGGCTTCATGTGGGACAACCCGGTGGCCCGTGCCTATCGCGATGTGCGGCTGGTATCGATTGGCGGCGGCGCCGACGAAATCATGCTGGGGATCATCTGCAAACTGATGGGCATCCTCCCGGGGAAAAAGAAATGAGCAGCCTGCCGCAATGCCAGACGCTGTTGCTGGAACTGCATGGCGGCGTGCTGCACATCACCCTCCATCGGCCGGAAAGCCGCAATGCGATGAGCCTGCAGATGGTCAGCGAACTGCGCGCGGTGCTGGCGGCTGTGCGCGATGACCGCGCTGTTCGGGCGTTGGTGCTCAGCGGTGCCGGTGGGCATTTCTGTGCCGGCGGCGATATCAAGGACATGGCCAATGCTCGCGCTCAGGGCACCGAGGCTTACCGCGATTTGAATCGCGCGTTTGGCGCCCTGCTGGAGGAAGCACAGCACACCCCGCAAGTGTTGATCACCGTGTTGCAAGGCGCTGTGCTCGGCGGTGGGTTCGGTCTGGCCTGTGTCAGCGACATCGCGATTGCCGACCATCAGGCGCAATTCGGTCTGCCGGAAACCAGCCTTGGTTTGTTGCCGGCGCAAATTGCGCCGTTTGTGGTGCAGCGCATTGGTCTGACCGAAACCCGAAGATTGGCGCTGACGGCTGCACGATTTGATGGGCATCAGGCACGACGTTTGGGGCTGGTGCATTTTGTCGAGCAGGATGCACAAGCGCTGGCCGAGCGGCTCGATGAGGTGTTGCAGCACGTACTGTGTTGCGCGCCGGAGGCGAATGCGATGACCAAGAAATTGCTGTTGGCGAGTGCCGGGCAGCCTTCGAGTGATTTGCTTGATGAGGCTGCGCAGTGGTTCAGCGAAGCAGTGACTGGCGACGAAGGGATCGAGGGCACCATGGCTTTCGTGCAAAAGCGTAAACCTCGGTGGGCTACCTGAAAGCATCGCTGGCAAGCCAGCTCCCACAGGGGATTTGCGTCGCTCACAAAACCTGTGGGAGCTGGCTTGCCAGCGATGAGGCCAGCAAATGCAATGCAACTTTCCAAGGAAATAGCCCATGCCTGCATTCCACAAAATCCTGATCGCCAACCGCGGTGAAATCGCTTGCCGCATCCAGCGTACCGCCCAGGCCCTCGGCTACCGCACCGTCGCCGTCTTCAGCGATGCCGACGCCGACGCCCTGCACGTACAAATGGCCGATCAGGCCGTTCACATCGGCCCGTCCCCGGTGCAGCAGTCCTACCTGAATATCCCGGCCATTCTCGACGCCGCCCGCCGCAGTGGTGCCGATGCGATCCACCCCGGCTACGGTTTTCTCTCGGAAAACGCCGGGTTCGCCCGCGCCTGCGAGCAGGCCGGGCTGATTTTCATCGGCCCCAGCGTCGAAGCCATCGAATTGATGGGCAGCAAACGCCGCTCAAAAATCGCCATGCTTGAAGCCGGCGTACCGTGCATTGCCGGCTATCAAGGCGCTGAACAGGACGACGCCACCTTGTTGCGGGAAGCCGGGCGCATCGGCTATCCGCTGATGATCAAGGCCAGCGCCGGCGGCGGCGGACGCGGCATGCGTCTGGTGCAGGATGCCGCTGATCTGCCGGCGCAACTGCGCACCGCACGCTCCGAAGCCTTGAACGGTTTCGGCAGCGACGAATTGATCCTCGAGCAAGCGTTGGTCGAACCTCGGCATGTCGAAGTGCAACTGTTCGGCGATCAACACGGCAACCTGATCTACCTCGGCGAACGCGACTGTTCGATCCAGCGCCGCCATCAGAAAGTCATCGAAGAAGCGCCTTGCCCGGTGATGTCCACCGAGTTGCGTCAGGCCATGGGTGAAGCGGCATTGAAAGCCGGGCGCGCAGTGAACTATGTCGGCGCTGGCACGGTTGAGTTTCTGCTCGACGCACGCGGACAGTTCTACTTTCTGGAGATGAACACCCGCCTGCAAGTGGAGCACCCGGTGACTGAGTTGATCACCGGGCTGGATCTGGTTGCGTGGCAATTGCTGGTTGCTGAGGGGCAGCCGTTGCCGCTGACTCAAGAGCAAGTCCAGCTCAACGGGCATGCCATGGAGGTGAGGCTTTACGCCGAAGACCCTGCGCAAGACTTCCTGCCACAAACCGGCCGAGTAGAAGCCTGGGAACCGGCGCTACAGCACGCTGCGCGAATCGATCATGGCTTGCTTGAAGGGCAATCGGTCAGCCCGTTTTATGACCCGATGCTGGGCAAACTGATCGCCTTTGGCGCCACGCGCGAAGAGGCCCGGCGCAAATTGTTGCGCGCGGTACAGGACACAGTGTTACTGGGCGTGCACAGCAATCAGCGCCTGCTTGCCGGCCTGCTGCAACATCCGCAATTCATCAGCGGCGAATTCAGTACCGCGTTCATCGCCCGGCACTTCAGCGATCATCCCTGCCTGCACCGCTACCTTCCCGATGCCAAAGAGCTGGCGATCGCAACGCTGCTTTTCTATCTAGGCAGCGCCCTCTCCCACCGCGCGCCGCTCTCCGGCTGGCGCAACAACGCCAATGTGCCGCTGCATTATCGCCTCGGCCTCGACGATCAGAACTGGACCGTGCAACTGCTCGCGCAAGCGCAATGCGTGTTCAAGGTGCAGGTAGCGGAACGTACGCTCGAATTGAAGCTTATCGACCATGATGCTCAGTCGGTGACGCTGGAAATCGACGGTTTGCGCCAGCATCACGCCTATCGACTCGATGCCGGGCACCTCTGGTTGTTCACCCATCCTGGCAGCTTGCACCTGGAGGATCGAACTCACGCCGTGATCGACAGTCAGACCAGCGCCAGTTCCGGCACCTTGAAAGCGCCGATGGACGGTGCCATCGTCGACGTACTGGTCAGCGAAGGCAGTCCGGTCAGCAAAGGTCAGTTGCTGGTGGTACTGGAGGCAATGAAAATGGAGCACCCGCTCAAGGCCGGCATCGACGGCGTGCTCAAGCGGGTGCAGGTCAAGGTCGGCGATCAGGTAAAAAATCGTCAGGTTCTGTTGCAGGTCGAGTAGTCGCCCACACACCCATGCGGGTTTTGACTACGCTCTGAGTTATCAGAACGCGGAAATCAGGAACCCTGCGATGCCCCACTGGCTGGTCATAGATCTGGAAGCCACCACCGATGAGGGTGGCTGGCCGGTCACCGAAATGGAAATTATCGAGATCGGCGCCACCTTGGTCGATCGCGCCGGACGCGAGCAGGATCACTTCCAGCGCTTCGTCAAACCAACGCGACGGCCGTTACTTACGCCTTTCTGTCGTGAACTGACGCACATCACCCAGGCCAATATCGACACGGCGCAGCCGTTGACCGAAGTCTGGCCGGCGTTCGAATGCTGGCTCGCGCAACATCAGACACGCCTTGAAGGCTGGGCCAGTTGGGGCGATTACGACCGCAAGCAGTTGTTGCATGAATGGCAGCGTCTGCAAATCGACAGTGGCTTGAGCAAGGTGCCGCACATGAACCTCAAACAACGCTTCGCCAAGGCCCGACGCCTGGAACGACCGCTGGGTCTCAACGGCGCGCTGCAACTGGCCGGCATGCAGTTCAGCGGTCAGCAGCATCGAGCGCTGGAGGATGCGCGCAATACGGCGCGGTTGCTGCCACTGGTCTTGCCACTCTAGGGTCAATTCGAGAACTCAGCGGACAGGCGCCGGGCAGGTGACGGCGTTGAAAGCCTTGTGCATACTGGCCGCCTCCAATTTTTAACCCTTTTCGAGGAATCGCCCATGTTTAAAGTCAACGAGTACTTCGACGGCACCGTCAAGTCGATCGCCTTTGGCACCGCTGAAGGTCCGGCGACCATCGGCGTCATGGCCCCGGGCGAATACGAATTCGGCACCGCTCAGCGTGAAATCATGCACGTTGTGTCTGGCGCACTGACCGTCAAACTGCCCGACAGCAGCGACTGGGAAACCTTCGCCGCCGGCAGCCAGTTCAACGTCCCGGCCAACAGCAAGTTCCAGTTGAAGGTAGCGGTCGACACCGCTTACCTGTGCGAGTACCGCGGCTAAACCCACGGCTTTCACTGCGATAAAAAAATGCCCGTGTCCAAGGACACGGGCATTTTCGTTTCAGGCATGGGTTACTCGAGGATTTCCACCGGCATGCCGACTTCGAGTCGACCATTGCTGTCATTCACCAGATTCTGCCCGAACATCGCGCCATCGGCTTCGGCACGATATTTCTGCAAGGTCGCCAGCGGCTCGCGATCGGCACTGCGCTCGCCGGTTTGCGGATCAATCGTGGTGAGGATGCAGCGCGAACACGGCTTGACCACGCGTAATTCGACATCGCCAATGCGAATGCGCTTCCAACTGTCTTCGGCATAGGCCTGACTGCCTTCGATGACCAGATTCGGCCGAAAACGCAGCATTTCCAAGGGTCGTCCGACCTTCTGCGACAGATCCTGCAGGGATGCCTCGCCGATCAACAACAAGGGAAATCCGTCGGCGAACGCGACCTGGTCATCATCGTTGCCATAGCCGGCTTGCGTAGTGCGGGCGCGACCCAGCGGCACCTGTACCAGTCGGGTAGGTTTGCCGATGAAATCACTGACCCAGCGTGCGGCCTCATCACCGGCATCCGGCACGCGCAAGGTATCGCGCCAGATCGTCACGCCGCGCAGTTCGGCGTCGCTGCCTGGCAAGGCGATTTCGATGGAGGACTGTTCAGGTGCGCTCAGGGTCAGACCGCCCTGCGCATTCCACAGGGCCGACAACTGGCTCATCTTCGCTTCAGCGCGCTGGGTCAGGAAGCGGCCGCTGGCTTCGTCCACGAGCATCCAGCGTCGGTCGCCATCAAGCCCCAGCTTGTCGAGGTCGACGCTTTGCAGCACATCGACTTTGCCGGATTTCAACGGGTAACGATAAAGCGCGCTCAGACGCAGCATGGCCAGCTCCCTGGAGGATAAAAACGCCACCCTATACGAGCTTTATCCGCGAATCAAAGGAGTTTGTGTGCGGAAAACCTTGTGGGAGCGAGCTTGCTCGCGAAAGCGGAAATTCACTCAACACATGTGTCGACAGGGAATCCGCCTTCGCGAGCAAGCTCGCTCCCACAGGAGGCTGAAGCGACAGGATCAGGCCGGAACTTCGTCGAGCATCAGGCGCTGACGCACCACGTCGACCAGTTTGTCCGGCTGGAATTTGGACAGGAAGTTGTCGCAGCCGACCTTCTTCACCATCGAGTCGTTGAAACTGCCGGACAGCGAAGTGTGCAGCACCACGTACAAGCCTCGCAGACGCGGATCATTGCGGATTTCGGTCGTCAGACGATAACCGTCCATTTCCGGCATTTCCGCATCGGTGAAGATCATCAGCAGCTTGTCGGTCATGTTCACGCCGGTATCAGCCCAGGCCTTGAGCATGTTCAGCGCCTTCAGGCCATCGCTGGCAATGTGCATTTTCACCCCAAGTTGACCGAGGGTGTCGCGCAATTGCGAGAGTGCCACGTTGGAATCATCCACCAGCAGCACTTCACGGCCACGGGCGCGCTCCAGCACCGGATCATCCAGTTTGTCGCGCGAGACTTTGGCGTTGTAAGGGACGATTTCGGCGAGCACCTTCTCGACGTCGATGATCTCCACCAGTTGATCGTCGACCTTGCTGATCGCGGTCAGATAATGCTGACGCCCGGCACTGGTCGGCGGCGGCAGAATGGCTTCCCAATTCATGTTGACGATGCGATCCACACCGCCCACGAGGAAGGCCTGCACCGAGCGGTTGTATTCAGTAACGATGATGGTGCTGTTCGGGCCTGGCACCAATGGACGCATACCGATCGCCTGCGACAGGTCAATGACCGGCAAGGTCTGACCGCGCAGATTGACTACACCGCACACAAACGGGTGACGCTGTGGCATCAAAGTCAGTTTCGGCAGTTGCAGGACTTCCTGAACCTTGAACACGTTGATCGCGAACAACTGACGTCCGGCCAGTCGAAACATGAGAATTTCCAGGCGATTCTCACCCACCAGTTGCGTGCGTTGGTCTACCGTGTCGAGAATGCCGGCCATCAATGACTCCTGGGCTTGTTCTGATGAATTCACTATGCGAGGTTATCGGCGGCAAATGGCGGTTCTTGATTGCCATACCCGACCCCGTCAAAAATGCCATGATCAGGCATTGATGTCACATTAACATCATGCTTTACTGGCCCGGTGATTTTCATCTGCTACATTCTCTGCGGCGCGACCTCGGTTTGCACGGTAGGTTCCCGTGTCTAAGGGATTCCCCTAGTAACAATCAGGCCCAACCTGATATTCGCAATATCCAATAGCCATTAATGTGACGCCATTCTCATTGCATGAACGGAGTCAGGCTATTGTGTGCGATCGCAGTTCAGTGGAAACAAGCCCTCTGGAACCCCTCAGCCTGTGCACTTGCGCATCTGGGCGCGATCTCCTGTCGATCCACGATCGTCGCCACACACGGCATTCCCTCATCAGACATGACGTTGTGGAGATAAGCATGCCAATGGACCGCAAAGAGTGGGTACAACGCTTCCCCGAATTCCTTGTCGAGGCCGAGCAACTCCTGGCCAAGTCCGAAGAATGCCTCAGCCATCTGCAACTGATCAGCAATGACAAGGACGCCATCGAGTGCATGCTCGGTACCCTCCTCAAACTCGCACGCCGGGCCGAAGCCTTGGCGCTTGAGGCAATTTCCGAGTTTTCCCTGCACATCTACAGCCTGCTCAATCTGAGCCAGGATCACGTCGACCTCCACGAACAGGCCCTGGATGCTTTGCAGGATTGCTTCACGCTGATGGCCTGGCAACTGGAACTGGTCGATCAGAAAACCGGGCAACTGAGCCTCGATGAAAGCGAACAGGCTTCGCTGATTGAAGCGCTTGCCTTTCAAGTCGGGCAAAGCCAGCTTCAGCCGCCGCTTGCGGGCAAACGTTTGCTCCAACTGCCCTACCCGGGACAGGCCTGAGCAGCACGCTGCGCCCACACGGGTACTTCCCATGCAAAACGTTGAATGTCGTAATTGAATAGTTCATACCTGCCAGCGACAAATCGAATTAAATAATCAGCTCTGACAGCCACGAATATTTTCTGCCGGCCTCAGGGTTTGCCTGTGTCTCAAGAAGCACAACTTCAGACAAAACCGACATCCCGCCGAAAACAACAAATCGACTTTTTCCATTATGGAACTTGCGTCCAATCTCATGTACTTCCTGACTCAATGGACATATATAGCAAACGCGACCAACGGTATCTTAAGTGGTATTATGCCGCCCACTAGTTGCTTTCAAATTAATGGCACAGTGATTTCATGGATAGCTATCCACTGAAGTTGGCGGTCAATACGTTTACTGAACCGCGTTGAAATCAATAAGATAATTGACAGCATTTTCAGACAGAGACCCGCCCGCCTCCGGCCGGTCTGCCCGCAGCGAACATCCATTGGCTCCATCCGTTATGTACGCCAGCCTCAAGTCAATCACTACATGGCCACCCTCCCGGGAAAATGCACGCCGGTTCACACTCATACTGTGTGTCGCAGCAACGCTCGGCAGCCTGCTGACCTACGGTTTTTCGACACACCTTAGCCTGGGCTTGCTGCTGCTCAATATCGCCGCTACTGCGTGTGTCTGGGTGCAATATCGACTGTCACGCAAATCCATCAAATTTCAGCCACAGGAACTCGCTGACCGCTTGCTGGAAGTCCAGGAAAACGAACGCCATCGCCTCAGCCGCGAACTGCATGACGATATCGGCCAGTTGCTGACCGCCGCCAAATTGCAGAGCGAGTGGCTCAAGCGCCGCATGCCGGATGACTTGCACGAGCAATGCACGGCGTTGTGCGACACCCTGGAAGAAACCCTCGACAAGGTGCGCGACGTTTCGGCCATTCTCAATCCACGCCAGTTGACCAGCCTGGGGCTTGAAGCCAGCCTGCGCGCGCATCTGCTCAAGACATTGACCAACACCAGTGTGCACTGGAGCCTTGATTGCCAGCAGCGCCTCAACGGTATCCCGGAAGAAATGGCGGTCGCCGCCTTCCGTATTACCCAGGAGGCGGTGACCAATACCCTGCGTCACGCGCAGGCGAAAAATCTGGTGATACGCGTGCAACGTCTGCCAAAAGGGCTGACGCTGCTGATCAGCGATGACGGTCTGGGTTTCGCCCCGGCTGCCAATCCCGGTCGCGAAGGACAACGAGGCATGGCCGGAATGGCCGAACGAATCGAGCAACTGGGCGGCACTCTGAACGTCATCAGCGAGCCGGGCAAAGGCACTCAAATCGAAGCACTCTTCCCCTGGGCGCCTCGCGCACTCGAGCGGGCCAGTACGAATAAGGTTATGCGTTGACTTGCAACTTACTTCTGGTGGATGACCACTCGCTGATCAGGGCCGGCGTGCGCGCTCTTGTGCTGGATATTCCCGGTTACGCGGTGATTGGCGAGGCCAATGACGGTTCGCAGCTGCTCGAAATGGTCGAGCAACTGAGTCCGGATATCGTGTTGCTGGATATCTCCATGAAAGAAACCGGTGGCCTGGAGGCCCTGCAACGGCTCAAGCGAGTGCGCCCGCAGAGCAAGGTGCTGATCCTGTCGATGCACACCGATCCGGCGCTGATCATGCAGGCACTCGAGTCCGGCGCCCACGGCTACCTGCTCAAGGATACGACGGCCACCGAGCTCGAACATGCACTGGAAGCCTTGCGCAACAACGAGCGCTACCTGAGCCCGGCCATCGCTCATACCGTGATCAATCAGGCCCTGACCCGGAATCAGAAGCAGCAGCCGGAAATCGCCGACTCGCACAATCTGACCGCCCGACAACTGGAAATCCTGCGCTTGATCGTGCGGGGCAAATCCACCCGGGAAATCGCCAATGGCCTGGGGTTGAGCATCAAGACTGTCGAGACCCACCGCTCACAGATCATGAAGCGCCTGCAAATCTACGACGTGGCAGGCCTGGTGCTGTTCGCTGTACGCGAACAGATCATCAGCCTGGACGACTGACCGATCCGGCGCGACTCAACAATGGAGAGTGCTCCGGCAAATGCACACGCAACGCCGCCGGACGCGCTTCAAATCGCATACTGTCACCTTCCAGCGGCTCGCCATCAAGGTTGATGCAAAGTCCTTCGGCCACCTTGATTTCGACCCATGGCAAACGGGTTCGAACAAACATGTTATCGATCCCGAAACCATCACTGAGCAGCGTCTTCAACGTGCCCACCAACTCCTGTGGCGCCGGCAGGATGCTGATATCAAGCAACCCGTCATCGGCCAGCGCCTCCGGGCACAATACGTGCCCACCGCCGGCCTGACGACCGTTGCCGATGCCCAATGCCAACAGCTCACCACGCCAGTGAAAATCCGGCCCCTGAAGTTCGCCATAAGCAGCATGCAGCTCGCTGAACCGAGACAGGCCAGTGAACAGATAGGCTGCACCGCCGAGTACTTTTTTCAGATCCTCGGACGTATTGGCCGTGACCTGGCTGCCGAAACCACCGGTGGCCATATTGAGGAAAATCTGCCCGCCCACTTCACCCAGATCAATAGCGCGCGGCGGTACATCGAGCAGCTCAAGGGCTTCGGCAGGCTCCAATGGCACGCCGGCTGCGCGGGAAAAATCGTTGGCAGTGCCCAAAGGCAAAAGGACCAGACTGGCTTTGCCCGGATGCGCCGCGAGTGCTTCGGCGATGTCGCGCAACGTGCCATCTCCACCGCCGGCGATAATCTTTGTGTAGCCGTCCGCCAAGGCTTGCTCCACCCAACGCTGAGCATCCCCTGCCTCCCACGTCAGACGCACGGCCAGCTCCCAGCCTTGCTTGCGCTTGTCCTCGACGGCGGTGCGTACCGCCTCGTTGAGTGCCTGCTTGCCATGCAGAATCAACAGCGCCCGGCGTTCACTCATCTCATCACTCCAAAATCCGATCGGTTGAGTCATCTTGACCACTGCCGCACGTAAAAAAGCCGTCGGCCTCACAATTAATTCATCCTTCGGACCGAGACGTCCTACACGGCGGTATTTTTTCTTACAAAACATGCGGAATCGGCTTAATTGACCCGGCTCAAGCATTGGGTCACCGTGTGCTGGCGGTATCGATCTTCAATCCAATACACAAGGACGTGCATGTAATGAGTGGATACACCCCCAGGGCTCTTGCCAGTTCGAGAGCTGGAAAAGCTTGCAAGCGAACAATTGAAACAACCGGTGGATGCTTCCATGCCAAGTCATGAAGCCAGAATGCCAGTGAGTCCCGTTGGCCCCCTCGTCGAAAGTCGCGCGAAGCAGAAGTCCGATTTCAAAAACAGCACCAGAACCACTGGAGAAGTTGATATGGAACCCCGAGTTACCGAGCTGGAAACCCATCTCAAATACCTTCGACGGGACATGGACGAAATCCGCGGTGACGTCAGAACGATCAAGCACCGGCTTGCCTACTCGGCGGGTGCAACAGCGGTAGTGTTGGGCCTGCTGGGTTGGGTGGCCAATAGCCGATTCGATCAGCTTGTGACATTGATCAGCAATTAAGTGATGAGTCATTGCAGGCGCCGCCCGAGCCAGCCGACGCCTGCATTTGCACGACGTGATCAGCCCAGCAGGTCACTCAGCGGAATGAAGACCACTTGGTCTCCTTCGTTCAGCGTGCGACCTTCCAGCACTTCGACCAATCCATCTGCCCACGCCGCGCTACGCAGCACGCCCGAACTCTGGTTGCGGTAAATAGTCGCCCGTCCTTGCTCGAGACGGCCTCGCAAGTACTCACGACGATTGCCTGGCACCGGCCAGTCAAAACCTGCCGGCACGGTGAACTTCAGCGGCTCGACATCCCGCACGCCCTGACGGCGTAACAGGTAGGGTCGAGTGAGCAGCGCAAAGGTCACCAATGTCGACGCCGGATTTCCTGGCAAGCCAATGACCGGCACGCGGCGGAAATGGCCGAACGTCAGCGGTTTTCCAGGCTTGATCGCCAGTTTCCAAAGGGCAAGCTCGCCCTCCTCGCGCAAGGCGACACCGAGAAAATCCGCCTCACCTACCGACACCCCCCCCGTGGAAAGAATCAGGTCAACATCCTGCAACTCCGCCAGACGGGTACGGGTAGTGGCCAGATCATCCGGAAGAATACCGGCATCGATCACTTCACAGCCCAGTCGTTGCAGCCAACTGCACAGCAACACCCGATTGCTGTTGTATATCTGACCGGGCCCCAGTGCCTGGCCCGGTTCGACCAATTCATCGCCGGTGGAAATCACCGCGACTCGAACCTTGCGCACGACCTTCAACCCGGCACAACCCAACGATGCGGCCAGCCCCTGCTCTATCGGACCCAAGCGGGTGCCGGCGGGCAGGATCAGCTCACCGACAGTGGTTTCCTGGCCTTGCGGACGGATGTTCTGCCCCGCCTTCATCGGTTCGAGGAAACGCACCTGTTCATCGGCTTGTACCTCAGCGTTTTCCTGCATTTCCACGCAATCAGCACCCGCCGGCACCGGAGCCCCGGTGAAAATCCGTGCACAGGTACGCGGCTTCAGCGGTTCGGGGGATTGCCCGGCAAACACCTTCTGACTGACCGGCATCGGTTCGCCCGTCCAGTCGGCCAGATTCAGCGCATAACCGTCCATGGCACTGTTCGGCCACGGCGGCAGATCCAGCGTCGAAATCAGGTCTTCGCTCAGTACCCGCCCCTGAACCTGAGCCAGAGGCAAATATTCATGCTCGACAATGGGCGAGGCTTCAGCCATTTCGAGCAGGCGCGTCAACGCCACCTCGACCGGCATCAGTGCCCCGGTCTTGCCCGGCTTACCCACGGGATTCACAAGGCGCCGCCTGCTTCAAATGAGTGACGAAATTGCATGGGCGGTGACGCGCGTCCAACTGCTCGCCCAGGATGCCATCCCAACCGGTGCGCACGGCATTGGTTGAACCCGGCAAGCAGCAAACCAGCGTGCCATTGGCCAGGCCCGCCAGCGCACGGGACTGCACGGTCGAGGTCCCGATATCGGCGACCGAAATCTGCCGGAACAACTCACCAAACCCGTCGACCTGTTTGTCCAGCAGGCAGGCAACGGCTTCCGGTGTGCTGTCGCGACCGGTGAAACCAGTACCGCCGGTGATCAGCACAACCTGCACCACATCGTCGGCAATCCAGGTGGCGACTTGCGCGCGAATTTTGTAGAGGTCATCTTTGAGCAGAACCCGCTGCGCCAGAAAATGACCCGCCGCCGTCAAGCGGTCGACGAAGACCTGGCCTGAGGTGTCGGTTTCCAGGGTTCGGGTGTCACTGACTGTCAGTACCGCAATATTGAGCGGCACGAAAGGTACATCAGCCTTGGCTTTCATAGGCTCGTCCAGTTGTAGGAGAAACAGCCCGGTGTTATATCACAGCGCCCCATTTTTTCGCCGCCCCACTGGAGAGCTGCCATGACCCTCGATACGCAACTGCCCGCCTGCTCCATTCTGCTCCTCGCAGGCGGACGCGGCCAACGCATGGGCGGTCAGGACAAAGGCTTGATCGAGTGGCTGGGCGAGCCGTTGATTGTGCACTTGCAGCGCAAGGTCCGCGGGCTGACCGACGATCTGATCATCTCCTGCAACCGTAATCGCGAGCGTTACGCGCCGTTTGCCGATCAATTGGTGGTCGATGACGAGGGCGATTTTCCAGGGCCATTGGCCGGCATTCGTGCAGGCTTGAAAGCTGCGCGCCATACGCACCTTCTTGTTTTACCCTGTGATGTCCCGCGAATTGATGCGGCATTACTGCAAAGCATGCGCGAAGCCGCCAATCAGCATCCTGAAAAACCTTTAATGTTGCGCCATGACGCGCATTGGGAACCGTTGCTGTGTGTGATTCCGGTGGCCTTGCTAGATGCCTTCGAAAACGCCTGGAACGCCGGTGAACGCAGCCCCGGCCGGGTCATGCGCAATCTCGGCGCCACTGCCCTGGAGTGCCCGGACAACGACCCGCGACTAGCCAACCTCAACACCCCCGAACTGTTAAATTCCCACAACACTGTGTCAGACTGACACCATTCAAGGAACTCTCACGCCTTGTATACGTCTCAAGCTCAGTAACCAAAAGAATTCCCATTCGGAGACACACCCATGACTCAACGGACCCTCGCCACTTTCATGCTCGCACTGGGCCTTGCCACCCTCGCCGGTTGCTCGTCGCCTACAGTGATCACCTTGAATGACGGTCGCGAAATCCAGGCCGTCGACACCCCGAAATACGATGACGATTCGGGCTTCTACGAGTTCAAACAGCTGGACGGCAAAGAAACTCGCATCAACAAGGATCAGGTTCGTACCGTTAAAGAGCTGTAAGCTCTGGGTCGATACCGGATACAGAAAAGCCCGCATTGATTGCGGGCTTTTTCATGGGCGCTCGAAAAGTGAGGCGGTTTCACCACTGCAGCGTGATCCGGCTCTCGAATTCGCGCTCCTCACCGGTCACCGGGTCGACAAACCGCAGCCCCTGCGCCAGCAGCTTCAGCGGATTGGCGTAATCGTCCTCGACGTCTTTCAACACCTGCGGATAGAACGGATCGTTGCAGATGCTCGCCCCCAGCGCAGTCATGTGGACGCGCAGTTGATGTTTCTTGCCAGTCACCGGAAACAAACCATAGCGCCACAGATCGCCATGCTTTTCCCGAACTTCCACCGCCGTTTCGGTATTGCTGGCACCGGCGCCTTCCTGCATGCGGAAAAACGGTTCGCCGTCCACCAGACGACTCTTGTGTACCAAGGGAAAATCCAGATCTGGCAGCGCCGGTGCAATAGCCTCATAGCGCTTGTCGATCTGCCGCGTGGGGAACAGCGACTGATAAGCCGATCGGGTTTGCGGATTGGCCGAGAAAATGACCAGTCCCGCTGTGTGCCGGTCGATGCGGTGCAGTGGCACCAGGTGAGGATTGTCCAGGCGACGAATCAGCCTGCGCAACAAGGTTTGCTCAACGTATTCGCCGGCGGGCGTCACCGGCAGAAAATGCGGCTTGTCAGCCACCACCAGATGTTCGTCTGCATACAGGATCGACTCGACCACCGGGATCGGTTTTTCGTCCGGCACTTCGCGAAAATAGTGAATCCGCAAGCCTTCCTTGTAAGCCAAATCCACCGATATCGGCTGGCCATGGCCGTCCAGCACGCGTCCCCGAGCGATGCGGTCCAGCCATTGCTCGCGGTCAATGGCGCGGAAATGCTCGCACAGGCAATCGAGTACGGTCAGCCATTTACCGGGCGGCAGATAAAGTGTGCTCGCCTGATTCTGAGCAGCAGAGAATGTAGATGTGGACATACGGAAATCGAACCCTCAATACAGGGCGGCATTATCCAGCAGTGAGGGAAACGAACCTAGCGCAGAATGCTCAGGCCGGGATTGTTTTCAGCGCGGCAGCGTCGGTGAATTCCTTGAGCCAGCGCAATACGTCAACTGCATCCCAGCGGCCCGGATCGTACAAGGCGTAAAGCAATCCCTGATAACCGACCACATCGAGTTGCTTGTGATAACCGGCACGCTGAAACAAGGCCTCGATCTCGGCAAAGCAGGTATTGAAATGCAGTTTGTTGAAGGGCGTCTTGCCTTCCGTGACCAGCCCGTCCAGGCGCAATTCGAGAACGGCCTCGCGCACCACGTCAACCGACATCCGGTTCACGCTGTTCTTCAACTGTTCGACATTGACCACGGTTCATCCCTCTGACGCTTTACTGTATGAACATACAGTAACCGAACAAAGCGCAAAATGCCAAGGAATGGATGGCAGCGGCGACCGGCGGGATAAACCGGAAAAGCGGATTAACGCAGAAACGCGACGACTTCATCAGCGCTGAATGGCCAGCCCAGTTCAGCCCCGGTGTCGATGCGGCGCAACACCGGAATTCGCAGACTGTAAGCTTCGAACCACGTTTCATCGTCAGCGATATCGACCAGTTCAACCAGCAGGCCATGCTCAACGAAAGGCATCAACTCGGCCTCAGCGACTTCGCACAAATGACACCCAAGGGTGCCGAACAGCTGACATTCAGGAGGCATGATTGCTCAACCAAAAAATGAGTGGGCCTATTCTAGGCCGCACCTGAAAACCCGTCGAGCCACCTCCGCCCAAAGGCTCCAGCCCCCCCGACAAAGGCTCACAGGCAAAACCCTGACGCAAATCAGTCCGCAGAAATACCAATTACGCGATCCTCCCGGTCTTTTTGCCTCTACGCTTGAAAAGCCTGAATCTGACATCGGAGTGTCCAGTGTTTGCCAATCTGTTGATCATCCTCGCCTCGTCTCTCGTGGTGATTGCCCTGTTCCGGCGCCTGCGGTTGCCGCCGGTTCTGGGCTATCTGTGCGTGGGATTGCTGGTGGGGCCGAGTGCATTCGACTGGGTCAACGAGAGCGAACATCTGCCGGATGTGGCCGAATTGGGCGTGGTGTTTCTGTTGTTTTCACTGGGTCTGGAGTTCTCCCTGTCGAAGATGATCGCCTTGCGCCAGGTGGTGTTCCGTCTCGGCAGTCAACAGGTGCTGATCAGCACCGCGCTGCTCGGTCTGCTGCTGATACTGCTGGGCATGCCGATGACGCCGGCGCTGTTGCTCGGTGCCGGGCTTTCGCTGTCATCAACGGCAATTGTGACAAAGGAATTGGGCAGCCTCGGTGAAGTGTTCAGCAGCCATGGCCAGAATGCCGTTGGCGTCTTGCTGTTTCAGGACGTTGTCGCGGTGTTGTTGCTGACGTTGGTGCCGGTATTTGCCGGCAGCAGTGAGCAGGCCTGGTACTGGGCGTTGCCACTGACGCTGGCAAAAACCGTGGTGTTGTTTGTCGGTCTGCTGCTGGCCAGTCGCTGGTTACTGCCGCGGCTGTTTCATGAAGTGGCCGCGTCACGCTCGGCAGAATTGTTCGTGCTGCTGGCGCTGGTGATTGTGCTGTTGACTGCCTGGCTGACACACCTGCTCGGCCTGTCCCCTGCGCTCGGTGCATTTCTGGCCGGCATGTTGCTCGATGAAAGCCACTATCGACACCAGATCGAGGCCGATATCCGGCCATTTCGCGACATCCTGCTCGGGGTGTTTTTCGTCAGCATCGGCATGCTCATCGACCTGCAACTGTTCGTCAGTCACAGTCTGCTGATCCTCGCGCTCACCGTCGGTTTGATGGTGATCAAGGGTATCGTCGTCGCCTTGCTGGTGAAGTGGCGCGGCAGTGACAGCGAAACGGCGTGGCGTAGCGGTCTGGCGCTGGCTCACGGGGGCGAGTTCTGCTTCGCCCTCATGGCGCAGATGCAACAACACAGCATGATGCCCGAAGCGCTGGGCGATCTTCTGCTCGCTGCAACGTTCTGCTCAATGCTCCTGACGCCATTGCTGCTGCGCGCGGCACCACGCATCGCTGCAGTGCTGCACCGCAAACCCAATCAGGAGGCGCAGATCGAAGAGATCAGCGCCCTCAACGCCGACCTCAACCAACACGTGGTGATTTGTGGCTACGGCCGCGTCGGCCAATCCATCGGGCGTTTCCTGCGCAATGCCAAACAGCCTTTTATCGCCCTGGACAATGACCCGGTGCGGGTACAGGAAGCCGCCAGCGGAGAAAGCGACGTGCATTACGGCGACTCGTCGCGCGGCGACCTGCTGACCGCCGTGGGCCTGCTACGCGCCAGACTGCTGGTGGTTGCGGTGGATCAGAGCGACATTGCCCTGCGCATCCTCAAGGAAGCCCGCCGGCTCAACGCCCATGTGCCGATCCTGGTACGCACCCGCGACGACAGCCAATGGGCCGAACTGAAAGCCGCCGGCGCCACCGAAGTGGTGCCGGAGCTGTTGGAGTCGAGCCTGATGCTCGCCTCCCACGCTTTGATCATGCTTGGCTTGCCAGCGCATCAGGTGCAGGAAAAAGTCGATCAGGTGCGCATCGACCGCTATCGCCTGCTCCACGGCTTTTATCCCGGTAGCGACGATGCCGAGACTTAATCCTGGCTCACCGCGCCGATCTTGTGCAGCGACAGATCGGCGCCGTAATACTCTTGTTCCTGACTCAGGCGCAGCCCGTGCAGCGCCTTGATCACGCCGTAGACGACGAAGCCGCCGATCAGCGCCACGGCGACGCCGAGTGCGGTACCGATCAACTGACTGATCAGACTGACGCCGCCGATCCCGCCGAGCGCGGTCTGGCCGAAAATCCCGCAGGCAATCCCGCCCCACGCGCCGCACAAACCGTGCAGAGGCCATACACCCAGGACATCATCGATACGCCATTTCACCTGCGCAGCGGTAAAGCACCAGACAAACAGTGCGCCGGCGATCGCGCCAGTCACCAGCGCACCGACCGGATGCATCAGATCGGAGCCGGCACAGATCGCCACCAACCCGGCCAATGGGCCGTTGTGCAGAAAGCCCGGGTCATTGCGCCCGACGAGCAGCGCCGCCATGGTGCCGCCGACCATCGCCATCAACGAATTGACCGCCACCAGACCGCTGACGCCTTGCAGTGTTTGCGCACTCATTACGTTGAAGCCGAACCAGCCGACAATCAGAATCCACGACCCCAGTGCCAGAAACGGAATGCTCGACGGTGCGAACGCCACCAGGCGACCGTCGCGGTAACGACCATTACGCGGTCCCAGCAGCAATACCGCCGCCAGCGCCAGCCAACCGCCCATGGCATGCACCACCACAGAACCGGCGAAATCATGGAAAGCGGCACCGAACTGCGCCGTCAACCATGCTTGCAGGCCGTAGTTGCCGTTCCAGATCATGCCTTCGAAAAACGGATAAATGAACGCGACGATCAGCGCCGTGGCACACAACTGCGGCACGAAACGCGCCCGCTCGGCGATGCCACCGGAAATGATCGCCGGGATCGCAGCGGCAAAGGTCAGCAGGAAGAAAAACTTCACCAATCCATAACCATGATCGGCACTCAGCACCGCCGCCGGCTGCATAAACGTCACGCCGTAGGAGATCCAATAGCCTATAAAGAAATAGGCCAGGGTCGAGACGGCGAAATCACTGAGAATTTTCGACAGCGCATTGACCTGGTTTTTCTGGCGGACCGTACCGACTTCCAGAAAGGCGAAACCGGCGTGCATCGCCAGCACCATCACCGCACCGATCAGAATGAACAAGGTATTGGAGCTGTGAACCAGGGTGTCCACAGCGCTTTGCAGATTTTCCATAAGCAGGCAGACCTAAAGGCGAAAAAGGCACCAAAGCGGTTCATGCGTACATTTCATGCACCAAGTTGCGACCGCGCAGTCACCGATTCGAAGGTCCTGCGAACTGCTTTGGCGCACGAGGTCGATGTCCTGACACAAACCGGGATTGTTTGGGATAAGGTTTCTCAGCGCGCACGCCCGGCAACAGCGCACAACAGCCCGGCGACGCACCATGACACAGCAAAAGTTGTACCAGTCATTTGTACTGAACCTTCGCGCAAGGCTCATACTCGAACGCTTCAGACGTCACTTACGGAGATCCACCCATGGCCAGCATCAAGGCAAAGACTGCTCAAGAAATCCTCATGAACGACTTCCAGACTTTGGTCGCCGACACCGAACGCTTGCTCGAGCACACCGCCACTCTGGCCGGCGATCAGGCTGATGAGCTGCGCGAGCAGATTCACGACAGCCTGCTGCGCGCCCGCGAAACCCTGAAACTGACCGAAGACACCCTGCGTGATCGCGGTCAGGCTGCGGTAACCGCCACCGAAGATTACGTATCGGCCAACCCTTGGCAGTCCGTCGGTATCGCTGCTGGTGTCGGCTTCCTGATCGGCCTGCTGGCTACTCGGCGCTGATTATGTCGATCGGTGAATCCGGCCCGACTGCGGGCACCGCCTCTTCCACGCGACGCTTGGGCGCCGCCGTTCTCGGTCTGCTGCACAGCCATGTCGAGTTGTTCGGCATCGAATTGCAGGAGCAGAAATCACGTACCGTCAGCCTGCTGCTGTTCGCAGGACTGGCGTTGGTCTTTGCCCTGTTGCTGCTGGTGGGTTTATCGACATTGGTGATGATCGTGTTCTGGGACACGTACCGTCTTGCCGCGATCATTGGCCTGTGTGTCTTCTATACGCTGGCTTCGATCTTCTGCGGGCTGCGTCTAAAGGCGGCGATCTTCGATGAGTCCTCGCCTTTCCACGGCACGCTCGAAGAGCTGGCCAACGACCGGGAGCGCCTGCTGCCATGAGCCTGCCTGAATTGCCACACAACAGCTCGCGTCGGGAAATGCGCAAGGCGTTGATCCGCCTGCGCATGGAAATGCATCGTCAGGAAATCCGCCACGAAGCCGGGCAAGTGCTGCAGCCTCTGCATCGCATGCGCGGCATGACGCAAAACCTGCAAGGTGGCTTCGGCATCAAACACGCGCCGTTGTGGGGCGTGGCCGCCGTTACGCTATTGGGCTTCATCACCGGCAAAGGCGCGAAAAGCGGCGGTGGCGGATTGACTCGCTTGATCCGGCTCGGCACCAGCCTCGGGCCGCTGATCAAACTGGTCATGCAGAGTTCGGCGAAACGCTGAACAGATACATCTGGCTACATTCTTGCACTGTCGGCGGGATGAACCTCTTTATCCGGAGGTTCAATCCCGTGCGCCTACCCGGTCGGCGGGGTTCACCAGAACAAGAACCACTAAGGAGGCCCCGTGATCGACGGGCAACCGCTCGCCTGCTTTCAGCCTTTCATCGATACCGCCACGGGACGCATTGCTGGCGTCGAAGCGTTGGGTCGCCTGCGCCAGGCTGACGGTCAACTGAATTCGGTCGGGCCATTGTTCGCCGACCCGCGTACGCCCGCCATTGCGCTGCGCCGTCTCGACCGGCAAATCCGCGACAACGCCTTGAGCCGCTTGCATGAAGCGCCGGCAGACTGGTTTCTCAGCCTGAACATGTCGCCGCGCTGGATCAGTCGCCTGCGCGCCGATCAAGCCCTGCCCAGTCTCAAGCAATTGGCGCGCTACAGTATCGATCCGCAACGCATCGTCTTCGAGATCACCGAACTGGGTGGCAATGGTCAACGCCTGGCCGAAGTTGTCGCGCGCTATCGCGAGGCGGGAGCGAGAATCGCCATCGATGACTTTGGCGCCGGCTACTCGCAACTGGATCGGGTGCTGGCGCTGCAACCGGACATTCTCAAGCTCGATATGCGCCTGTTCCAGGCCGCAGCACTGGGAGGGCCGAGCAGCGATGTGGTCAAGGCTCTCGCACAGATGGCCGAGAAGACCGGCTGCTGGATCATCGCCGAGGGCGTCGAGACTGAAGCGCAGTTGAATTTCGCCCTGGAATGCGGATCGCGCTATGTGCAGGGCTTCCTGTTCGCGCGGGCGCAAGAAGAGTTCTTTCCCACCGATGCGTTTGTGCAACGCTTCGCCGAACTGCGCCAGCGCTATGTTCGGCAGAAACTCGCTGAGCGCGGGCGACTGATGCAAATGCGCCAGCAACTGGCTGAACTGATGTCGATCCTGCAAGCCTGGGCTCAGGCACATGCGCCATTGAGCGCATTGCCACAACTGGACGCCTTCCCATGGCTGTTACGGTTCTATCAATGCGATCGCCACGGCACGCAACTGACGCCCAATCTCGAATGGCGCCAGCACGGCTGGGTCGCCGACAATCGTTATCTGGGGCACAACTGGTCGTGGCGTCCGTACTTCTATCATTTGCTCGCCGAAGGCTGGGAGGAGCGGCGTCTGACGCTCTCCAATACCTACCGCGATGCCACCAGCAATCAGTACTGCCTGACGGCCGGGCAGTTTTTCGACAACGGTGAGCGTTTGCTGCTCATCGACATTGACGCCGCCGGACTGTAGTTCCGCTTGCAGGGGCAGGCGTGAACCGGGAAGCTAGGGGCCAACGCCCCCAGTCACCTGACGGAGAGAATCAGCCTTGGATTGGCACACCCTGCTCAACCGCGAACGCCTCGGCAAGCCACTGCACAGCCCGCAAGAACTTGGCCGCAGCCCTTTCCACAAAGACCATGACCGCATCATTTTCTCCGGCGCCTTCCGTCGTCTCGGGCGCAAGACCCAAGTGCACCCGGTCACCAGCAACGACCATATTCACACGCGCCTGACCCACTCGCTGGAAGTCAGTTGCGTTGGCCGTTCGCTGGGCATGCGGGTGGGTGAAACCCTGCGCAGTGCCTTGCCCGAATGGTGCGACCCGGCCGATCTCGGCATGGTGGTGCAGTCGGCGTGTCTGGCTCACGACATCGGCAATCCGCCGTTCGGCCATTCTGGTGAAGATGCCATTCGCCACTGGTTCCAACAGGCGGCCGGGCGTGGCTGGCTCGACGGCATGAGTGAACCCGAACGCGCTGACTTCCTCAACTTCGAAGGCAATGCCCAGGGCTTCCGCGTACTGACTCAGCTGGAGTATCACCAGTTCGATGGCGGCACCCGACTGACCTACGCGACCCTCGGCACCTACCTGAAATACCCGTGGACCGCACGCCACGCCGACTCCCTGGGCTACAAGAAGCACAAATTCGGTTGCTATCAGAGCGAGTTGCCGCTGCTTGAGCAGATCGCCCACAAACTGGGCCTGCCGCAAATCGAAGACCAGCGCTGGGCACGGCATCCGCTGGTGTACCTGATGGAGGCCGCCGACGACATCTGCTACGCGCTGATTGATCTGGAAGACGGCCTCGAAATGGAGCTGCTGGAGTACGCCGAAGTCGAATCGCTGCTGCTCGGGCTGGTGGGCGATGATCTGCCGGAAACCTATCGTCAGCTCGGCCCGCAGGATTCGCGCCGGCGCAAACTGGCGATCCTGCGCGGCAAGGCCATCGAGCATTTGACCAACGCCGCCGCTCGAGCGTTTGTCGAGCAACAAGGCGCGCTGCTTGCCGGCACGCTGCACGGCGATCTGGTCGAGCACATGCACGGCCCGGCCAAGCGTTGCGTGTTGAATGCCAAGGACATCGCACGCAGGAAAATCTTTCAGGACAAACGCAAAACCCTGCATGAAATCGGCGCTTATACCACACTGGAGATCCTGCTCAATTCGTTCTGCGGCGCGGCGCTGGAACAACACAACGGTCGTACACCATCGTTCAAAAGCCGGCGCATTCTCGATCTGCTGGGCAATAACGCACCGGATCCGCAAGGTTCGTTACACACTTCGTTTCTGCGCATGATCGATTTCATTGCCGGCATGACCGACAGCTACGCCAGTGACATGGCGCTGGAGATGACCGGCCGCTCCAGTCACTGACCCCATCGCATGCGGGCAGCCATAAGGCTGGCCGCCCACATGCACCTACTCTGCCCTCGTCGACCGGCGAGTATTTAATTAACGACTGATATGGCGGGAAAAGCCACTGTTGCCAACAGAACAGCCAGCAACTTTAAACATTTATAAAAAGCCATTTACAGCCAGTACTTGCAAATCAATCAAGGCAAACTATAAGCCCGTTCAAATCCTGCACTTCCTTACGTCAAACCTAGTTTGGCCGTAGTCCTTTTCCTCATTAATTGTAGGAATAATCCGATAACGTGACTGGGGCCATGTCACTCCATGCGAGTGCTCATTCAACTGAGCTAAGGTGCGCGCTTTATTCGTGCTTGCATGGGATTTGATTATGAACTCCGTTTTTATTGTCGACGATCACCCGGTCATCCGTCTCGCCGTTCGAATGCTGCTGGAGCATGAAGGTTACAAGGTCGTCGGTGAAACCGATAACGGGGTCGATGCCATGCAGATGGTGCGCGAGTGCATGCCGGATCTGGTCATTCTCGATGTGAGCATTCCCAAGCTCGACGGCCTGGAAGTCCTGGCCCGCTTCAATGCCATGGGTTCTCCGCTGAAGATCCTGATTCTGACGGCACAGTGTCCGACACTGTTCGGCATTCGCTGCATGCAATCCGGCGCATCGGGATATGTCTGTAAACAGGAAGACCTGAGCGAACTGGTCAGTGCAATCAAAGCGGTACTTTCCGGTTACAACTATTTCCCCAGTCAGGCATTGAACCCGGTCCGCAGTGACGACGTTCGCTTTGCCGAACTGGAACTGTTCAAGTCCGTCAATGATCGCGAATTGATGGTATTGCAACTGTTTGCCCAGGGGCGCACTAACAAGGAAATTGCCAAGGGCATGTTCCTGAGTAATAAAACCGTCAGCACCTACAAAAAACGCCTGATGCAAAAACTCAAGGCCAAATCCCTTGTAGAACTTATCGAGATGGCCAAACGAAACGCACTCGTGTGAGAACCCGCATGCCCAGCCGTTTAAAGGACTATTTAATTACGT
The DNA here is from genome assembly GCF_031882575.1 of Pseudomonas sp. VD-NE ins. Taxonomy (NCBI): domain Bacteria; kingdom Pseudomonadati; phylum Pseudomonadota; class Gammaproteobacteria; order Pseudomonadales; family Pseudomonadaceae; genus Pseudomonas; species Pseudomonas sp. VD-NE ins. The sequence continues at coordinate 4,661,290 of NZ_CP134772.1, forward strand.
TGAGCGCAGGTCTTTACCTGAGCGCCAACGCGTTCGCCACACCCGGCCCGTCAGCGGACTATGCCCTGCTCAGCCGCTCGGCGAACGAACCGGTGCCAGTGACGCTCGAACAGTCCCAACGGCAATGGCTGCTTGCACGTAGCGAACTGGTGCTGGGCACCTCGGCGCCCGATTACCCGCCTTTTGACATGACGGTCAGTGGCAAGGATTACGAAGGTCTGACGGCCGACTACGCCGGCCTCCTCGGCCAGGCCAGCGGATTGCCGATCAGGGTGCAGCGCTTTCCTTCCCGGGATGCCGCCATTCGCGCACTGATCGATGGCCGGGTCGACCTGCTCGGCACCGCGAACGGCTTCGAAGCGGGCAATGCCAACCTGGCGTTGTCGACCCCCTATGCCATAGACCTGCCGGTACTGGTCACCCGCGAAGACGAAACCCGCTCGCTCACCGAAGGCCTCGCCGGGCTGCGGCTGAGCATGGTCTATCACTATCTGCCGTTACCCGAAATCAAAGCGCTGTACCCCAAAGCGCTCATCACCTGCTACCCCTCTTACCAGAATGCGATCAACGCGGTGGCGTTCGACCAGGCCGATGTGTTCCTCGGCGACACCCTTTCAACTCACTACATGATCAACAAGGGTTACCTGAACAACGTGCGCATGGCCAATTTCGGCAAGCAGGAAGCCCAGGGATTCAGCTTCGCCGTGCGCCGCAACAACCCGCAACTGCTGAGCATCATCGACACCGTGCTGAAAGCGGTACCTGCCAGTGAACGTGACAATATTGCCAAGCGCTGGAGCGCTGGCAGCGACCTGTTGCTCACCGACCGGAAACTGCAACTGACCCTGCGCGAAGAAGCGTGGCTCAAACAGCATCCGGTGGTCAGCGTGGTCGTGAATGAAGCGTTGGCGCCCCTGACATTCTTTGACAACGATGGCAATTTTCGCGGTATCAGTGCCGACTTGCTCGAGCTGATCCGCCTGCGCACCGGCCTGCGTTTCGAGATCCGTCGCAGCCGCAACGACGCAGAAATGATCCAGCAGATAGATCACCATCAAGCCGATCTGATTGCTGCGTTACTGCCAACGACCGAGCGCGAAAAAACCCTCAACTTCAGTCGTCCCTACCTTGAAAACTCCTATGTGCTGCTGACCCGCAAGAGCGCCGACGGCCCGACCAATCTGGGCCAGCTCAAAGGCAAGCAACTGGCGATTGCCCAGGGCAACCCGATGGTCGAGTACTTGCGCCGAGAGTATCCACGCATCCAGTTGATCGAAACGGCGGATACATTCAGTGCGGTGTCGTTGCTCGCTGAAGGCCATGTCGACGGCGCGGTGAATTCGCTGGTGATTGCCAACTACTTCATTTCTTCGCGGGTCTTTAACCAGGCGCTGCAGATCACCACCACCATCGGCACCGGCCAGGCAGCATTCTCACTGGCGACCGCGCGCGACAACACGGAACTGGCGTCGATCATCAATAAGGCATTGTTGAGCATCGCCCCCGACGAACTGGGTGTGATCAATGGCCGCTGGCGCGGTTACTCCACTGCTTCGCAGAACATCTGGCACAACTATCAACGGCTGTTCTATCAAGTGATCATCGGCGCTTGCCTGGTACTCCTGCTGCTGTTGGCCTGGAACGCCTACATGCGCCACCAGATCAAACAACGCCAGGCCGCCGAGCGCGCGTTGAACGACCAGTTCGAGTTCATGCGTTCGCTGGTCGATGGCACCCCGCATCCGATTTATGTTCGCGACCGCCAGGGCCTTTTGCAAAGTTGCAATGAAAGCTACCTCGAAGCCTTCAATGCCAGACGCGAGGACGTCATCGGCAAAAGCGTCATCGAGGGCAGCCTGAGCAACGCTTTCGAGGCCCAGGCCTTTCAGGCCGACTACCAGCGGGTCGTCGCCGAAGGCACACCGATGGTCGTCGACCGGCCTTTGCACATCGGCACCCGACGCCTGACGATCTATCACTGGATCCTGCCGTACCGTGACTCCAGCGGCGATGTGAAAGGCATCATCGGCGGCTGGATCGATATCAGCGAGCGCCGTCAGTTGTTTGATGAGTTGCGCACGGCCAAAGAGCAGGCCGACGAGGCCAATCGGGCGAAAAGCACGTTTCTGGCGACCATGAGTCACGAGATTCGCACACCGATGAATGCCGTGATCGGCATGCTCGAACTGACGCTCAAACGCATGGATCAACAGCATCCGGATCGTTCATCGATCGACACGGCCTATCATTCGGCCAAAGACCTACTGGGTCTGATCGGCGATATTCTCGACATTGCGCGGATCGAATCCGGACGCCTGAGTCTTTGCCCGGAACGGGTCAATCTGGTCGATACCGTAGCGTCTGTGGCGAGGATCTTCGACGGCCTCGCCCGGCAGAAAAACCTTACCCTGCAAGTCATCTTCAATCCTCCGGATCTGGCGGTCGATGTGCATCTGGACCCCCTGCGTTTCAAACAGGTGCTGTCGAATCTGGTCAGCAATGCGATCAAATTCACCGAGCAAGGGCATGTGCGGATAACCCTGGAACTCTTGAACACCGAGGTCCCCGCCCGCGCCCTGATGCAGCTGACCGTACAGGACAGCGGTGTCGGTATCAGTGCCGAGGATCAACAACGCTTGTTCGAACCTTTCGCCCAGGCGGAAACCAGCAGTCAACAAGGCAGAAGCGGTGCGGGCCTGGGGCTCGTGATCAGTCGCAACCTGTGCGAAATGATGGGCGGGCAATTGCAATTGAGCAGCCAGCCGGGCATCGGCACTCAGGTCTGCGTTTCGCTGGCGCTGGACACCCTGCCGATACAGCTGAGCACGGTCAAAAGCGAACCGGCGATCAAGGCCTCGCAGACACCCCTGCGCGTGCTGGTGGTGGATGACCATCCGGCCAATCGCTTGTTGATGTGCCAGCAACTGGAGTTCCTCGGCCATCACTTCAGCATTGCTGAAAACGGCTGCAGCGGTCTGAAGCTGTGGAAACCCGGCCACTTTGATCTGGTGATTGTCGACTGCAACATGCCGTTGATGAACGGCTATGAATTGACCCGCGCCATTCGTCAGCAGGAGCAGCAGGCACACTGCCCGCCCTGCACCGTGCTGGGCTTCACGGCCAATGCGCAGCCCGAGGAAATCCAGCGCTGTAAACAGGCCGGCATGAACGATTGCCTGTTCAAACCACTGAGCCTGAACGTGCTCAGCCAGTGGGTCGACGGCATCACGCCGACCTCTGCACCACCGGCCTTCAACCTGCAAAACATGAACATGCTGACGGGCGGTAACCCTGCACAGGCGCGTCGCCTGCTGGCTGAATTGCTCAAAAGCAGCCGCCTCGACCGTCAGGAACTGCTCGCGCTGTCGCCCGAACATGATCGCGGAGCGCTGGCGGTGGTCGCTCACAAGATCAAGGGCGCGGCGCGTATCGCCCAGGCATCGCGGGTGATCGAGTGTTGCGATGCGCTCGAACAGGGCTGCGCCGAGGCCATGTCGACAGACGAGATCGCTCGCCGTTGCGAGGCAAGCAACCGGGCGATGCTCGATCTGGAGCAGGCTTTGCAGCACCAATTGGCGTTGTCGGATCGAAGCACAATGAGCTTGCCTTAACTATGCTTGGCGCTGAGCAGTGAGTTAACCATCATGGAGAGCCAGAAATGCCCAGCCCACTGCGCCCGGAGCAACGCCGGTTTCCGCTGCATGTGCACATCAGCGTCATGTTCACCCTCCTGTTGCTGCTCACCGGGGTCGTGCTGGGGCTGTTCAATTATCACCAGACGACGCAAATCATCCTCTCGAGCAGCGAAAAGCTGTTCGAGCGGATCGAGCAGGACGTGCGCCTGGACATGTCTTCCACCTATCAGCCGATCCGCCACCTGCTGAGTTTGCTGGCGGATGACCCCGCCACTCAGGCCGCGCGCCTTGAACAACGCTTGCCCTTGCTCCGACCGTTCAGCCAGTCGCTCAGCGACAATCCCAATCTGGCGTCGCTATATCTGGGTTATGCCAATGGCGATTTCTTCATGGTGCGTCCGCTGCGCAGCGCCGCCATCAAGACATTGCTCAAGGCCCCTGAAGCGGCGGCGTATCAGGTCTGGAGCATCGAACGTGACCCGCAGGGCACGGTGCACTCGCAATCGCTGTTTTTCGATCAGGCACTGACGCCGATCAGCCGTCAGGACAACCCCGACGACAGCTACGATCCGCGAAGCCGCGCGTGGTTCAACCATGCTCGCCAGCAAAACCAGCAGATCACCACCGAGCCCTACGTGTTTTTCTCCACGCGCAATGTCGGCACAACGTTGGCCCGCCGCAGCGGCGAGAATGCCGTGATCGGCGCTGACCTGACGCTGGTCGCGCTGTCGGCTGCGCTGAGCAAACATGTTGTCACACCCTCCACCGAGATTGCCCTGTTCGATGCCGACGGCAACGCCGTGGCCTATCCCGCCAGCGAACGCCTGATCGTCGACAGTAGCGGCGCGCATCTGGCCAAAGCGGCGGACCTGAGTCCGGGCTTGCATGCGCTGTTGTCCGGCGCAGCCACGGGCAATCGCCTGGAAGCCGATGGCCGCCAGTGGATCGTCGCCCGCAGCAGCATTCAGGAGGGCGGCCCGAAAGGTTTGCAGTTGGCGCTGCTGGTGCCGGAAGACGAGCTATTGATCGATGCCTACCGTTTACGCTGGCAAGGCGCGCTGATCACCCTCGCGACCCTGCTCTTGTGCCTGCCGCTGGGCTGGGTGATTTCGCGGATATTGGTCAAGCCCCTGCATGCGCTGGTCAAGGAAGCGGACGCGATCCGCAGTTTCGATTTCAACTTTCCTCTGGCACGTCGCTCGCCAGTGCTTGAAGTCGACCAGTTGAGTGTGTCGATGGCGCGGATGAAGGACACCCTGGCAAGTTTCTTCCGGATCACCGACACCCTTGGCGCCGAAACCCGCTTCGCCCCGCTGCTGCAACGGGTGCTGTTTGAAACGGTGCAGATTGCCCAGGCGCAGGCAGGGCTGATCTATCTGCGTGAAAGTGACAGCAGCCGCATGGAGCCTTACGGATTGGTGATCGATGGTACGTCTCAGGCCTTGGAAGCGTTCGACATTCAGGGCCACGACCTGCAACAGAACAAAGGGCCGGCGTGGTTTGAACAGTTGGTCGGCGCCAACAACGTGGTGAGCAACTTCGGCGTCGATCAGGCCGGAGATCTGCAGAAGGTTCTGCTGGCGATGCAATCACCACGCATCCATCTGATCGGCATCCGCCTGCACAATCGCCACGACGAAACCATCGGGCTGCTGATTCTGCTGGTGAGCGACAGCGGCACGGCAGCCGATCTGGAGAAACTGCGCCCTGATCGCATCGCCTTCCTGCAGGCAGTCTCCGGCGCGGCGGCAGTGAGCATCGAGAGCCAGCGCCTGCAAGCCCGGCAGAAGCAACTGCTCGATGCGTTCATTCAATTACTCGCCGGCGCCATCGACGCCAAAAGCCCTTACACCGGCGGGCATTGTCAGCGTGTGCCAGAGCTGACGCTAATGCTCGCCCAGGCCGCAGCGGCCAGTCAGGCGCCCGCCTTCCGCGCCTACCAGCCGAACGAGGATGAATGGGAAGCCTTGCACATTGCCGCGTGGCTGCACGATTGCGGCAAGGTCACGACGCCGGAATACGTGGTCGACAAAGCCACCAAACTGGAAACCATCAACGACCGGATTCATGAAATCCGCACCCGTTTCGAAGTGCTCAAGCGTGATGCCTGGATCAGTTACTGGCAGGCGCGGGCCTTGGGCGGCGACGAGGGCGCACTGGCCGAGTTGCGCGACGCCACGCTGACAGCGCTGGACGACGACTTTGCGTTTGTCGCCCGCTGCAATCTGGGCAGTGAAGCAATGGCCGAAGCAGATCTGCAACGCCTCGATCATCTGGCCCGGCGCACCTGGCTGCGCACCCTTGATGATCGACTGGGTGTGTCATGGGAAGAAAATCGGCGTCAGTCGCGCACACCGGCGCCGGATTTACCGGTCAGTGAAAAGCTTCTGGCAGACAAGCCCGAGCATTTGCTCGAACGGGACCCGAACGAGTTGATCCCCGAAGACAATCCGTGGGGCTTCAAGCTGGATGTACCGCACTACAAATACAATCGCGGCGAGCTGTACAACCTGAGTATCAGTCGCGGCACGCTGACCCGCGAAGAGCGCTATGTGATCAATCATCACATGGTGCAGACGATCATGATGCTCAGCCATCTGCCCTTCCCCGGCCACCTCGACAGCATTGCCGAAATCGCCGGCGGTCATCATGAAAAAATGGACGGCACCGGTTACCCGAAACGCCTGAAGCGTGAAGACATGAGTCTGCCGGCACGGATGATGGCGATTGCCGATATCTTCGAGGCGCTGACCGCAGCCGACCGCCCGTACAAGAAAGCCAAAACCTTGAATGAAGCGTTGACCATCATGGCGACCATGTGCCGCGAAGCGCACATCGATGCCCAGTTGTTTGGCTTGTTCATCAATGAGGGCGTGTACATGCAGTACGCCGTGCGCTTTCTCGATCCCGCGCAGATCGACAGCGTCGATCCGGCCAGCCTGCTTCATAAGGCTGGCCTAACCGTATGATCAGCAGTCGGTCAGACGCAGGAAAATCGCTGCCAGTTGCTCGATACCGGCCTGATCCTGCGCACCGAAACGCGCCAGTTTCGGGCTGTCGAGGTCGAGTACACCGATCAGACGACCCTCCTTGACCAGCGGCACGACCAGCTCACTGTTCGAAGCGCTGTCGCAGGCGATATGCCCCGGGAACGCGTGGACGTCTTCAACGCGCTGGGTTTGCAGAGTCGCTGCCGCCGCGCCACACACGCCACGGCCGAACGGAATGCGCACGCAGGCGATCTGCCCCTGGAACGGACCGAGCACCAGTTCTTCGTTGCGATTGAGGTAAAAACCCGCCCAGTTCAAGTCATCGAGCTGGTTGAACAGGAACGCCGAAAACTGCGCGGCGTTGGCGATGAAATCGCGTTCGTCCGCCAGCAGCGATTCCAGTTGTGCGGCCAACATGCCATAGCCTTCGAGGCCCTGGCCGCTTTGTTGCAAATCAATCATGCCTTGTGCTCCAACAATTTCAGTCCCACCCAGTAACGGGCGAATTGGTACGCGCAACGTCCGTTGCGATTGCCGCGGCCGGTGGCCCAACGCACGGCAAGGATGTCCAGTTCTTCGTCGCGCTGCCAGCTCAGGCCGGCCTTGGCAGCCAACTGGCCGATCCAGTGTTCGACGACATTGAGGAAGTGTTCTTGGGTAAACGGGTAGAACGACAGCCACAGACCGAAACGGTCCGACAGCGCGATCTTGTCTTCGACGGCTTCGCTGGGATGCAATTCGCCGTCGACGCGTTTCCAGTTTTCGTTGTCGCTTTCCTTCTCCGGCACCAGGTGGCGACGGTTGGAAGTGGCGTACAGCAAGACGTTGTCCGGGGCCTGCTCAAGCGAGCCGTCGAGCACGCTTTTGAGCACGCGATAATCGCCCTCACCGGACTCGAACGACAAGTCATCGCAAAACAGCACGAAACGTTGTGGCAGTTTGCCGATCTGCTCGACCACGCGTGGCAGATCCGCCAGGTGGTCACGCTCGATCTCGATCAGGCGCAGACCAGCGCCGGCGTGTTCCGCCAGCAAGGCGCGGACCAGCGACGACTTGCCGGTACCGCGCGAGCCCCACAGCAACGCATGGTTGGCCGGCATGCCATCGAGAAACTGCTGAGTGTTGCGCCCCAGTTGTTCGAGCTGACGGTCGACACCGATCAGGTCGGACAGGCGCATGTCGAGGCTGACTTCCAGCGGCATCAGATAGCCACTGCGCCCGTCGCGTTGCCAGCGCGCCGCCAGACAAGTGCCCCAGTCGATCACCGGTCGTGGTGCCGGCAACAACGGTTCGATACGCGCCAGAACCGACTCGGCGCGTTCAAGAAAAGCATTCAATCGGGAATCCACGTCTTCTCCTCGGGCACGTTCACAGTGATGATGGCGATTGCTGCGACGACGCACAGATAAAAATCACCCTACCAAGCCTTGTTACAAGGCGATTCGGGAACCTCGGTATCCATACATGATCGACTATGCTTGAGCAGCGAAGGGAAACGGAAGTGGTTCAACACCCCATGGATATCAAATTCACCCACCGGCTGTCTTACAAGCAAGCCAGGCTTACTGTGCTGGTCGGGTTCATTCTGGGCACGCTGCTCAGCCTGCTGCAAATCGGCATCGATTATGCCAGTGAAGACGCCTCCATCAACCGTGAAATCCTGTCTTTGCTGGAAATCAGCCATAACCCGGCCTCACGGATCGCCTACAACATCGACGCCGAACTGGCGCAGGAACTGACCCTGGGCCTGTTGCGCTCACCGGCGATCATTTCGGCGCAACTGATCGACAACAACAATACGGTGCTGGCCAGCGTCAAACGCCCGGAACTGCAAAGCGGCTATCGCGTGATCAGCGACTTCCTGTTTGGCGCCAAGCGTCAGTTCGAGGATCGTCTGTATCTGGATCATCTGCCCAACGAATCGCTGGGCATCTTGAGCCTTGAAGTCGACACCTATGCCTTCGGTAGCCGCTTCCTGCGCCGCGCCGAGGTGACCCTGCTCAATGGCTTCGCCCGCAGCCTGATTCTCACCGGCATCCTGTTGGCGCTGTTCTATGTGATGTTGACCAAACCACTGGTGCGGGTCATCCGCGAACTCAGCGGGCGCGACCCGCGCAGCGCCGAGCCGACCACGCTGGAGTGCCCGTCCGGCCACGGCAACGATGAAATCGGCGTGCTGGTCAAAGTCGCCAATCAGCAATTCGAGAACATTGCCACCGAGATCCAGCAGCGGCGCAACGCCGAAAACCGCCTGACCGACTACCTCGGGCAACTGGAAAACATCGTCTCGGCGCGCACCGCCGAACTCAAGGCAATCAACGCGCGGCTCAGCCAGTCCAATCAGGAACTCGAAGTCGCCCGCAGCACCGCCCTGGAAATGGCTGAAGCACGCTCGGCGTTCCTCGCCAACATGAGCCATGAGATCCGCACTCCGCTCAACGGCCTGTTGGGGATGATCGCGCTGTCCCTCGACGGCCCGTTGAATGCTGAACAGCAGCAACAGCTGTCGATCGCCCACGATTCGGGCAAGGTGCTGGTCGAATTGCTCAACGATATTCTCGACCTGTCGAAGTTCGATGCCGGGCAACTGGAGCTCGAGCACATCCCGTTCGATCTTGGCTCGTTGATCGAAGACACCGCCAACCTGCTGTCGCAGAATGCCGCGCCGAGCGTCGAACTGACCTGCCTGATCGACCCGCACTTCCCGGCACTGGTACTGGGCGATCCGACCCGGGTGCGGCAGATCGTCAGCAACCTGCTGTCCAACGCCCTGAAATTCACCCGCTTCGGTCGGGTGGATGTGCGCTTGTCAACCTGCAAGGATGGCGTGCGCATCGAGGTCTGCGATACGGGCATCGGTATCGCCCAGGACGCGCAGCTGAAAATCTTTCAGCCGTTCACTCAAGCGGGCGCTGGCATCACCCGCCAGTACGGCGGCACCGGGCTGGGGCTGGCGTTGACCTACAACCTCTGCGAAGCGATGCAGGGGCGCCTGACCATCAGCTCCGAGACCGGTTTCGGCAGTCAGTTCTGTGCCGAGTTGCCATTGCCGTGTCATACCCGCGCGCTGGTCCCGGCCCCTCTGCACGGGAAAGTGCTCGCCATCACCGCGGCCAGCAGTGGTTTGGCGGAACTGCTGCAAAGCCTGCTGCCGGTGTGGGGCCTTGCGTATGAGCAGCGCACCATCGATGACTCACTGCTGGGCCTGACGTCGGACGTGGTGATCACCGATTGTCCGGAGTGCCTGTTCGGCTTGCGCCCGACGCTCGCTGCGCCGATTCTGCTGGTGACCGCCTACGGCAGTTTCCTGCCGAGCGAAGAAGCCGCCGCACTCGCGCCTTTGCAACAACAGGCACGACCGCTGGCGCGTAACGCGCTCTACCAGAACCTGCGGCGCACGCTGCAACCGGACGTGGTCGCCATCAATGACGCGCAACTTGAAACAGCGCCCTCGGTGCGGCGCGGACGGGTGTTGCTGGTCGAGGACAACCCGGTCAATCAACTGGTGGCCAAAGGCATGCTCGGCAAACTGGGCTGCGAGGTCATCGTCGCCGCCCACGGTGCCGAAGCGCTGGATCAGTTGGAGTATCACGAATTCGATCTGGTGCTGATGGACTGCAACATGCCCGTGATGGACGGCTACGAAGCCAGCCGGCAGATTCGCCAGAGCGGGCGCTGGCCGCACCTGCCTATCGTCGCCCTGACCGCCAACGCGATGTCCGAGGAACGTGAGCGCTGCCGTGCAGCCGGCATGAGCGACTATCTGGCCAAGCCGTTCCGCCGTGAAGAACTGGCGGCACTGCTCGATCAGTGGATTCCGACTACGACAGCGCTTTGATCTGCCCCAGCAAGTGATCGAGGCCGTTACGCAACTCATTGAGTCGGTCCAGATCCACCCCGCTGTCGCACAGCAGTCGGGCCTTGAGTGGCCCGACCTGCTCGCGCAAGGCTTGCCCTGCGGGCGTCAGGCTCAGATGGACTTCCCGCTCGTCGCGCGTCGAACGCTGGCGCTGCACCCATTGCAACTGCTCCAGGCGCTTGAGCAACGGCGTCAGCGTGCCCGAATCCAGTGCCAGACGCTCGCCCAATGCCTTGACGGTCGGTTGCTCCGGCGCGGCGTCCTGCCATTCCCACAACACCAGCATCGCCAGATACTGCGGGTAGGTCAGACCGAGCTGATCGAGCATCGGCTTGTAGGCACGAATCACCGCCCGGGAGGCGGCGTACAGCTTGAAGCACAACTGGTTGTCGAGCTTCAGCGAATCGACCGGCAGGCCGTTCATTTGAGCAGGGCTTCGATCTCGCGGCTCAGGTCCTGCGGCTTGGTCGCCGGGGCGAAGCGTTTGACCAACTGGCCGTCCTTGCCGATGAGGAACTTGGTGAAGTTCCACTTGATGCCTTGCGAACCGAGTACGCCCGGGGCGCGTTTCTTCAACTGCACGAACAATGGATGCGCGCCGGCGCCGTTGACTTCGATCTTCTTGAACAGCGGAAAGCTGACGCCGAAGTTCAGCTCGCAGAATTCGCTGATGGCACCCTCGTTGCCCGGCTCCTGCTTGCCGAACTGATTGCAGGGGAAGCCCAAGACCACCAGGCCCTGATCCTTGTAGGTCTGCCACAGTTCTTCGAGGCCTTTGTATTGCGGGGTAAAACCGCACTTGCTGGCGGTGTTGACCACCAGAACCGCTTTGCCGGCGAAATCGGCCAGGGTCTTTTGCTCACCTTTGATCGTGGTGCACGGAATGTTCAGCAGGTTGTCGCTCATGGCATGGGGCTCCGCAGACAGTCGGGAAAGACCAAACATAGCGAGCAATTAAATTGCGTGCAATTTAATTATCGAATAACAAGGCGACCCAAAGGTCGCCTTCGATCGTTTATGCGCGCGGTTCGAGGTTCAGGCACACCGAATTGATGCAATAACGCAAACCAGTCGGCGGCGGGCCGTCCGGGAACACATGGCCCAGATGCGCATCGCAGCGCGCGCACTTCACTTCCGTGCGAATCATGCCGTGAGTGGTATCACGGATTTCGGTCATGGCGCTTTCGCCGATCGGCGCGTAGAAGCTCGGCCAGCCGCAGCCGGAATCGAATTTGGTCTTGGAGTCGAACAGCGCTTCGTTGCAGCAAACACAGTGGTAGACACCGTCGGTCTTGGTGTCGTTGTATTTGCCGGAGAACGGGCGTTCGGTCGCACTCAGACGACAAACGTTGTATTGCTCGGGGTCGAGCATCGCCTGCCATTCTTCCAGGGTTTTTTCCAACTTTTCCATCATCACACCTCAGCGGCTGAAAAAGCCCGATCTGTACCTTTTCCACGGATCGGGCGGCACGTATGATTGCGCCTCGTCACGCACCAGTCTGGCAGCCAGACCGGGCGCATTCAAACGGATTATGGGAGCCACGGCTCAAGACGTCCGCCTGTGTGAAAACACAGGAATCCCAGCACGGTTGTCCATTCGCCGCCTGGATCGTTCATTTTCGGGATCACATCGCCATGCAGTTCAGCAAATCGAACAAGCTCGCCAACGTCTGCTACGACATTCGCGGCCCGGTGCTCAAGCACGCCAAACGACTGGAAGAGGAAGGCCAGCGCATCCTCAAGCTGAACATCGGCAACCCGGCGCCGTTTGGTTTCGAAGCGCCGGATGAAATCCTCCAGGATGTGATCCGCAACCTGCCGACCGCGCAAGGCTACAGCGACTCCAAAGGCCTGTTCAGCGCGCGCAAAGCGGTGATGCAGTACTACCAGCAAAAGAATGTCGAAGGTGTCGGCATCGAAGACATCTACCTGGGCAACGGCGTGTCCGAGCTGATCGTGATGTCGCTGCAGGCGCTGCTCAACAACGGCGACGAAGTGCTGGTGCCAGCCCCGGACTATCCGCTGTGGACTGCCGCCGTCAGCCTCGCCGGCGGTAACGCCGTGCATTACCTGTGCGACGAAGGCGCCGAGTGGTTCCCGGATCTGGCCGACATCAAGGCCAAGATCACCCCGAACACCAAAGCCATGGTGATCATCAACCCGAACAACCCGACCGGCGCGGTGTATTCGAAGGAAGTGTTGCTGGGCATGCTGGAAATTGCTCGCGCGCACAACCTGGTGGTGTTCTCCGACGAAATCTACGACAAGATTCTGTATGACGATGCCGTGCACATCTGCACCGCGTCGCTGGCGCCAGACCTGTTGTGCCTGACCTTCAACGGTCTGTCGAAGTCCTACCGCGTGGCCGGTTTCCGTTCCGGCTGGATCGCTATCTCCGGGCCGAAACACAACGCCCAGAGCTACATCGAAGGCATCGACATGCTGGCCAACATGCGTCTGTGCGCCAACGTGCCGAGCCAGCATGCGATCCAGACCGCTCTGGGCGGCTATCAGAGCATCAATGATCTGGTGCTGCCGCAGGGTCGCCTGCTCGAACAGCGCAACCGCACCTGGGAATTGCTCAACGACATTCCAGGGGTCAGCTGCGTCAAGCCGATGGGCGCGCTGTACGCGTTCCCGAAAATCGATCCGAAGGTCTGCCCGATCCATAACGACGAGAAATTCGTCCTCGACCTGCTGCTCTCCGAGAAGCTGCTGGTGGTGCAAGGCACGGCGTTCAACTGGCCGTGGCCGGATCACTTCCGCGTGGTCACCCTGCCCCGCGTCGACGACCTGGAAATGGCCATCGGCCGCATCGGCAACTTCCTCAAGTCGTACCGCCAGTAACTGGCCAGCAGTGCGCAACGGCCAAACGTTGCGCACTGTCTGATTCAGCAACACTTCTGCGTTCCGCCTCTGCGCACGCCTTCTACACTTGCGATTCGTACCCTTTACCTGCGTCCAGCGTAATGGCGACGGGTCGCGGCTGGTCGTCATCCCTATCGTTATCCGTTGTGGGAAATGTGCCGAGCACTGAAGAATCCGCTGTAGGACACAGTTTGAAATAGTCACTCAGTTGAATAGCCCGGTGCGGCACCTTATATACCCCGCAGTACGCTACATCTTTAGCTTGAGGAGATTTCTACAACCATGATGCGCATCCTGCTGTTTTTGGCCACTAACCTGGCGGTCGTGCTGATAGCCAGCATCACCCTGAGCCTGTTTGGCTTCAACGGGTTCATGGCGGCCAACGGGGTTGATCTCGACCTTAGTCAGCTGCTGGTTTTCTGTGCAGTCTTTGGTTTCGCCGGCTCGCTGTTCTCGCTGTTCATCTCCAAGTGGATGGCGAAGATGAGCACCGGTACCCAGATCATCAGCCAGCCACGTACCCGGCATGAGCAATGGCTGCTGCAAACTGTCGAGCAACTGTCCCGCGAAGCCGGGATCAAGATGCCCGAAGTCGGTATTTTCCCAGCCTACGAGGCAAACGCCTTCGCCACCGGCTGGAACAAGAACGACGCGCTGGTCGCGGTCAGCCAGGGCTTGCTCGAGCGTTTTTCGCCCGATGAAGTGAAAGCTGTACTGGCCCACGAAATCGGTCACGTCGCCAACGGCGACATGGTCACCCTGGCGCTGATCCAGGGCGTGGTGAACACTTTCGTGATGTTCTTTGCGCGGATCATCGGCAACTTCGTCGACAAAGTGATCTTCAAGAACGAAGAAGGCCAGGGCATCGCCTACTACGTGGCGACCATCTTCGCCGAACTGGTGCTGGGTATTCTGGCCAGTGCGATCGTCATGTGGTTCTCGCGCAAGCGCGAATTCCGTGCCGACGAAGCCGGCGCACGTCTGGCCGGCACCAGCGCGATGATCGGCGCACTGCAACGTCTGCGCGCCGAACAGGGTCTGCCGGTGCACATGCCGGACACCCTGAACGCCTTTGGCATCAACGGTGGCATCAAACAGGGCTTTGCCCGCATGTTCATGAGCCACCCGCCGCTGGAAGAGCGTATCGACGCGCTGCGTCGTCGCGGTTGATCAGACCGGTAACAATGAAAAGGCCCGCAGTGATGCGGGCCTTTTTTGTTGCCATGATTAGTTGGCGGTTGCTGATGGCCCTATCGCTGGCAAGCCAGCTCCCACAGTGGGCTGTGGCGTTTTGAAGATCGAGAGAGCACGATTGAACCCTGTGGGAGCTGGCTTGCCAGCGATGAGGCCAGTACTACCTCTAAAGAGCTATAGGCCAGAAACGCGGTAAACCCGCTCCTCAAGCCGCGTCACACCCGCCTGCAGGAACTTCCCGCTCTCCCCCAGCACATCCTGCTCTTCCAGCACCTGCACCTGCCAGGCACCACTCAGCAACCGCTGCACCTCATCATCCCCCACCGCAAACGGCGGCCCCGGCATCTGCGCCTGGTCGTAGTCCAGAGTGATCAACAACCCTTGCACAGCCAGCGGCAGAATCTGCTGAAGATGCGCCGCATAACGCTCACGCATCGGCGCCGGCAAGGCAATCAGCGCGGCGCGGTCGTACAACGCGGTGCAATCGGCCACATCCGCGGCGGTCAGCGCGAAGAAGTCGCCGCACCACAGCTCGATGGTTTCACCGCGATAGACCTTGAACGCGCCCTTCTGGCTGATCCGCGGCTGTATCTGATGCTCATTGAAAAAGTCCTCGATAGCCTTTTCCGATAGTTCGATCCCGAGCACCTGATGACCGCGACCCGCCAGCCACGCCAGATCCAGACTTTTCCCACACAAAGGCACGAACACTCGCGCCGCTGCCGGTGCCACCCAGTGCCGCGGCAAATACGGATTCACCTCGGGCAGGTGAAAACCGATCTGGCCCGAAGCCCACTTCTTGTGCCAAAACTCAGGCTGCATGCATCACTCCAAATAATTCGATCAAAAAGCGTTAAAACTTATATTAGATTTAGATCAATGATCTGAATGAAGATGAGGCCATCTTAACGCTCAGGAACCCATCATGTTTCCCAGCCTGTTTATTTCCCATGGTTCGCCCATGCTGGCGCTGGAACCCGGCGCCAGTGGCCCGGCGCTGGCGCGTCTGGCCGCCGAATTACCCAAACCCAAAGCCATCGTGATCGTCTCCGCCCATTGGGAGAGCCACGAACTGCTGGTCAGCAGCCATGCACAACCGGAAACCTGGCACGACTTCGGCGGCTTCCCTCGTGCACTGTTTGAAGTGCAATACCCGGCGCCGGGCAATCCGCAACTGGCTGCGGAGATCGCCGCACTGTTGACTGCCAACGATCTGCCCGCACGCCTCGATCCACAACGGCCATTCGATCACGGTGTCTGGGTACCGTTGTCGCTAATGTACCCGCTGGCGGATATTCCAGTGGTGCAGGTCTCCCTGCCAACCCGTGCTGGCCCGGCGCTGCAAACCCGGGTTGGCCGGGCGCTGGCAAGCCTGCGTGATCAAGGCATTTTGCTCATTGGCTCCGGCAGCATCACGCACAATCTGCATGAACTGGACTGGCATGCCGGCCCGGAAAGTGTCGAGCCGTGGGCGCGGGATTTTCGTGACTGGGTGATCGAGAAATTGGCGGCCGACGATGAGGCGGCGCTGCATGATTATCGCCAGCAGGCGCCGCATGCGGTGCGCAGCCATCCGAGCGATGAGCATTTGTTGCCGTTGTATTTTGCCCGGGGCGCGGGGGGTGAGTTCAGCGTGGCGCATAAAGGCTTCACGATGGGTGCGCTGGGCATGGATATCTATCGCTTCGGCTGACGTCATCGCTGGCAAGCCAGCTCCCACAGGGTTTTGTGAGAACCCAAAAATCAGGCAAAAAAAATCCCCGAACCAGTCGGGGATTTTTTATGCTCGATCAATCAGCCCAAGGGCGGATCAATCTTCGCGATAGCGACGCAGCTTCAACTGCTTGCCAGCAACGCGAGTGTCCTTCAGTTTGGTCAGGAGTTTGTCCAGACCATCTTCCGGCAGCTCGACGAGGCTGAAGCTGTCACGCACCTGGATGCGGCCGATCGCTTCACGGGCCAGACCGCCTTCGTTGAGGATGGCGCCCAGCAGGTTTTTCGCAGCGATACCGTCACGCGCGCCCAGCGCGGTACGGCAACGAGCACGGCCTTCGCCCAAAGGCATTGGCGCGCGACGCTCGCGGTCACCACGATCAGGACGATCACCGGTGCGCTCAGGACGGTCGCCGCGCGGTGCGTTGTTCGGCACCAGTGGACGTTCCTTCTCGATCGCCGCCAGGTTCAGCGCTTGACCGTTGGTGGCTTTGCGCAGCAGCGCAGCAGCCAGAGCACGCGGAGTGCAGCCGATGTCTGCAGTCAGACGATCGAGCAGCTCACCGTGAGTCGATTCAGCATCAGCCACCAGCGGCGACAGGCTGTTGGTCAGTTTCTTGATGCGCGCATCGAGAACGGCTTGAGCGTCCGGCAGGCGTACTTCGGCAACTTTCTGACCGGTTACACGCTCGATCACTTGCAGCATGCGGCGCTCACGTGGAGTCACCAGCAGCAGTGCACGACCTTCGCGACCGGCACGGCCAGTACGGCCGATACGGTGAACGTAGGATTCCGGATCGTACGGCATGTCAACGTTGAACACGTGAGTGATGCGCGGAACGTCCAGACCACGAGCAGCTACGTCGGTCGCGACAACGATGTCCAGACGGCCATCTTTCAGCGAGTCGATGACGCGCTCACGCTGGTTCTGGGCGATGTCACCGTTCAGCGCCGCGGCTTTGTAGCCTTTGGCGTCGAGGGCGCTGGCCAGATCCAGGGTCGCTTGCTTGGTACGCACGAACATGATCAGAGCGTCGAAATCTTCCACTTCCAGCAAGCTGAGAACGGCCGAAGTCTTCTGGTCAGCGTGAACCAACAGGTGAGCCTGTTCGATCGCGGTAACGGTCTGGGTCTTGGTCTGGATCTTAACGTGTTGCGGATCGCGCAGGTGGCGTTCGGCAATGGCGCGGATCGACTGCGGCAGGGTAGCCGAGAACAAAACGGTCTGACGGGTCGCTGGCAGAGCCTTGAAGATGACTTCCAGGTCATCCATGAAGCCCAGTTTCAACATTTCGTCAGCTTCGTCGAGAACCAGGTGGTTCACGGTCGACAGAACTTTTTCGTCGCGACGCAGGTGGTCGCACAGACGGCCCGGAGTGGCGACAACGATCTGTGCGCCATTACGGATTGCTTTCAGTTGTGGGCCCATCGGCGCGCCGCCGTAAACGGCCACAACGGTAACGCCCGGCATTTGCTTGGCGTAGGTTTCAAAAGCGGTTGCTACTTGCAGCGCCAACTCACGAGTTGGCGCCAGGATCAGGGCTTGCGGTTCGCGCTTGGCAGGATCGATGCGGTGCAGAATAGGCAGTGCGAACGCGGCGGTTTTACCGGTACCGGTTTGCGCCTGACCAATCATGTCCTGGCCGGCCATGATGATCGGGATCGATTGCTGCTGAATCGCCGAAGGCTCTTCGTAGCCAGTCGCTGCGACGGCTGCAAGAATATTCGGGTTAAGATTAAAAGCGGCGAATCCGCCGGTTTCCTGGGTCATGGGTCTGCCTCTAAGTGCATCCGCAAAGACCCATGCTCCAAAGCTGCGCATGCCGTGTTGAGACTCAAGAGTCGCCCTGGCAGCTTTGTCGGCGGGGATTTGCGAAAACGAATGAATGAAAAAAAGAATCGTCCGGGAAGAGCCCGCAATGCGGACGTGCAGCCGAAGCTGACTTCGGGAAATGCGCTACCTAAACGCGGCCCGGTTAAAGGCCGGCGCGCACTATACCGGATTTTGCCCAAAAAGGGAGCTTTTTTTATCGCCTGAATGCGTGTGTCACCGCTGTGTAATGGGGTTTTGCGGATAATCGCCCCAAGGTCTATTTTTCAAAGGCCCGGCCCTGTGGGCGATGACGCTTAAACGATTCACTGATGTGCGGCATACCGTCGCTGCACCCGCCCTTCCCGCCCGAGGATTTCGCCATGAATCAGCCCTGCCCCGGCCGCGTCAGCCGTGAACGTCGTGGCCACGTCCATCTGATTGGCCTGGATCGAGCGGCCAAGCGCAATGCTTTCGACCTCGCCCTGCTCAATGACCTGAGCCTGGCCTACGGCGAGTTCGAGGCCGACAGCGAAGCGCGGGTGGCGGTGGTGTTCGGGCATGGCGAGCACTTTACCGCTGGCCTGGATCTGGTCAACGCCAGTTCCGCCCTCGCCCAGGGCTGGCAGGTTCCGACCGGCGGTTGCGATCCGTGGGGCGTTTTCGTCGGGCCACGGGTGAGCAAACCAGTGATTGTCGCCGCGCAGGGTTACTGCCTGACCATCGGCATCGAGCTGATGCTGGCAGCCGATATAAACCTGTGTGCGAGCAATACCCGCTTCGCGCAGATGGAAGTGCAGCGTGGGATCTTTCCTTTTGGTGGTGCGACTTTACGTTTTCAGCAGATCGCCGGTTGGGGCAACGCGATGCGCTGGCTGCTGACCGGCGATGAGTTTGATGCGCACGAGGCGTTGCACCTGGGGCTGGTGCAGGAAGTCATGGCCAGCGAAGACCTGTTGCCGCGGGCGATTGAATTGGCTGAGCGGATTGCCCGGCAGGCGCCGCTGGGGGTGCAGGCGACGTTGATGTCGGCGCGCCAGGCGCGATATGAAGGTGAGACGGCGGCGGCGCAAGGGTTGCCGGCGTTAGTGAAGAAGTTGTTGGCCAGTGAAGATGCCAAGGAAGGTGTGCGGTCGCTGGTGGAACGGCGGCCTGGCATATTCAAGGGGATCTGAGAATTATGGCGCCTGTCAGGGCGTCATCGCTGGCAAGCCAGCTCCCACAGTGACCGCGTCGTTCACACATTTTGCGTACGGCGCGAATCCTGTGGGAGCTGGCTTGCCAGCGATGGGGCCTGCACTGACGAATCAGGTGGCCGGGCGAATACTGTTGATCAACGACTGCAACGAATACCCCAACTTCGGCGCCAGCGCCTCCGCCCGGGCAGTCAACGCCTGCATGTCCAGCTCCTGATCGAGGTCCGCCGGCACAATCAGAATCACGTTGCCCTCCTTCACCGGCAGCTCCCAGTAATGCCGGTGATAGAGCCCGCGCAACAACGCCGCGCCCAACGGCTTGCCGTCATCGGTGGCCCACTGATTGATCACCAGCCAGCCACCCGGATTCAAGCGTTTCTGACAGTCGCCAAGAAAACTCCAGGCCAGATGCCCGACGCCCGGCCCGACATCGGTATACAGATCGACGAAAATCAGATCCGCCGGCTCAGCGCTCGGCAGCAACTCCAGCGCGTCGCCGACGCGAATGTACAGGCGTGGATCATCGTCCAGGCCAAGGTATTCGATGGCCAGGCGCGGCACATCCGGACGCAGTTCAATGGCTTCGACATCTTCCAGCGGCAGAAACTTGAGACAAGCCTGAGTCAGCGTCCCGGCGCCCAGTCCGAGAAACAGCGCGCTCTCCGGCTGCTCATGGCACAACGCGCCGATCAGCATTGCGCGGGTGTAATCGTATTCGAGCCAGCTCGGGTCGGCGGTGAACACGCAGCTCTGCTCGATCGCATCGCCGAACTCGAGAAAGCGGTAATCGGCCACTTCCAGCACGCGAATCACGCCGAACTCATCCTGTACTTCGGCGAGCAGATGCTCGACGCGCTCCTCAGTCATTTCGTCTCCTGATGGTCACCGGGCGCGGTGACGCGATGGCACCGCTGTGGCGCCGTGGCAAAGCGGCGATTGTCGGTGATGGGGCAGCAGCAGGTCACGCACTAATTGCTGCTAACATGGCCTTCCGTGCGTAGACCCCTAGAGACCGTGATGAGCCAACCGTGGAGCCCTGACAGCTGGCGCGCCCTGCCGATCCAGCAACAACCTCAATACCCCGACGCCGCGCACCTGCGCCAGGTCGAGCAAACCCTGGCCAGTTATCCGCCACTGGTGTTTGCCGGCGAAGCGCGCGAACTGCGCCGTCAGTTTGCCGAAGTCACTCAGGGCCGGGCCTTCCTGCTGCAGGGCGGCGATTGTGCGGAAAGCTTCGCCGAATTCTCCGCAGCGAAAATTCGCGACACCTTTAAAGTGTTGCTGCAAATGGCGATCGTCATGACCTTTGCCGCCGGTTGCCCGGTGGTCAAGGTCGGGCGCATGGCTGGCCAGTTCGCCAAGCCGCGCTCGGCCAACGACGAAACAATCGATGGCGTGACCCTGCCGGCTTATCGCGGCGACATCGTCAACGGCATCGGTTTCGACGAGAAAAGTCGCGTACCGGATCCGGAGCGTCTACTGCAGTCCTATCACCAGTCCACCGCCACGCTGAACCTGCTGCGCGCGTTCGCTCAGGGCGGCTTTGCCGACCTGCATCAGGTGCACAAGTGGAACCTCGACTTCATCGCCAACTCGGCGCTGGCCGAGAAGTACAGCCACCTCGCCGACCGCATCGATGAAACCCTGGCGTTCATGCGCGCCTGTGGCATGGACAGCTCGCCGCAACTGCGCGAAACCAGTTTCTTCACCGCCCACGAAGCGTTGCTGCTGAACTACGAAGAAGCCTTCGTACGCCGCGACAGCCTGACCAACGATTACTACGATTGCTCGGCGCACATGCTGTGGATCGGCGACCGCACCCGTCAGCTTGACGGCGCTCACGTCGAATTCCTGCGTGGCGTGAACAACCCGATCGGCGTGAAGGTCGGCCCGAGCATGGATCCCGACGATCTGATCCGCCTGATCGATGTGCTCAACCCGGACAACGATCCGGGGCGCCTGAACCTGATTGCGCGGATGGGCGCGAACAAGGTCGGCGATCATCTGCCAGCGCTGATCCGCGCGGTGCAGCGTGAAGGCAAGCAAGTGCTGTGGAGTTCCGACCCGATGCACGGCAACACCATCAAGGCCAGCAGCGGCTACAAGACCCGCGACTTTGCACAGATCCTTGGCGAGGTGAAGCAGTTCTTCCAGGTGCACGAAGCGGAAGGCAGTTATGCCGGCGGCATTCATATTGAAATGACCGGGCAGAATGTCACCGAGTGCATTGGTGGTGCGCGGCCGATTACTGAAGACGGATTGTCGGATCGCTATCACACCCACTGTGATCCACGGATGAATGCTGATCAGTCGCTGGAGTTGGCGTTCCTGATTGCCGAAACCCTGAAACAGGTTCGCCGCTAAGGTTCGACCTCTTTAGCGCCTTGGCTGGCCTCATCGCTGGCAAGCCAGGCTCCCACAGTGATCGCGTCGATCACAAAATACAGGTACGACGCGGACACTGTGGGAGTCTGGCTTGCCAGCGATGGCGTCAGGTCAGTCGCCCCCAATCTGCGCCAATGCCACCCGCAACCGCGCTGCACTCTCGCGCTGACAATTCAACTGCACCCGCGCCAGCCCCAGCCAATCCGCCATCCGCTGCAAATTCACCGCCAGCGCCAGCATCCCCTGCTCATCCAGCCCCGGCTCTTCCTCGTGTACCGCATGCACTGCCAACTGCCCGGCCGCCCGTTCCGCACGCAGATCAACCCGCGCGGCAATCCGCTCGTTGTGCAAAAACGGCAACACGTAATAGCCGTAAACCCGCTTGTCCTGCGGTGTGTAAATCTCCAGCCGATAGCGAAAATCGAACAAACGCTCAGTGCGGCTGCGCTCCCAGATCAATGAATCGAAGGGCGACAACAGCGCACTGGCCGCCACCTTGCGTGGGACTTTCGGCTCCGGCAGGCAATAGGCTATTTGCCGCCAACCGGCGACTTCGCACATTTGCAGTTGCCCTGCTTCAACCAGTTCGGCCAGACGCGGACGCGCATCCGCCGGGTTCAGGCGAAAGTAATCACGCAGGTCTTTTTCAGTGCCGACGCCCAGTGCCTGCACCGCGTGCAGCAGCAACCCACGCTGCGCCTCAGCCTCGTCAGGTAACGCTTGCTGAAGGATCGAAGAGGGAATCACCCGCTCAGGCAGATCATACAAACGCTCAAATCCGCGACGCCCCGCCACCGTCACTTCACCGGCGGCGAACAACCACTCCAGCGCATGCTTTTCCGCGCTCCAGTCCCACCACGGTCCGGCCTTGTCTTCACGGGTCGACAGACTGCCGGCCCCGAGTGCGCCCTGCTCTTCCACCGAATTCAAGACCCGACGAACCACGTCCTGCTGCTCGCGACCGAATTTGGCCAGTTGCTGATAAATATCCTCGCCCCGCCTGGCCCGCTGCATCCGCCAGCACAATAACGGATACATCGACAGCGGCAGCAGCGACGCTTCATGGCCCCAGTATTCGAACAACGTGCGACGTCGGCCCGAACTCCAGGCGGCCTGGTCGAGCAAATCGGAAGAATAGGAACCGAGACGGGAAAACAGCGGCAGGTAGTGCGAACGCACTACGGCGTTGACGGAATCGATTTGCAACAAGCCCAGCCGTTCGATCAGCCGGTTGAGGTGCGGCGCCATGACAGTCGGCGGCTGGCGCCCGTTGAAGCCTTGGGCCGCCAGCGCCAGTCGTCGCGCCTGTTTGAGGGAAAAGGATACTGTTGCGGGCATGAGCATCTCCTTGTCTGCTCGCAACCTACCTCACTGGAAGTGGGTTTGTGTAGCGCTCTGCTCATCATTTATGCAGCGGTCATTTATGCATCGGGTCATCCCAGAACGGCCGCACGGCTTCGTGTTCAACGTCGGCACGACTGACCCCGATATCCTTCAACGCTTCGTCGCTCAGACTGGCAAGCAACTCGCGTTCACGGTGCAATTCGTACCAGCGGCTAAACTTGTGCAACAGGTCGGAAACGATATGGCCGTGGCCGGAAAATTTTGCGTCGTCTACATACTCTCTTTGACCTTTCATCGTGTTGCCTCCTTTGTGGATGGCTCAAGTCTCGCGCCGGCGCTAAGATCAATCCAACGAATGTTTCTGATGGCATGCATCACGGAGATTCATCAATTGTCGGCCTACCCCAGTATCGATACCGATGTCCTGCGCACCTTCGTCGCCATCGCTGATCAGGGCGGTTTCACCCGCGCCGGCGAAATGGTCAACCGCACGCAGTCGGCGGTGAGCATGCAGATGAAGCGCCTGGAAGAAGACGTCTTGCAGCGGCAGTTGTTCGAGCGCGACGGCCGCCAGGTGCGCCTGACCGCTGAAGGCCAGGTGCTGCTCGGTTACGCGCGGCGCATCCTCAAGTTGCACAGCGAAGTGTTCAACACGCTGCGCGAGCCGCACATGGTCGGCACCGTGCGCATCGGCACGCCGGATGATTACGTGATGCGGTTTCTGCCGGGGATCCTGTCGCGGTTTGCACAGTTCTATCCGCTGATCCAGATCGAAGTGCATTGCGAGTCGACCAAACAACTGTTGCAGCGCACTGACCTGGACTTGTCGATCGTCACCCGCGAGCCGGGCAACGAAATCGGCCAGTTGCTGCGCAAAGAACGGTTTGTCTGGGCCGAGGCGCAGAATTTCAGCGCCCACGAACAAACGCCACTGCCCTTGGCGATGTTCAACAGTGATTGTTTCTGCCGCTTGTGGGCGTGTAATGCGCTGGATGCGATGGGCCGCGAATACCGCATCGCTTACAACAGCACCAGCCTCTCGGCGCTGATGGCGGTGGTGAGCGCCGGTCTGGCGATTACCGCGCAACTGGAGAGTTTGATAACCCCGGACATGCGCATTCTTGGCGCCTCCGAGGATCTGCCGCTGTTGCCCGAAGCCAGCATCATGCTGATCCGCAACCTGAACAATCCGTCGCCGATCACCGAGTGCCTGGCCGAGCACATCGTCGAGGGCTTTAAACTTTAAACGCGAGCATCACCGCACACAGCACCAGAAAACCGCAGAACAGCCCGCGCAGGAGTTTTTCCGGCATGGCGTGGGCAACTTTCACTCCCCAACTGATACTCGCCAGACCACCGATGGCCAGCGGCAGGCCGATCATCCAGTCCACTTCGTGATGCACCGCGTAGGTGACCAGGGTCACGCCGGTGCTTGGCAACGCCAGCGCCAGCGACAGGCCTTGGGCGACGACCTGCGTGGTGCCGAACAGGCTGGTCAGCACTGGCGTAGCCACCACCGCCCCACCGACACCGAATAAACCGCCCATGGTCCCGGACGCCGCGCCAAGCACGCCAAGCCACGGCCAGGAATAACGCATTTCGGAAGTCGCAGCAGGTTGCTTGCCGAACATCTTCAACAGGTTGTACGCCGAGAGCACCACAAGAAAAGCCACAAAGCCGATGCGCATGGTTTGCGCATCAATGCCCACTGCCCAGATCGAACCGATCCAGGCAAAGCAGAAACCCATCACCGCCAAGGGCAGCGCATGCCGCAGTTCGATGCGATTGCGCTGGTGATACCGCCACAGCGCCAGCATCACGTTCGGTACGACCATGACCAGCGCCGTACCTTGGGCGATCTGTTGATCAAGGCCAAACCACACGCCGAGCAACGGAATGGCAATCAAACCACCGCCGATGCCGAAGATGCCGCCAAGTGTGCCAAGGGCAGCGCCAAACAACAGGTACAACAAAAACTCCATCACAGCTGAATTCCTCTTACGTCAGGCGATTCATCCTACGCAGTCGTGGCTGGCGGGGAAACGCACAGCAACGCACAATGGCTGTGCCGATTTCGCACAAGCGTGAGTTCTTATGAACCCCAATCAACTGACTGAACAATTAGGGCTGTTTCTTGATGTGTTGGAGAGTGGCAGTTTTTCCGCCGCCTCGCGCCGACATCCGCTGACACCTTCGGCCGTCGCGCGACGGATCGATAGCCTGGAAAGCGCCGTCGGCAGCCAGTTATTTGTTCGCAGCACCCATGCAGTTCGCGCGACGCCCGCCGGCCTGGCGTTTGCTGAACGCGCCCGGCGGATTGTCGCCGAGTTGCAACTGGCCCGCGCCGAAGCCGTGTCGCTCAGCAGTGCGCCGGAAGGACTTATTCGCATTGATGCACCCGCCGCGTTCGGACGCCGGCATCTGGCGCCGGTGATTGCCGACTTTCTCGTTCTGTATCCGGGCCTGGATGTGCAGTTGCACTTGATCGACAGTTTCGTCGACATGGGCGGCTCAAACCTGGGCAAGGTTGATCTGGTGCTGCGCGCCGGACAAATGGCTGATACACGACTGGTGGCCACGCCATTGGCGAGCATGGTGCGTATTGCCTGCGCCAGTCCGGACTATCTCAAACGCCGGGGCGTGCCCGGCAGTCCGGCGCAACTCGGTGAGCATGATGGTCTGGATTGGGAAGGCCTGGCCCCGCCCTTCGCCTGGCGGTTCGAGCACGACGGCCAGATGCACTTGCACCGCCCGGCGCGCATCCGCATGAGCGCCAACAATGCCGAGGCGCTGGTGTGTGGCGCTTTGGCGGGGTTAGGGGTTGCGCACTTGCCGACCTGGCTGGCGAGCGAATATCTGCTGCGCGGAGAACTGGTACCGCTGTTCTGCGAAAACGGCCTGCCAAGCCCGGAATCAACCGGCATCTACGCACTGCGCATGGAGCAACAAACCCACTCGCGCAGCCGTTTGCTCCTCGAATACCTGAAGACCCGATTCAGTCCCGTGCCGCCGTGGGATCTGGCACTGCAACGGGATCTGGGACGCCATTAGATCCGGAGAATTATCTGGCGCATTAAAGATTCGAGCGCTAGATTCATGACCATCACCGAACAAGGCTTTGACATGACTTCCGAACGCGACACCTGCGACGACCTGCTGCTGGATAACCAGGCCTGCTTCGCCCTGCATTCCACTTCACTGATGATGACCAAGGTCTACAAGCCTTTGCTGCAAGCCTTGAACCTGACCTATCCGCAGTACCTGGCGATGATGGTGTTGTGGGAGAAGGACGGTTTGACCGTCGGAGAAATCAGCTCGCGGTTGCTGACGGATCCTGGCTCGCTGACTCCGCTGCTCAAACGCCTGGAAGGCGAAGGTTTGCTCAGCCGTACGCGCAGTCGTGAGGATGAGCGGGTGGTGATTGTTGAACTGACCGAACAAGGCCAAGCGCTGAAAGAAAAAGCCCAGACCGTTCCGCAATGCATCCTCGGCGCCAGCGGCTTCACCCTGGAACGCCTGCAACACCTGCAAGCGGAGTTGCAGGCGCTGCGTAGCCATCTACAGAACAGCCTGATCTAAAGCCAATACTGTCCCCCTGTGGGAGCGAGCCTGCTCGCGAATGCGGTCTGTCAGCCGACTGATTTGTTGCATGAGAGATCCTATTCGCGAGCAGGCTCGCTCCCACATTGATTTCATCGCCAGCAAAATATTTTCCAACACCTGCCTCCCGCGCAATCCGCTCTGAATCAAGCCTTACAGCCCGCCTCCAATAACCGTCTTTTCGTCGAAACGCAGATTTCTCAAAAATTTATCTTGCGCACTAAATATTCACGCGATACATTCACCTCGCACTTACTTAGCGCGCAAACAATTAGCGCACACAAACACAACCAATGAGGCTCACACCATGCAAACTCTCTACACCGCAATCGCAACCTCCACTGGCGGCCGTGATGGTCGTGCGATCTCCAGCGACAACATCCTCGACGTCAAACTCGCCACCCCGAAAGAACTCGGCGGTGCTGGCGGCGCGGCGACCAACCCTGAGCAACTGTTCGCTGCCGGCTACTCGGCCTGCTTCATCGGCGCTCTGAAATTCGTCGCCAGCCAGACCAAACGCAAAATCCCTGACGACGCCTCGATCACCGCCCACGTCGGTATCGGCCAGATCCCTGGCGGCTTCGGTCTGGACATCGATCTGCACATCAGCCTGCCCGGTCTGGAACAAGCCGACGCGCAATCGCTGGTCGATGCGGCCCACCAGGTCTGCCCGTACTCCAACGCCACCCGTGGCAATGTCGATGTACGTCTGCACGTCACCGTCTGAAACCAGACACAAATCGCAGGCACAAAAAAGCCCGACTCAATGGTCGGGCTTTTTCTTTCCGCAAAAACCGATGCTTATTTAGCACGGCCTTTGTAGGAACCGCCTTCGCGGGTGTCGATTTCGATCTTGTCACCGATTTCGATGAAGTCAGCAACCTGCAGCTCAGTACCGTTAGCCAGCTTGGCTGGCTTCATGACTTTGCCGGAAGTGTCGCCGCGAGCCGAACCTTCGGTGTAGTCAACTACGCGCACGATGGTGGTCGGCAGCTCTACGGAAACCAGACGCTCTTCGAAGAAGATCGCTTCGCAAACATCGGTCATGCCTTCTTCAACGAAAGGCAGAACAGCTTCGATGTCTTCAGCGTTCAGCTCGTACATGGTGTAGTCGGTGGTGTCCATGAACGTGTAGGTGTCGCCGCTGATGAAGGACAGGGTCGCTTCTTTGCGGTCGAGGATTACGTCGTCCAGTTTGTCGTCAGCGCTGTAAACGATCTCGGTCTTGTAACCGGTCAGCAGGTTTTTCAGCTTGGTCTTCATGATCGCGCTGTTACGGCCCGATTTGGTGAATTCAGCTTTCTGAACCAGCCAAGGATCGTTTTCGAGACGGATCACGGTACCGGGTTTCAGTTCTTTACCAGTTTTCATTGCGAATATCCGAATTTGGATGGGATTTACAAAAATCTAGGCCGCGTATCATATCCAATTTAGGTAAAACTGTACCAGCGCTGCGGCAAGATCGGCCTGCAAGCCTTGTTCCAGACACCACGCTTCGGCATTTTTCTGCAGTTCTGGCCAATGATTACGGGCGGCGAGCCAGTGTTCACCGATGGGTTGACCGGCACTCCAGGCGCGCCAGAGACCGTTCATCGCCTCGGCAGCGGCCGGTGACAGGCCTTTTGTGTAGAGCGCGAGGAAAGCGTCGAGCTTGTCCAGATGGATGTCTTCGTCCTGCTGATAGATGTGCCAGAGCATCGGCAGCCCAGCCCATTGCGCACGAACGAACGAGTCTTCACCGCGCACGGCATTGAAATCACAGCACCAGAGCAAGTGGTCATATTGATCCTGACGGACGAACGGCAATACCTGCACGGTCAGCGACTGGCGCACCTGTATCGCGCCGACCGCCAGGGTTTCCACGCCGAGCCAGCGTGCGACATCGCCAAGAATCCGCCCTTCCGGCACCAGCAGATGGGTCGGCGCTGCATCGGCCGCCAGCACATCAAGCCAACTCGCCAGCCCGGCATTCTCGTAGGCAAACAGCGAAATCAGTTGCGCACCCGCTGCACGATCGACCCCCAGACCTTGCAGAAACCGCTGCTGAGCCTCGGCATCCTGCTGAAACTGCCGACGTTGCTCGATCAATCCGCGCTCACGCAACAGCCCGCCAGTCCCCGGCTGAAAGCCTGGAAAGAAGAAGATTTTCTGCACGTTTTTGTATTTGACCGACGGCAACCCGTGACAGCCAATCACCCAGTCTTCAGCGCTGAGATAGTCGAGGTTCATCCACAGCGGCGGCTGTTCACGCCCGGCCATCGCGTCCATGTAATCACTGGGTAATTGACAGGCAAACGCGGCGATCACCACATCCGCCGCATCTGTGTGCACCCACGCGGCCGGCCAGTGCCGCACTTCGACACCTTGCTGCCATTGCTGCGCGGCGTTGATCTCGATCGCCGGGCAAATACGTTCGAATGCGCGCAGATCATCGACCCACAGTCGCACCGTCAAACCGTGTTCGGCCGCCAATTGCCGGGCCAGACGCCAGGTCACGCCAATGTCGCCAAAGTTGTCGACCACTGTGCAGAAAATATCCCAGCGGGTTTTCAATTGCGCCATTCAAGACTCCCGTTGGCAAAAGCAGCGATTGTCCGCATAAATGACCTCGCGCAGAAGAGCCGACGGCGATTAATCTTCGTGCGACAATCGCCACTTGCCCGCAATCATCCGCCAGGAGGCAGCCATGCCCTATCGCCCCAACCCGCACCGCCCGTTGCCTGTTCAGCTTAGCGCGCTGCATTTGACCGGCAGCATTGCCTTGGGTATGTGGCTGGGCTTCCTTGCCATAGCACTGACCTGCTGGCTACTGGCGCATTTCCTGTTCAAAGAACAACTGGCACCGGTTGCTCAGGCGGTGCAGCAATTGGCCCACCCGCCGGCGGTAGTCCAGCCTCAGCCAGATATTCCGCCGCCAAGCCCGCTGTTCGAACAGTACGAAGAAAACCTGCGCAAGAACGAGCAGCAGGCGCGTCTGGATCAGGCGCGTGGCAGCACGCGTAATCTGTCCAATCCAAAATGCCAGTTCTGGTTGCAACAAGATCAGACGGCTCCCAGCGAAAAATCCCGCGCCAACGTTTTGCAATTCTGCGATTGATCATGAACAAGCACATCGTCCACCAACTGATTCTCGACAAATTGCGCGTCGATCTCGACATCGCCGAACGCGCCGCGCAAACCGCCTACGAAACCGCAACACACGAAGAGAATATTGCCGAAAACAAGTACGACACGCTGGGCCTGGAAGCGTCGTACCTGGCAGCCGGACAAGCGAAACGGGTCGAGGAAATCCGTCAGTCACTGGCGCTGTGTCAGAACCTGACGCTGCGTGCCTACGATGAAAACCGCGGCATCGAAGTCGGCGCCCTGCTCGGCCTGGAAGACGAAAAGGGTCGCGAGCAATGGCTGTTTCTGGCGCCGGATGCGGCAGGGCTGAAAGTCGATGTGGTCGGTCAGCCGATTACCGTCATCACTCCGCGCTCGCCGCTGGGCAAAGGTCTTTTGGGCAAGTGCGAAGGTGATGAGGTGGAGATTCTGGTGGCGGGCACCCGGCAACAGTTTGCTGTCACCGAGGTGCTTTAAGGTAGTTGATCAGTGAACCGGCAGTTCGACGCCGTCGAACAGCTCTTCCAGTTCCTGCTTGTTGTGGCACTGAATGGCTTTGGCCATGACTTCGCGGGTCAGGTGCGGGGCGAATTTCTCGATGAAGTCGCACATGAAGCCGCGCAAGAAGGTACCGCGACGGAAACCGATTTTGGTAATGCTCGATTCGAACAGTTCGCTGGCATCCAGCACCACCAGGTCGTTGTCGAGTTTGGTGTCGACCGCCATTTTAGCGACGATGCCCACACCCAGACCCAGGCGCACGTAAGTCTTGATCACGTCGGCGTCAGCGGCGGTGAACACCACTTTCGGCGTCAGGCCGCGATGGCTGAAAGCTTCGTCGAGTTTCGAACGACCGGTGAAACCAAATACGTAAGTCACGATCGGGTATTCGGCCAGTGCTTCCAGTGTGAGCTTCGGCAGTTTGGTCAACGGGTGACCCTGCGGCACGACCACACAACGGTTCCAGCGGTAGCACGGCATCATCACCAGATCGCCGAACAGCTCCAGCGCTTCGGTGGCAATGGCGAAATCGACGGTGCCGTCAGCAGCCATTTCGGCAATTTGCATCGGCGAACCCTGGTGCATGTGCAGCGCCACGTCAGGGTATTGCTTGATGAAATTGCTGATCACCGGTGGCAGCGCATAACGTGCCTGGGTGTGGGTGGTGGCGATCGACAGAGTGCCTTTCTTCTCGTTGGAGAATTCCTGGGCGATCTGCTTGATGCTTTCGACCTTGCGCAGAATCTCACCGGCGGTGGTGATGATGCGCTCGCCGGCCGGGGTCACGCGGGTCAGGTGTTTGCCGCTGCGGGCAAACACTTCGACGCCGAGTTCGTCTTCCAGCAGGCGGATTTGTTTACTGATGCCCGGTTGCGAGGTGTAAAGGCTTTGGGCTGTAGCGGAAACGTTGAGGTCGTGGTGCGCCACTTCCCAGATGTAGCGCAGTTGTTGAAGCTTCATATGTATCCCTCAAAGCAGGTAGACGCCACGGGCATCAGCGACGGTATATAACTATATTAATGGTTTGAATAATAAATCTAGAACTTTTTTATCAAAGCGCCATTATTCCTGCTTCAGCGATCCTCCCGCCGCCGCCGCTCCACTAACGGCACCAGATAAACCGGCACCTTGGACAATTGCAGGACCCGCGCTGCCGTGCGCCCCAACGGCGTTTCCGCGCCCACCCCGTGGCTGTGACTGCCTACGATCAGCAGATCGACAGAGAGTTTCTGCACCTGGTCGAGAATCACCTGCGACGGATCGCCCTGCAGCACGCGCACGGCGCGAATACGCTGCAGATCCTGCTCGCCTTCATCTCCCAGTTCTTCGCGAAAACTTTCCAGTACCCGCTGCTCGATATTGGCGATGACAGTTTTCAGACCCTGGCTGTGAAATTCGTTCAATGCCTGCTCGTCGAGGTAACTCTGCAACACCGATTCGGCAAACAGCCCCATCGGCTCCACCGCGTGCACCACGTACAAATCGGCATTGAACGTTCGCGCCAACGCCAAGGCATGCTGCATCACTAACGGTGCGTACAGACCGAGGTCAGTGGCATACAGCATCGAACGAATCATATGACCTCCTCGCGTGCCAACATGGCGGAGATTTGATTCAGCTTAGCAGTGCCTTGGCGAGTACGACGTGCGACGCAACGTCTTGAACCAAAGGGCTTTAGATCGACGGTTCGTTGCTGATGCCGTGCGGCACGTGGCCAGTGGCAACGACTTCGCGGGCGAGTTCGCAGTGGCCAGCCTGATCGTCGAAAAACACGTCGGCGGCGAATGCTTCGAGAAACGCCGATTTGGTCAGGCCGCCGAGAAACAGGGATTCGTCGAGACGGATATCCCACTCGCGCAAGGTGCGGATCACCCGTTCATGGGCCGGTGCCGAACGCGCGGTGACCAGCGCCGTGCGGATCGGGCAGTCGTCATCGGGAAACTCGCGCTGGAGCAAATTGAGCGCCGCCAGAAACCCCTTGAACGGCCCGCCGCGCAGCGGCTCGCGCGCCGATTCGCGCTCCTTGGCCTGGAACGCTTCGAGCCCGCCGGACTGATAGACACGCTCCGACTCATCGGAAAAAATCACCGCGTCACCGTCGAAGGCGATGCGCAATTCGTCACTGGCCGCACGACTGGCACCACCGGACAGAATCGTCGCCGCTGCGAATCCGGCGTCCAGTGCCGCGCGCACGTCTTCGGCATGCGTCGACAGAAACAGGTCGCAACCAAAAGCTTTCAGATACGGATACGGACTGCGCCCGCCGACAAACGCGGCGCGGGAAATCGCCAGACCATAATGATGAATCGAGTTGAATACGCGCAGGCCGGTGTCGGCGCTGTTGCGCGAGACCAGAATGACCTCGACCCGCGCGCGGCCGAGGCGACTGTTCAGATTCAGAAGCTTTTCCACCAGCGGGAATGCATCGCCGGGCGCAAGAATCTCGTCCTCGTGTTCGATCTGATATTGCCGATAGGCTTCGACGCCGCTCGACAGATAGACCTTGTGGCTCTCGCTCAGGTCGAACAAGGCGCGCGACGAAATCGCCAGCACCAGTTTGTCATCGATGTTCTCGGCCATGCCTTCCCCCAGAACGACCGGCTTAAACGTTGCGCCGGTCGATAAAACTTAAATTGCGATACAACGCTTCGATTCGCGGCAACTCACAACCCGCGGCTTTCGCTGCCGCCAATGGCCGAGCGTAGATCGCTTCCAGCTCCAGCGGTCGCTTGTGTAAAAAGTCGTGGTACATGCTCGGCCAGTAGTCGGGCATTTTCTCGGTCATCATGAACAGATAGTCGGCGTATCCCGGCGGCACGTCGTGGCCGCACGCTTTGGCGCCCTGAACCACTTCGGCCATCAACGCCTGGATCAACGCGCGGCTGTCGGCATCGGCCATCAGCGGCGTGGTGCCGGCACCGAGCAGCACCGAAAGTCCGTTGTAGGGAATATTCCACACCAGTTTCTGCCAGCGCGCCTGCCGCAGATTGGGCATCGCCTGGGAATCGATCCCGGCAGCGCGGAACAACCCGCAACCCTCCTCGACAATCGCCATACGTGCGGCGTCATCGCTGGCCGGACCGCTGTGATAACCGACATTCACCGCGCCCAAGGCTTGGTGGGTGACTTGTCCAGGTCCCTCACGATGCACGCAGATCAGGCACAAACCGCCCAGCAGGTGAAGAGAATCGGGAAGCAGTTCACGCAGGCTGTCCTCGACGTCGAGACCGTTTTGCAGGACCAGCACTTTCGCATCGGGTTTGGCCGCTTGAATGATTGAAGGCGCGAGGCCGGCGTTGCTGGTGGTTTTCGCCCCCACCAGCAACCAGTCGCACTTGGGCATGTCTTCGGCGGACGAATAGGCCTGCGCTGGATGCAACGTCAGCGGGCCATGCACCGCGCTGTTGATTTGCAAGCCACGCTCAGCCACCGCCGAAAACTCGCTGCGCAACAGAAAGTGCACGTCGAAACCGGCACGCGCCAGCATCACACCGTAAAAACCACCAATCGCGCCGGTGCCGATAATTCCTACGACCGGTTTATTCACTGCCCCCATCATGGCAACTCCTCTGCAATTCGACCCAGTGCCTGCGCCAGCGCTGCGTTCAGCGCATCGGCCGTCAGGCGCGTGTGCAATGCCCCAAAGAACTCGCCGTCGCGCACCACAAACAGCGCCGGCAAATGAAAGACCTGATAGCGCTCCACCAACCCGCCGTTGTCGCCGGCATCGATCCAGCACAGGCGATCGATGGCCAACGCCATATCCGGCAACACTTCGCGGGCATAACGGCAACTCGCGCAGCCGACACTGGTGAAAATCACCAGCGAAACGCCGCTCATCGCCAATAGCCGTTGATCGGCGTCGAAATCGGTCAGTTCGGATTCGACCACTATACTGGGGGAAACAATGTCAAATGGCCGACACAGGGAGTCTGTGCTCATGGGACGTTTCATTCCTCATCCGGACGAGGTGCCGGTTGAATTAACCTTGCTCAAGCCTGAGTGTATTTCCAGGCAACAGCTGCACACTATCAGCCTCGGCGGCATCGCTTGCAATTACCACCGTGCCTGGCGCCATGGCACAGCGCTGCAAGTGCGCATGCCGTCACTGAATGCCGACATTTGTTATCCGGGCTACGTGGCGTGGTGCCTGCGGCGCAAAAAAGGCTATCTGGTGGGCATCGCGTTTACCGATGAGCAGACGCTGTTCAGTGCGCGAATGGGTGAGCAAGTGTGTCAGATCGAGCGCTACTGCCGCATGCACGACACCCACGATGACCTGCAAGAAATTCAGGCGGTGGCCCTGCAATGGGTCGAGCAACACGCCGACGAGTTCTCCCACGACAGCGTGCGCAAGGCTTTCGCCCAGCCAGTGCTGGACTGACGCTCTTCTCTAAACCGTTACATGCCCATTGTCGAGCAGGCGCTTTACGCGCTAAGGTTCCGCTCCCCGACGCGCTTTAATCTGCTGTGCTCCGCCGCGCGGGGATCGCTGGCGGCCGGCACCCGTGACCTGACGAGTAAACGATGGCTGATTTACCGATCAACGACCTAAACGTCGCCTCTAACGAGACCCTGATCACTCCCGATCAGCTCAAGCGTGATATCCCTCTGAGCGATGCTGCCCTGCGCACCGTCACCAAGGGCCGCGAAGTCATTCGCAACATTCTTGATGGCACCGACCACCGTCTGTTCGTAGTGATCGGCCCGTGCTCGATCCACGATATCAAGGCTGCCCACGAGTACGCCGATCGCCTCAAGGTGCTGGCGGCGGAAGTCTCCGACACCCTGTATCTGGTCATGCGCGTGTATTTCGAGAAGCCACGCACCACCGTCGGCTGGAAAGGCCTGATCAACGATCCGTATCTGGACGACTCGTTCAAGATCCAGGACGGTCTGCACATCGGTCGTCAGTTGCTGCTGGATCTGGCCGAAAAAGGCCTGCCGACCGCGACCGAAGCCCTCGACCCGATCTCCCCGCAGTATCTGCAGGACCTGATCAGTTGGTCGGCCATTGGCGCGCGTACCACCGAATCGCAAACCCACCGGGAAATGGCCTCCGGCCTGTCCTCGGCCGTCGGCTTCAAGAACGGCACCGACGGCGGCCTGACTGTGGCGATCAACGCCTTGCAGTCGGTGTCCAGCCCGCACCGTTTCCTCGGTATCAACCAGGAAGGTGGCGTGTCGATCGTCACCACCAAAGGCAACGCCTACGGTCACGTGGTGCTGCGCGGTGGCAACGGCAAGCCGAACTACGATTCGGTCAGCGTGGCCCTGTGCGAACAGGCGCTGGACAAGGCGAAGATCAAGCCGAACATCATGGTCGATTGCAGCCACGCCAACTCCAACAAGGATCCGGCCCTGCAACCGCTGGTGATGGAGAACGTCGCCAACCAGATCCTCGAAGGCAACCAGTCGATCATCGGCCTGATGGTCGAAAGTCACCTGAACTGGGGCTGCCAGGCGATTCCGAAAGATCTCGCCGACCTGCAATACGGCGTGTCGATCACCGATGCCTGCATCGACTGGTCCGCCACCGAGAACACCCTGCGCAGCATGCACGCCAAGCTCAAGGATGTTCTGCCGAAACGCCAGCGCAGTTGATCAGCGTTTTACAGGCATAAAAAAACGCCGGGCAATGCCCGGCGTTTTTGTGTGTGCGATTCAGATCTTCGCGGCGCGGCGCTGATGGCGCTCCATGTAGCGCTCAACGTAAGAGCACGACGGGATCACCGTGTAGCCCATTTCTTCGGCGTACTGCAGCGCGCTTTCGGTCAGCGCTGCGGCAATGCCACGGCCACGCAGGGCGTTGGGCACAAACGTGCGATAGATATCCAGGGTCTGTTTCCCCAGATCCATATAGGTCAGGTAGGCACGATGACCGTCCACATTGGTCTCGAACTGATGACCAGCCTGGTCATGGTGGATGGACAACGCCTCGCTCATCACTACTCCTCGCGGGTCTTGAATTCTGACCCCTACCTTACCGATGTTTTTCCGGCGAAGGAACATCTACGCCACCCCGTGCCTGATGGACACCGAGAAGAGCCACACCGATCTCGCGCAACCTGGCACCTGATAAATAGTAGGCACCATTGGCAAAAATGCTCAAGGTACGCTCGTCATCAAGCGGGTTGACGGGGGTTGCTCCGATGGACGCAGAGGTGACTGGGGAGAAGATCTTCCCGGGCCACTCACCTGAACATTGCCGGATGTTGAGACTTAAGACGTGCAGCCTTTTTTAAAGTCACCTCAACATGGACAAAGATAAGCGAAGCAGCACGCAAAATCGGAACAAAAGTGTGGACGAATTCATCTAGACAGACTTTAGCCAAGACTGCAAAAACAGCACATGGCAACGGGAACTTTTTCTCATTAACTCGCTCAGCTCGGGGCTTGCAGCTGGGTATTTTTTAAACAACGCAGTTAAAAGTTGCTCGAAAAAGAATCAACGCCTACAATTTTTTTTGCTTCTTGCCTTACGTCAGTTTACTTACTACAAGTAATGGGTAGTATGTACGCCGGCTATTTCCTCAATCGTGAGGAGACAGCCACTTAATTGAAAGTCCTTGAAGGGGAACACGATGAACAACGTTCTGAAATTCTCTGCTCTGGCTCTGGCCGCAGTTCTGGCTACCGGTTGCAGCAGCGCATCGAAAGAAACCGAAGCACGTCTGACCGCTACTGAAGACGCAGCTGCTCGCTCCCAGGCTCGTGCAGACGAAGCTTACCGTAAAGCTGATGAAGCTCTGGCTGCTGCTCAAAAAGCACAACAGACTGCTGACGAAGCTAACGAGCGTGCTCTGCGCATGCTGGACAAAGCTAGCCGCAAGTAATAATCCCTCGGGATTGTTATCAAGCCGATCCGATGTCTGGGTCGGCTTTTTTGTGCCTGAAGCTTTTGTCCGGGCAATAAAAAAACCGCCGACGCTTTACACATTGGCGGGTTCTGAACGCCGACTTACTGCTGCAAATCGATCGGTGTGCTCGAGACCATCGGCGCCGAGGTACTCGGTGTGCCGATTTCCGTCGGCAGGCCATCTTCGGCCGCGACTACATCCCGTACCACATCCCAGTTCACGCGCAGGTTGCTGGTGACGTCTTCACGCTTGAGCATCGCGTTGATCACTGCAGTGTGCTTGTCGACCACTGACGGATTGCCCTTGTCGTCGATCGGCGTGTGCGCTTCCAGATAAACCTTGCCGCCACTGCTGCCGAACTTGTAGGCATCGTTGAGGATGCGCACCGACGTGCCTACCGGGACCATGCCGGCCATTTCCAGCACGTTGTTGTTGAACATGCGGAAGCAGCCGTGGCTGGTGCGCATGCCGATACCGAATTTCTTGTTCGAGCCGTGGATCAGGTAACCCGGGGTGCCCAGGGTGAACTTGAACGGGCCTAACGGGTTGTCAGGGCCGGCCGGCACTACGTTCGGCAGCGGATCACCGTCGGCGGCATGTTCAGCCTTGATCGACGCTGGAGGCGTCCAGGTCGGATTTGGCGTCTTGGCGGTGATCGAGGTGTGCGCGATTGGCGAACCCCAACCTTCACGACCGATACCCAGCGGGAACGTGTAAACCACGTTCTTGCCTTTCGGGAAGTAATAGAGGCGGTATTCAGCGAGGTTGATCACGATGCCTTCGCGCGGGCCCGGCGGCAGAATGAAACGGGTCGGCAAGACGATTTCGGTGCCGGCCCCCGGCAACCAGGCATCAACGCCCGGGTTGGCCGCGACCATCTCCGAGTAGCCCAGATCGTACTTCGTACCCAGATCGGCGAAGGTGTCTTCGTACTTGGCTTTGATTACCTGCACCTGACCGATGATGTCTTCACCAGGTGGTGGCAGGGGAAACTCCAATGCAGCAACGGGACCGGCCACACACAGGGCGGCAAGTGACAGGCAGCGGGTGACGGCAGGAAAGCGCGGCAACATCCGGAAAATCCTTCGCATGATCAACAAGGGTATAAGAGCGCGATTGTACACCGCACTTTGAATATTCGGGGAGCCACGCCGATGGACCGTGCTGAATGCGAAAAGATCGCAGCCTTCGTCAGCTCCTACAGGATCACGCGAACCCATGCAGGAGCTGACGCAGGCTGCGATCTTTTGCTCTTAAAGCTCGAAACGCAGCTCTGGCCAGATCGGCGAGGTGCCGCGCTTCTGCGACTCCAGAATTGCCCGGCACAACGAACACAGGCGCTGATCCTGAAACACCCGGCGATCCACACTCGACCAGCGCGGCTGCGCCGGCAGCAGGCTGCCGCACAGGGTGCGATCGGCCGAGCCACCGAGTTCGAGTTGACGGGTCACCAGATGCACCCGCACTTCCTGGCAGGCGAACAGATCCAGCTGCTCGTCAGGCTCGATCAGTTGGTAGGCAAACAGGGACCAGGCAGAACGCGACATCGGGGGCTCCAAATAAGGGGGCGCCACATTAGCCGAAAGCCTGCCCTTAGAAAAGCCTCATAACAGCGGTTTTAGCGTCGGCCAGACATTTTCCAGCAACTTGCCCTGAGCCCCGACTGCCGGGTGCAGACCATCGGCCTGCATCAGGTCCGGATGACCGCCGACGCCGTCGAGGAAAAACGGTACCAGGGGGATCTTTTTATCGTCGGCGAGTTTGCCGTAGACCTCGGCGAAGGCATCGGTGTAACGCTTGCCGTAATTGGGCGGCAGTTGCATGCCGAGCAGCAGCACCTTGGCCCCGCTCTGACGCGAGCTGTCGATCATCGAGGCAAGATTTTGTTGCAATTGAGTTGGCGGCATTCCGCGCAAGCCATCGTTGCCACCCAGTTCGAGGATCACCAGTTCCGGCTTATGCTCTGCAAGCAGCGCCGGCAGCCGCGCCTGGCCTCCGGCACTGGTGTCGCCGCTGATCGAAGCATTGACCACTTTGTCGTCGAAACCCTCCTGTTTGAGCCGTTGTTCGAGCAACGACACCCACCCCAAGCGGGTATCCAGTCCGAAACCGGCGCTGATACTATCGCCAACGATCAGGACAGTACCCGCCGCTGCGTTCTGGGCCATGCACATCAAGGCCAGGCCAGCACTCAAAAACCACACACGCATCGGATTCTCCATGGGCGCAAGCATTCTCACCGCGAAGAACCTCAGCAAAGTGGTTCCCAGCGCGGAAGGTGAACTGACTATCCTGCACGAACTCAGCCTGGAACTGAACAAGGGCGACAGCCTCGCCATCGTCGGCGCCTCCGG
The DNA here is from genome assembly GCF_031882575.1 of Pseudomonas sp. VD-NE ins. Taxonomy (NCBI): domain Bacteria; kingdom Pseudomonadati; phylum Pseudomonadota; class Gammaproteobacteria; order Pseudomonadales; family Pseudomonadaceae; genus Pseudomonas; species Pseudomonas sp. VD-NE ins. Next base: position 4,700,704 of record NZ_CP134772.1, read on the forward strand.
TTCGGGCAAATCCACCCTCCTCGGCCTGCTCGCCGGCCTCGACCTGCCAAGCAGTGGCGAAGTCATTCTCGCCGGCCAGAGCCTGAGCAATCTCGATGAGGACCAGCGCGCACGCATTCGTGCCGAGCATGTCGGTTTCGTCTTTCAATCGTTTCAACTGCTCGACAGCTTGAATGCGCTGGAAAACGTCATGCTGCCGCTGGAACTCGACGGCCGCAAAGATGCCCGTGAACGTGCCACCGAATTACTCCAGCGCGTTGGCCTCGGCCAACGCCTGACCCACTCGCCGCGCCAGCTCTCCGGTGGTGAGCAACAACGCGTGGCGATCGCCCGTGCGTTTGCTGCCGAGCCCGACGTGCTGTTCGCCGACGAGCCCACCGGCAACCTCGACAGCCACACCGGTGAGCGCATCAGCGACTTGCTGTTCGAATTGAACAAGGAACGCGGCACCACTCTGGTGCTGGTGACCCACGACGAACGCCTGGCCCATCGCTGCCGGCGCCTGATCCGACTTGAAGCCGGGCTGTTGGTCGCCCCTCTGGAGCCTTGATGGCACGTTTGCCGCTGTTGCGTCTGTTCAGTCTCGCCATACGCCAACTCATGCGCGATGCCCGCGCCGGGGAATTGCGCGTGTTGTTCTTTGCGCTGGTCGTGGCGGTGGCGGCAAGTACCGCCATCGGCTATTTCGGCGCCCGCCTGAACGGCGCGATGATGCTGCGCGCGACCGAATTTCTCGGCGCCGACCTGGTGCTTGAGGGAAGTTCGCCAGCACGCGAAGAACAGATCAGGAGCGGCACCGAGCTGCGTCTAAATCATGCGCAAGTGGTGGAATTTTCCAGCGTCATCGCCACCGACAATGGCATTCAGTTGTCGAGCATCAAAGCCGTCGACCGCGCCTATCCATTGCGCGGTGAACTGAAGAGCGCACCTGCCCCCTTCGCCGCCGAAGAAACCGGCGGTGAACCGCAACCCGGCGAAGCCTGGGTCGAGGCACGCCTGTTGACCGCACTGGATCTGAAGATCGGCGACAGCATTGATGTCGGCATGAAGACATTGAAACTGGCGCGCGTACTGACCTATGAACCGGATCGCGCCGGCAACTTCTACAGCCTCACGCCCCGAGTGATGATCAACATTGATGACCTCGCCGCCACCGGCGTGGTGCAACCCGGCAGCCGCGTGAGTTACCGCGAACTGTGGCGTGGTGAACCGCAGGCGCTGGAAACCTATCGACAGCTGATCAAACCCGGGCTCGCTGCGAATCAGCGGATTCAGGACGCCCGCGATGGCAACCGGCAGATTGGCGGTGCACTGGGTAAGGCCGAGCGCTATCTGAACATGGCCAGTCTGGTCGCGGTGTTGTTGGCCGGCGTGGCAGTGGCGTTGTCGGCGAACCGTTTCGCCAGCCGCCGTTTCGATGCCAGTGCGTTGTTGCGTTGCCTCGGTCTTTCGCGCCGAGAAACCATGGTGCTGTTCAGTTTGCAGTTGACCGTGCTTGGTTTGCTCGCCGCTCTTAGCGGTGCCCTGCTCGGCTGGTTGGCGCAACTGGGCCTGTTCGCTCTGTTGCATGATTTGTTGCCAAGTGACGTGCCACCGGGCGGTCTGTTTCCAGCCATCGCCGGGATCGGCACAGGGCTGGTCGCCTTGGCGGGGTTTGCGCTGCCGCCACTCGCTGCGTTGGGCCGCGTTCCGCCGCTGCGTGTGCTGCGCCGGGACATGCTGCCGATTCCGTCGAGCACGTGGATGGTTTATGGCGCCGCTCTGGGTGCGCTAGGCCTGATCATGTGGCGCCTGAGTCTGGATCTGCTGCTGACATTCGCCTTGCTCGGCGGTGGCGTGGTCGCCGCGTTGGTATTGGGTGGTTTGCTGTTGTTGCTGCTGCAAAGCCTGCGGCGGATGCTCGCCCGTGCTTCGCTGCCATGGCGCTTGGGCCTGGGACAGTTGTTGCGCCATCCGTTGGCAGCGGCCGGCCAGTCGCTGGCGTTCGGTCTGATTTTGTTGTCGATGGCTTTGATCGCCCTGCTGCGTGGCGAACTGCTCGACACCTGGCAAAACCAGCTACCGAAAAACGCTCCCAACTATTTTGCCCTGAACATTCTGCCGGCAGACAAACAGGCCTTTACCGATCACCTGATCAAGGTCTCCGCGCAAGCGGCGCCACTGTATCCGGTAGTGCCAGGACGATTGATCAGCATCAACGGCGACGCCGTGCAGCAAATTGTCAGCAAGGATTCGGCGGGCGACCGCGCCATTCAAAGAGATTTGAGTCTGACCTGGGCCGCTGATTTACCGGCGGGCAACAAGCTCACTGCCGGTGAGTGGTGGAAAGATCAGCCAACCGACAGTGTTCCCGGGGTATCGGTAGAAGGCAAAGTCGCCGAAAGCCTCAAGCTCAAACTCGGCGATCACATGGTGTTCAGTGTCGGCGGCGTCAATCGCGAAGCGAAGGTCACCAGCCTGCGCGAAATCAACTGGGACAATTTCCAGCCAAACTTCTTCATGATCTTCCAGCCCGGTACGTTGAAGGATCTGCCGGCGACTTACCTGACCAGCTTCTATCTGGCCCCCGGTCATGATCAGCAGATCGTCGAACTGTCGCGCGCATTCCCGGCGGTGACCATTCTTCAGGTCGAGGCCCTGCTGGAACAACTGCGCAGCATCCTCGCCCAAGTCACTTTGGCGGTCGAATATGTGCTGTTGTTTGTGTTGGCAGCGGGCATGGCCGTGCTGTTTTCCGGTTTGCAGGCAACGCTGGATGAAAGGATCCGCCAAGGTGCGCTGTTGCGTGCATTGGGTGCGGAGCGGCAGTTGCTGATCAAGGCGCGGCGCATCGAATTCGGCCTGCTCGGTGCAGTCAGCGGATTACTCGCCGCGATCGGCTCGGAAGTGGTGAGTCTGGTGTTGTATCGCTACGCGTTCGATCTGCCGTGGCACCCGCATCCATGGCTCTTGGTGCTGCCATTGATTGGCGCGGCGCTGATTGGTGGTGCCGGCGTGTTCGGTACGCGCCGGGCACTCAACGCAAGTCCACTGACAGTGTTGCGTGAGGGTTGATAGACTCAGGCGGTCTTAATCACAAGAAGTTGCCATGAGCCGTTATCGCCCTCCCCGCACCGCCGGCACCGCGCTGATCACCCCTGAAGGTGAAGCGCGGATGCGCGCCGAATTCCATGAACTGTGGCATGTGCGCCGCCCGCAGGTAACGCAATCGGTCAGCGAAGCGGCGGCTCAGGGCGATCGCTCGGAGAACGCCGAATACACCTATGGCAAGAAAATGCTGCGCGAGATCGACAGTCGCGTGCGCTTTCTTACCAAACGCCTGGAAGCGTTGAAAGTCGTCAGCGAAAAACCCAGTGATCCGAACAAGGTCTACTTCGGCGCCTGGGTGACTATCGAAGACGAAGACGGCAAGCAATCGCGCTACCGCATCGTCGGTCCGGATGAACTGGATCTGAAACTGGGCCTGATCAGCATCGACTCGCCACTGGCCCGCGCCTTGATCGGCAAGGCGCTGGATGCAGAAGTCAGGGTGCAGACGCCAACGGGTGAGCAGTTGGTTTACATCGTCGCCATCGACTATCCGTGAAGCGTATCAGCGGCGAGTGATCAGGCCCTGCCGCGCAACGCGGACCAGTTGCTTGATCATCTCTGGCGCATCTTCGGCAGTCGGGGCCTGAATCACCGCGAGATCAAAACTGTCACTGGCAAAACGCGCCAGCGACTCGCCGTCTTCAACAAACTGGATCAGGAACGCGGCAGGACCGCCACTGCGACGTGGCCAGCCATCGAGATAACGCAACAGCGTCGGCTGATGTTTGCCGCCAAGGAGGATTTTCGGGTTGCGTTGAGTGATATGCGCAGTTATCGGCGCGGGACGTGCTGGAGGGCGTAGTGCATTCATCGTGTCGTGTCTCTGCCTCAAAAGTCTGCATGGCAGGTGAGAGGCAACACCGAACCAGCGCTTTAGCGGTATTTCGAAGCCCTGTTCCGGCTTCTGACGGCAACTGTTGAAGTCACCTGGCGCCCCGCAAGTAGCTGTTTAAATCGGCGCATGGGCAACATCCTAGAGAACGTGACCGATCAGTGTCAAGAATCAGCCGCAACAAAAAAGGCCCGCACAATGCGGGCCTTTTCCTTGAGCCAGAGCGCTTAACCGGCGATGGCGCGATCCACCGAAAGCTTGCCGGCGCCTTCGATCAGCACGGCGAGACTGCCACCGAGCAGGGCCAGAGCGAACTCGTAACCGTTATTGGCCATAAACAGACCGTTGCTGATGTGTACGGTGAAGATCGCCACCAGCGACAGGAAGGTCAGACCCAATGCCGCCGGACGCACCAGCAGGCCGATGATCAAGGCCAGGCCAGCGAAGAACTCAGTGCCACCAGCCAGCGTCGCCATCAGGTAACCCGGGTGCAGACCGATGCTGTCCATGTACTGCGCGGTGCCCGCCAGACCGTAGCCACCAAACAGACCGAAAAGTTTTTGCGAACCGTGGGCAGCGAAGATCACGCCGACAGCGATGCGCAGGATGGTCAGACCGTAGCCGGCGCGGGTGAACAGTACTTTGTTGATCAGAGAGCTCATGGGGGCATTCCTTGTTTTTGCGAGAAGTTGTGTGTGTTGGTTGGCCGCTATATTAATCAGTAAATTTCATGTTAAAAGCGCAAATATTCCGCCATAACAATCAGTTTATTAGATCATTTACGCGAGACGACTTTTTGCGCCCCGGGCTCCAACGACTCCCGCTCCCGGTCGAACGCCAAGTAATACTTGTTCACGCTATTAACATAGCTGACGGGCCCCATTCCTACCTGTTCCATGGCGATGCGCTCAACCTGGAAGAACCACTGATTGGGGTTCAGCCCACGCCGCCGGGCCTCAGCGCGCATGCCCTGCACGCGCTCGGGGCCGATGTTGTAGGCCGCCAGCGTGAAGGCCATGCGTTCGCGCTCATTGAGCTTGGGGCTGTTGAAGAACTTGCGGCGGATCATCGCCAGGTACTTGGCTCCGGCCTGCACATTCGCATCGAGATTCTGAATGTTGTTCACGCCGACTCGCTGAGCGGCGGAAGGCGTGATCTGCATTAGCCCGGTCGGGCCACCGCCGCTGCGCGCGTTGGGTTGCAGGCGTGATTCCTTGAACGCCAGTGCGGCCAGATTGAGCCAGTCCATGTTCTGCGCGTCGGCATGCTTTTGCAGGGTCGGACGCAGTTTTTCCAGGCGCTGGCGGTCACCCTTGGCCAATGGATAGTGGACTTGATAGAGACGGCGATAGATGCGCAGAAACGCAACGTCTTCGTTGGACGGCTTCTTGTAACCGCCGAGGAAGCGGTCAATGCTTGCGCGCAGCATCGAAGCATCGCGGCGCACGAACCAGTATTCCTCGCCCGGCTCGCTGATCATCAGTTGCCGGTCAAAACGCAGCTTCGGCAGGATCTTGCCCCAGCGCTCGGCGATGGGTTGCTCGACGATGGTCAGGTGGAAAATGCCACCCTGAACCATTTCCAGCACATCTTCGACCGCCAGGGTCGGATCGACCCATTCGATCTTGATCGGCGCCAGTTTGTGCAACGCCAGTTTCTGATTGAGCTGACTGACCGCCTCCCCCGCTGCGCTGCCGGCGGGCAATGCCAGGGTTTTGCCGGAAAGCTGCTCGACCTTGGTGTAGCGCCGCTCGCCCTTGATCCCGACCAACACCAGCGGCACATTGCTGGCGATCGGTTCGCTACTGGCCACCGCGTGGCCCGGTTGCAGCTCAAGCAACTCGCCCGGCGCGACCAGATCCCCCTCGCCACGCTGCAAGGCGCCGAGCAATTGATCCTTGGCTTTGGGAATGATCTTGAGGGTGATTTCCTGGCCGTCACGGGCGTGGCCATTGAGGTATTGCTCGAAGGCGCGCAAACGATGGTATTCGACGCCGATGGCCTGGCCCTGCACTTCGCCGGAGCTGTTGCGGCTCTGGTTGACCAGCACGCGCAGTACACGGCTGCTGCGGATCTCGGCCAAGTCGGGCACCTTGGCCGCCGGCACGGCTTGCAGCGGCCCGGGCAGGCGCGCGGCCGCCGTCATCGGCAGTAGCAGCGATCCACACAACAGGAGCAAAACCGAGGGACGAACCATCCACTCTCCGGAAAGAATACGGGGCGATTTCATCGTTAAAAGATCGAAATCACCGACGAAAACAGAGCGCCATGAGCGCTGGCAACGTGCGAGAGACTGGCACAGTAATGGCACTTCTACCAAACCGGTCTGCGTCGCGGCATCAACAGACAGCTATAACTCGTTGTAGTTCTTGGCTTTTCTTATGAATCTACAGCTCTGGTATGCTTTCCGGCCTTCGGCCCGAGGTAGCAACCATGCAACTCATCGATATCGGCGTCAACCTGACCAATCCCAGTTTCGCCGACAAACACCAGGCCGTGCTCGACCGTGCCTATGCTGCCGGGGTCTGCCAACTGGTGCTGACCGGCACCAGCGTCGAAGGCAGCGAACAGGCGCTGGAGCTGTGCCAGCAACTGGATGACAGCGGTCAGCGGCTGTTCGCCACCGCCGGTATTCACCCGCATTCGGCCAGCGACTGGAACGCCGATAGCGCCCGTCGTTTGCGCAGTCTGCTGCAAGAGAACAACGTCGTCGCCGTGGGTGAATGCGGCCTCGATTTCAACCGTGATTTCTCACCCCGCCCCCAGCAGGAAAAAGTCCTCGAAGAACATCTGGCAATGGCCGTTGAACTGCAAATGCCGGTGTTCCTGCACGAGCGTGATGCCAGCCAGCGCCTGCTGGAAATCCTCAAAGGCTTCCGCGATCAACTGCCTGCCGCTGTGGTGCATTGCTTCACTGGCGAGCAAAAAGCGCTGTTCAGCTATCTCGATCTGGATCTGCACATCGGTATCACCGGCTGGATCTGCGATGAGCGCCGTGGCACGCATTTGCATCCACTGGTGAAAGAGATCAAACGTGGACGCTTGATGCTGGAAAGCGATGCACCTTATTTGCTGCCGCGCACTCTTCGACCGAAGCCGAAGAACGGCCGCAATGAGCCGGCGTATCTGACTGAAGTGCTGCGCGAAGTGGCGCTGCATCGCGGTGAAACCGAGGAAGATCTGGCGGCGCACACCACCGCGTGTGCCCGCGCGTTCTACAACCTCCCCGCCCTTCCTGACACACCATAATTCCCTTGTGGGAGCGAGCCTGCTCGCGAAAGCGGTGGTTCAGATGGCAATGATGTTGACTGACACGTCCTCTTCGCGAGCAGGCTCGCTCCCACAGGAGGAACAATGCGCCCTGTTGACTCATATCAAGATCTTCCGAACTGCATAGCGGCACAATGCTGGCACCTTGCCAAAACTGTTTCCGCTATCAGAGAAGACCTCCATGGGTGCCTGGCTTAGCAATATCTCGCTGAAATACAAATTCTGGGCGGTCAATGCGGTCGCCTTCATCACCACCCTGCTGCTGGTGCTGTACGCCGTGCAACTCGAACAACAGGCGCGCAGTCACGCCTCACAGGCTTCGGCGCAAGCCCAGGCGCAATTGCTCAAGGCCTGGCCGGCCGGGCAACCGCTGCCGAAGACCGATCAGGTGCTGACCTTCAAGCGTGGCAAAGCACCGCGCCTGAACGATCAACCCTTGCTGGAAATCACGGAAAGCAACGGCTGGAACGAGATCAATCACCTGCCGCTGTTCGGCGACAACCCGTTGATGGGCGCTGAGGTGTTCAGCCGCGCCGATGGCCAACAGGTTGCGGTGATTGCCTATGGCCCAAGCCTGAGTCAGGTGTTCAGCGAGCGTTTCGCCAACTATGCAGTGGCGGTGTTCATCCTGATGTTCGCCATGCTGTGTGCCTCGCAATTGCTGATCCGCTTCCTGCTCAGCCAGCTCAACACGCTGAAAGACGTGATGCTGCACGTCGAGAAAAGCGGCGATCTCTCGGCACGTGTACCGCTGGCCGGCAAAGACGAAGTCGGGCAGATGGCCAATGCGTTCAACGCGATGCAGGCCGGTTACCAGCGCGTTGTGACGACCGTCGCCAACACCGCGCGGCAACTGGATGTCGGCGCGGCGCGACTGGCATCGAGCATGAACGAAGTGCGCCACGGCATGCTTGGTCAACAGAGCGAAACTGACCAGGCGGCCACGGCGATCAACGAAATGACCGCCACCGTTTATCACATCGCCCAACACGCCGGCGCCACCCGCGACCTGTCGCAGACTGCCGATGGCCTCGCCGGCAGCGGTCAGCAAGTGGTCGCCCGGGTACAGCATTCGATTGCAGGGTTATCCAGCGGCGTGCAGCAGACCGCCGAGATGATTCAACGGCTGGCCGAGGACAGTCAGAAGATCAACGGCGTGGTCAGCGTGATTCACAGCATCGCCGAGCAGACCAATCTGCTCGCCCTGAACGCCGCCATCGAAGCGGCGCGCGCCGGTGAAATGGGCCGAGGCTTTGCGGTGGTCGCCGATGAGGTGCGCAATCTGGCGAAACGGGTGCAGACCTCGACCGACGAGATCACCACGATGGTCTCGGCCTTGCAGGCGGGCACCCGCGATGCGGTGGATTTCATGCAGGAGAGTTCGTACAAGGCCGACGATTGCGTGCAGCAAGCGCAAGAAGCCGGTGCGGCGCTGGCGGAAATCACCGGCGCGGTGGCGCAGATGCGCGAAAGCAATACGCAGATTGCCGTGGCGGCGGAGCAGCAGAGCCAGGTCGCCGAAGAGATGAACCGGGCGGTGGTGAGTATTCGCGATGTGACCGAGAACACCGTGCAGCAAACGGTGGATTCGGCGACGACCAGTAATGAGCTGGCGACGTTGGCTGGGGAGTTGAGCAAGGCCATAGGTCAATTGAAACTCTGAAGGCCCTTTCGCGAGCAAGCTCGCTCCCACATTGGATCTGGTGCGCTCATAAATCCTCTGTGGGAGCGAGCTTGCTCGCGAAGGCGTCAGACGGGGCGACATCGAATCCTGCGATGACGCCTATCACTTCAATAGCCAACCTTGATTCGCCGCCCTCCGCGCCCAGGCCTATTCTTCAACCATGAGTTCAACATGGATCGAGGAGTAGAAAACATGGGCAAACGTCACCCCAACCTTCCCGCGTGGCAATGGCGCGCGTACCCGGGCAATCATCAGCACCCGACCAATCTGGTGCTGCACCTGATTGCCGTGCCGTTGTTCATCGTCGCGTTTCTGCTGATCGTCTCCGGGGTGTTCAGCCTGAGTCTGGCCAGTGTCGCCATCGGCGTGATCGGCATCATCGCGGCGCTGGGTTTGCAGCGCCACGGTCACAGCCTGGAAGCGCAAACCTCCGAGCCGTTCAGTGATCGTAAAGATGCCGTCTCGCGTTTACTGGTCGAGCAGTTTCTGACTTTTCCACGCTTCTTTCTCAGCGGCGGCTGGTGGCGCGCCTGGCGTGAGCGCCACCGTCGGCATTGAGTCAGGCGAAGATCGTGACGGTCTGACGACTCATCGCAATCAACTCACCTTCCGCGCTCCACAGCTTGGCGGCGACATGGCCGTAGCCGTCGGCGGCGTATTCGATGTCGGCCAGGTACTGGCACCAGTCCAGCGTGCTCAAATCGTGTAGCGGCTGTACGAATTCGATGGTCCAGGTCAGCGTGCTGCCAGGCGCAGGCTTCTTCAGATACGGCAACAGCGCGGGTGGCCATGCATCTACCAAGGCCAGCAGATGCGCCTCATTGACTGGCTCTTCTTTGACATCTCCACGCAAACGCACCCAGCCTCCCATCAAACGCGATTGATTGCCGGTGAACGGCATGCCACCGACGCTCCAGCGCATCGCCAGATGGCGCATGAATTCCGGGGTCACGCCTTTGATGAAGGGCAACTCCTGGCATTCGTCCCAGTGTTTCATTGACGGCGCCGGATACGCTTCCACGGCGACCTCCGAGGGCCGCGAGGCACCAAAACTGCCTTGAACGATGGTCACCACCAGGCCATTCTGCATCGCCCGGCCCATGACCTGACTGACGGCTTTGCCTTCGCGCAGCACCTCCACTTCGAAGCTCACCGGGACTTCAGGCTCGACCGGTCCGACAAAGGTGATCGCCAGCGAACGCACCGGGCGATCCGCCGGCACTTGCGCGCGCATGGCTTCATATTGCAGCGCCGCCACCAGACCACCGAAACTGGCACGGCCCTGGCCCCATTCAGCGGGAATCGTCAGTTCCGGTTGGCGGCGGACCGCATCGAGCAGATCGCTAAAGCGCATGGGGCAACCTCAGAAAGCGAGAAAGGAATGCAGGGATCTTAACCAGACCTGCAGAGCGCCGCAGCGTCTATTCCGGTCAAATGGGCTGACAGAAAGGCCTTACCGGGCTAACCGACACACACAACACCCTGTGGGAGCGAGCCTGCTCGCGAAGAGGCCGTGTCAGTCGACATATTTGCCGTCTGAACCAGCGCTTTCGCGAGCAGGCTCGCTCCCACAGGAATCGTTGTGATTGGAGAGTTATTTGAAACAGGCTGAACTGAGTTTTTCCAGCACGCGATCAGCCTTGATTTCAGCTTCGATCATGGTCGCCTGCCAAGTGGCGACGCACGGTTGAAGATCAGCCTCCAGCTCGGCTTTCGCCAACCATTGCCAGCAATCGTGCCAGTCGCCCAACGCGCCTTGCGCGGACTTCAATCGCTTCAACGCTGCGGCGGGCAAGCGGTCCAGTTCGGGATAGGCTTCGATGCCGTAGCGCACGCGCTTGATCAACAGGCGCAGGCGATGGCGGTCGTGGGCTGGATCGTGCAGCGCCTGGTCGAGTTTCCGCCATTGCTTGCCGAGGCGTTTTTCGATGCGCTTGTCCAAGCCCTTGAGCAAGCCCTGACGCTGGGAGGCGCGCAGGAATCGCGGGAAAGCGTCGAGGATCATCAGCAGCGAAGCCACCTCGGCACTCGCCGCCAACGCCGGATAGGCCTCGGCCATTTGCGCCATGCGGCGTTGCGCCGCTTGCGGCTGGTCATGCTGGAGCAGATACGCCGCCAACACCTCGCGATCACGCCACGGGGTGGTCAATTGGCCGACTGCCGAAGCGGCGCCTTCCAGTTGTTCGACACCCGGCAAACCGCGCAATGGCCGCAACAGACTGCGCAAGCGCCGCACCGTGGTGCGCAGATCATGCAGCGCTTCGGGGTCGGTACGTGCCGTCAATCGCGCCTGACAGGCCAGCAGCCGCACCTCCAGACTCAGGACATGAGCCACCAACCGATCAACCAACGCAGACATCACTTGCTCCTGATTCAAATGGCTCTGACGATCATTCTGCTGCCCAGCGAACGCAGCCTCCTTGCCTCACGTCAGCAGCTTAGCGGCCGGCGCGGGATTCGCGAATGTAGAAACGCGCCTTCTCGGCCTTCTTGCTGCAACCTTCAAACCCTTCGAATTGCTGCTGGGTCTTCGCGGCGGTCAGCAGCGACAACGCTTTGGAATAGCTGACGGTGCCGGCAAAGCCTTCGGCCTTGGCCAGATCCAGCTCGTGCCAAGCCGCGTCGAGCTGGCTGCCGCAGCTGTCGCGGTAAGCGGTTTTACCGGCGCAACCGGCCAATGCCAGAGCCATCAACGGCACACAGATCCAGGCTTTCATCACTCACACCTCAAAATAGGTCAACAGTCGTGCAGGTAAGACGGCTTGGCTGCGAAAAAGTGCCTCGCCAGCGGGTGAAACCGCGCAACTGAGAAGGATAGCGCTGAAGGGTCATGCAGTATCAAAAAAACGACGTCGCCGGCGCACTCAACGACCACGGCGATTGAGCCGGCCCGGCGATGGGTGCATTGTGGAACCTTGTCGGGAGGATGCTGGATGAAAAAACGTGTCGCGCTGGTACTGGGCTCCGGTGGCGCCCGGGGCTATGCCCATATCGGGGTCATTGAAGAGATCGAAAAACGCGGTTACGAAATCGCCTGCATTGCCGGTTGTTCGATGGGCGCCGTGGTTGGCGGGATCTACGCCGCCGGCAAACTCGACGTTTACAAGAACTGGATCGAAAGTCTCGACTATCTGGATGTGCTACGGCTGGTCGACGTGAGTTTTCGCCTCGGCGCGATTCGCGGCGAGAAAGTCTTCGGGCAGATTCGCAAGATCGTCGGCGAGGTCAACATTGAAGACTTGCGCATCCCCTACACCGCCGTCGCCGCCGACCTCACCAACCAGCAGGAGATCTGGTTTCAGGAAGGTTGCCTGCATCAAGCCATGCGCGCCTCGGCGGCAATTCCCAGCCTGTTCACCCCGGTGATGCAGGGCAATCGCATGCTGGTCGATGGCGGCATTCTCAACCCGTTGCCGATCGTGCCGGTGGTGTCGAGCCACTGCGATCTGATCATCGCAGTCAATCTCAACTCGACCAACCAGCGTCACTACAAACTGCCGGTGATCCAGCGCCCCGCCGCGTTCCGCTCACGCTTCGACAGCCTGATCAGTTCGCTGGGGTCGAAGATGCCGTTCCGCCGAACACAGGCCGAGCAACTGTTGCGGCTCGAGCAGGAAGCGCTGCGCGCCGAAGCGGCGGACATCAATCCCTGGCTTGACGGTGCCGAGCCGGAGAGCCAGCAACCGGCGGCCGCGCCTGAGCGTGAAGGCGCGCCGAAATCGGCGACCGGTTCGTTCATCATCGATAACGTCGGGCCGGCGTCGTTGCTGGATCTGATCAACCAGAGTTTCGAGGTGATGCAGACCTCGCTGGCGCAGTACAAGATTGCCGGGTATCCGCCGGATATCCTGATCAACGTGCCGAAGCGCGTGTGCCGGTTTTTCGAGTTCTACAAGGCGCCCGAGTTGATCGCGTTGGGACGGGAGATTGCGCGGGATACGCTGGATCGGTATGACAGTGAGCAGAACCGAGAGCCTTGAAGTTCTCCGCAGTCTGTAAGGGCCTCAACGCTGGCAAGCCAGCTCCCACAGTGATCGATGTGATACACAGATTTCAATCACAGCTGAAAAACCTGTGGGAGCTGGCTTGCCAGCGATGGCGTCTGCCGGGACAACACATGACTAAAGATCGTTGTCACTAATCAGCCGATAACCAACCCCTGCCTCGGTCACGATAAATCGCGGCCGCGTCGGATCATCCGCCAGTTTCTGCCGCAAATGCCCCACCACAATCCGCAGATAATGGCTGTCCTCGGTGTGCGTGGGTCCCCAGATATCCTTGAGCAATTGCTGCTGGGTAATCACTCGCCCCGGATGCCGCGCCAGTTGCGCCAGCACCGCGTATTCCTTGCGTGTCAGCGCTACTTCGACACCGTCGAGCAACACCCGCCGATAGGCCAGATCCACCGTCAACGGACCGAAACTCAGCGCCGCCTGCTGCGCCTCCCCCGCGTGTGCCTGACGCAACAACGCACGCACCCGCGCGAGAAATTCCTGAATACCGAAAGGCTTGGTCACGTAGTCATTGGCGCCGCCATCCAGCGCCTGAACTTTCTGCCCTTCGCTGGCGCGCACCGAGAGCACCAGCACCGGCGCCGTGGCCCACTCGCGAAACTCGCGTAGCACTTGCTGGCCGTCCATGTCCGGCAAGCCGAGGTCGAGCACCAGCAAGTCCGGCTTGTTCAGCGCGGCCTGCGCCAGGCCTTCGGCGCCGGTGCCGGCCTCGAGCACTTTGTAGCCTTGGGAAGCGAGGCTGATGCGCAGGAACTTGCGAATCTGCGGTTCGTCGTCGATGACCAAAATGGTCGCGGTCTGGCTCATGAATTCACATCAATACAAAAGATTGGCAAGAGAGTAGCGCAGTCGCAATCAGGCTTCATTGTCCATTCCCGGCTGTGTCTGCAACGGCAAGTGCAAGGTGATGCAAGTGCCGCGTCCGTCGATGCCGTCGGCGACACTGATGCGACCGCCGTGCGCACCGACCATGCCCTGACAGATCGCCAGGCCAAGACCGGTGCCCTGCCCCCCGCGATCTCCCCGGGCAGCGGTGTAGAACATGTCGAAAATCTTCGCCCGTTCCTCTTCGGGAATCCCCGGCCCTTCGTCGCTGACCGAGAAGAAAATCTCTTGATCATCCGCGCCTGCGTTCAGTTGCAGTCGACCGTGAGCTGGCGAAAAGCGCGCTGCGTTTTCCATCACATTGACCAATGCCTGTTCGATCAACGCGGCATGGACGAACAACAACGGCAACTCGCCCGGCACGTCGGTGCTGACCTGCAACGGCGCGAGCACCGCGCGCAGGCGATTGAGCGAACTGCCGACGATGTCGGCGGGCGACACCCAGTCCCGCGCCAGCTTCAGCGCGCCGTGACCGAGGCGGGTCATGTCGAGCAGATTCTGGATGTAGCGATCAAGACGCTCGGCTTCATCGCGGGTGCCTTCGAGCAGTTCACGGCGATCCTCCAGCGGGATCGCTTCGCCGAGGGCCAACAGGCTGTCGATGCTGCCGCGCATGGCGGTCAGCGGCGTGCGCAAGTCATGGGACACGGAGGCCAGCAAGGCACTGCGCAGTTGTTCGGTTTCGCCATGCAGGCGCGCGGCTTCCAGATCATCGGCCAACTGCGCGCGCGCCAGCGCTTGCGCCAACGGCTGACTCAACGCGGTGAGCAAACGACGGCGCTGGCCACTCAAAGTCTGGCCCTCTTTCGCACAGACCCCGAGCAGCGCCAGCGGCCCGTCCTCGACCGACAGCGGCCACCACCACCAACGCCCGAACGGCAATGTGCCGGTGCCCATGCCCGCCGGTTGATCGTGTTGCCAGGCCCAGTCGGCGGCGGCGCGTTCGGACTCGGTAAACTCCAGCGGCCCGCCGGTCTCGACTTTCCAGCCGCCCTGGCCGTCGCGGTTGAGCAGACACAGCTGCAGATCGCTCCAGCCATTGAGGTGTTGCGCGGCGGCGCTGACCACCGCTTGGCGATCGGTCGCGGCGGTGAGTTTGCGCGACAGGTCGAGCAGTTCGGTGGTCTCTTCCTGGGTATCGCGCAGGGCCTGCAATTGCCGACGCTGACGCGCCGCGAGGTTACCCGTGAGCGCCGCCATCAGCAGGAAAAACAGCAAGGTCAGTACGTCTTCTTCGCGCTGAATGCTGAAAGAAAAATTCGGCGGGATGAACAAAAAGTCGTAAGTCAGAAACGACAACGCCGCACAGGCCAGCGCCGGGCCGAGGCTGCTGCGTACCGCCACCAACAACACCGCCGCGAGAAACACCAGTGAGATGTTCGGCAGCGGCAACACGCTCGACACCGCCCACGCCAAGGCACTGGCCAACACCGTGGCGACCAGCGCCAGCGCATAATCGAACCACACCAGCGTCAGCGGGTTTCGTTGGCGCGGTTGATGCTGTTGCTCATCGCTGTCGAGGACGTTGATTTCCAGACCGTGGGCCTGCCGCAGAAGGCGCGCCGCGAGCCCGCCACCGAACAGACGACGGCGCAGACGCGGTCGGGATTGACCGACCAACACCAGACTCGCGCGGCGTTCAGCGGCGTGCTGGATCAGGGTTTTCGCCACCTCACCGGCGCGCAGCAACACCACTTCACCGCCGAGGCGCTCGGCCAGTTGCTGAGCGCTTTGCAGACGCAGACGCGATTGTTCGTCGCGTACGCTGCCGTTGTCGACATGCACCAGACTCCACGGCAAATGCCGCCGCTGCGCGACACGACTGGCGTGGCGCACGAGGCGTTCGGCCTGCGCATCGCCATCGACGCCGACCAGCAATCGCCCACGTACCGCCGGGGCGGCCTGACCGAGTTGGCGATAGCCTTGGGCAAGGTCGTTATCGACCTGCGCGGCGGCGGTTTGCATCGCCAATTCACGCAACGCGGTGAGGTTGGTCTGGGTGAAAAACGCATCGATCGCCGCCCGCGCCTGCTCGGGCACGTAGACCTTGCCTTCGCGCAGACGCTCGAGCAATTCGCGCGGCGGCAGGTCGATCAACAGCAGTTCGTAGGCTTCTTGCAGCACCCAGTCCGGCAGGGTTTCGCGCACTTGCACACCGGTGATGCCGCGCACCTGATCGTTGAGGCTTTCGAGGTGCTGGACATTGACCGTGGTGAACACGTCGATGCCGGCGGCGAGCAGTTCCTGAATGTCTTGCCAGCGCTTGGTGTGACGGCTGCCGGGGGCGTTGCTGTGGGCCAGTTCATCGACCAGCACAAGCTTGGGCCTGGCCGCGAGAATGCCGTCGAGGTCCATTTCTTCGAGCATCACGCCACGGTATTCCGAGCGCACCAGCGGCTGCTGCGGCAAGCCGCCGAGCAGCGCTTCGGTTTCGGCGCGGCCGTGGGTTTCGACTACCCCGGCGAGGACTTTCACGCCCTGACGCAGTTGCGTATGCGCGGCCTGAAGCATGGCGTAGGTCTTGCCGACACCGGGGGCGGCGCCGAGGAAAACCTTGAGGCGGCCACGGCCGTCTCGGGGCAGGTCTGCTAACAGTGCGTCGGCGCGGCCGGAGTCGCTCATGCTTGATGTTCTCTCTTCCTGATAGTTATGCGGTGTTCTTTCGGCCCTCTTCGCGAGCAGGCTCGCTCCCACATTTGGAACGCATATCCCTGTGGGAGCGAGCCTGCTCGCGAATGGCCGCGCCACCGATCTACAGTTTTTCCAGTGCCATGTTCAGCGCCAGCACATTCACCACCGGCGGCCCCACCAGCGGCTGTTCGATGTGCGCATCGAGCAGTTGCTGCACAGTCGATACCGGCAGATTTCGCGCCGCTGCGACACGCGCCAGTTGATAGGCAATTGCCGCCGGTGGCAAGTGTGGATCGAGACCGCTGCCGGAGGTAGTCAGCAAGGCCAATGGCACCGGACCCTGACCGGGCACCTGCAATTTATTGGCATCATCGATCACCCGCGTGGCGAGTGCCGGATTGCTCGGTGCCAGGTTGCTGGCGCTGCTGGAAACGGTCGCAAACGCACCGGCGGATGGCCGTGGGTGGAACCAGGCATCGCCGACAAAATCCTGGGCGATCAACGACGAGCCACGGACCTTGCCGTCGGCGTCGTGCACCAGGCTGCCGTTGGCTTGCGCGGGGAATGCGACTTGGGCGACACCGGTTACCACCAGTGGATAGGCGACGCCGGTGATCAGGGTCATCAGCACCAGCAGGCTAAGGGCGGGACGTATCATTGCGGACATTGCAAAATCCTCGAATTCGTTGGGCAAACTTTGGTGGGGTGTCAGGGGGATCTTTTCCCCCTCACCCCAGCCCTCTCCCCCAAGGGGCGAGGGGGAAAGGGAGCCGACTTGTATGCTTTTCAAAACCTGAGTTCGGCTCGATATCTCAAATCGGTGTAACTCACGCAACCACCTCAATCAGTCCGCTCGCTATAAGTGCGCGAGGGAAAGGGAGCCGATTTCTGTGCTTTTCAAAATCTGAGTTCGGCTCGGTATCTCAAGTCGATGTACCTCTGATAAACCACTCGGTCAGTCCCCTCTCCCTCTGGGAGAGGGTTAGGGTGAGGGGCTTTTTTCAGCCTCACACCAGATGCAGCGCCGTGAGCAACATGTCGATCGCCTTGATCCCCACGAACGGCACCAGAATCCCGCCCAATCCATAGATCAACAGATTGCGCCGCAGCAACGCCGCCGCACTCGCCGCCTGCACGCGCACACCACGCAGCGCCAGCGGAATCAGCACAACGATGATCAAGGCGTTGAACACAATCGCCGAGAGAATCGCGCTCTGCGGACTGGTCAACTGCATGATGTTCAGCACACCCAGTTGCGGATAAATCGAAGCGAACAGCGCCGGCAGAATCGCGAAGTATTTGGCCACGTCGTTGGCGATGGAAAAGGTCGTCAGCGCACCACGGGTCACCAGCAATTCCTTGCCGATCTGTACCACGTCGAGCAGCTTGGTCGGGTCGCTGTCGAGGTCGACCATGTTCGCCGCTTCGCGGGCAGCCTGGGTGCCGTCGTTCATCGCCATGCCGACGTCAGCCTGAGCCAGTGCCGGGGCATCGTTGGCGCCGTCGCCGCACATCGCGACCAGGCGACCGTCGTTCTGCTCGTGACGGATACGCGCGAGTTTTTTCTCCGGGGTGGCTTCGGCGAGAACGTCATCGACGCCTGCTTCAGCGGCGATGGCAGCGGCAGTCAGCGGGTTGTCGCCGGTGACCATCACCGTGCGGATCCCGAGTTTACGCAGCTCGGCAAAGCGCTCGCGAATGCCCGGTTTGACCACGTCCTTGAGGTGGATCGCGCCGAGCAGTTTGCCGTCGGCACAGACCAGCAGCGGGGTGCCGCCGCTCTGGGCAATCTTGTCGATTTCCCGCGACAGGGCCGGCGCCAGATCCGAACGTTTCTGGCCGAGGAAACTCAGCAGCGAATCCACCGCGCCTTTGCGGTAGACACGACCCTGATAGTCGACACCGGACAAACGGGTTTCAGCGCTGAACGGCACAGCGATCAAGGTTTCCAACGCCGGCTCAGGCTGCGGATGCAGACCGCGCAGGTACTCGACGATGGATTTACCTTCAGCGGTTTCGTCGGCCAGCGAAGCGAACAACGCGCCTTCGGCCAGCTCACGACCACTCACACCCGGCGCTGCATACACCGCGCTGCAACGACGGTTGCCGAAAGTAATGGTGCCGGTCTTGTCCAGCAACAGCACATGCACGTCACCTGCCGCTTCCACCGCGCGCCCAGACTTGGCGATCACATTGAGGCGCACCAGACGATCCATCCCGGCGATACCGATCGCCGACAACAGACCGCCAATGGTGGTCGGGATCAGCGTAACCAGCAGCGCCACCAGAAACACCAGCGGCAGGCTGCCATTGGCGAAACGGGCGAACGGTTGCAGGGTCACGACCACCAGCAGAAAGATCAGGGTCAGACCGATCAGCAGGATATCCAGCGCCACTTCGTTCGGGGTCTTCTGGCGTTTGGCGCCTTCGACCAGGGCGATCATGCGGTCGAGGGTCGACTCACCGGGATTGACGGTGATCTTCACCAGCAACCAGTCGGAGACCAGACGGGTGTTACCGGTGACGGCCGAACGATCGCCGCCGGACTCACGAATCACCGGCGCCGATTCACCGGTGATCGCCGCTTCGTTGACCGCCGCGATGCCTTCGATGACTTCGCCGTCACCGGGGATCATCTCCCCGGCTTCGACGCGCACCACATCGCCCTTGCGCAGGCTAGCGGCTGGCACCACTTGAAAGCTGCCATTGGCCTGTTTGCGCCGTGCGCTGAGGCCTTCGCTGCCGGCCTTGAGGCTGTCGGCGCGGGCCTTGCCGCGACCTTCGGCCAAGGCTTCGGCGAAGTTGGCGAACAGCACGGTGAACCACAGCCACAGGGCGATTTGCGCGGCGACGAAAGTCGGCACGTCGGCATCGGGAATGAAGCACAGCACGGTGGTGAAAATCGCCGTCAGCTCAACCACCAGCATCACCGGCGAACGCTTCAGTTGCCGTGGGTCGAGCTTGACGAAGGCTTGCACCAGCGCCGGCCGCCACAGGGCCGAGATCGCGGTTTTCGCTTGTTCCGGCGCCTTGACGGCGGCGGGTTTGATTGCGGGCATATTCATCATCCAGCTCCTAAAATGAAAGGCTTAGAAGCCCATGCTCAGGTGTTCCGCGATTGGGCCGAGCGCCAGGGTTGGCAGGAAGGTCAGGCCGCCCACCAGCAAAATGGTTACGGTCAACAGGGTCACGAACAGCGGGCCATGGGTCGGGAAACTGTTCTGCCCGATCGGCGCGGTTTTCTTCATCGCCAGGCTGCCGGCCAGTGCCAGTACCGGGAGGATGTAACCAAAGCGCCCGATCAACATGCCCAGGCCCAGCATCAGATTGTGGAACGGTGTGTTGGCGCTCAGGCCACCGAACGCCGAACCGTTGTTGGCACTGGCAGAGGTGTAGGCGTAGAGCAACTGGCTGAACCCATGCGGGCCGGGGTTGCTGATGGTCGCTGCAGCACTGGGAACCGCTGCGGCAATCGCACCGAGCACCAGCACGCCCACCGGCATGACCAGCAAGGTCACCACCAGCAATTGCACTTCCCGCGCCTGCAGTTTCTTGCCGAGGTATTCCGGCGTACGGCCAATCATCAGACCGGCGAGAAACACCGCGATCAGCACGTTGAGCAACATGCCGTAGAGCCCGGCACCGACGCCGCCGAAGATCACTTCGCCGACCATCATGTTGACCAGTGCGACCATGCCGCTGAGCGGGTTGAGGCTGTCATGCATGGCGTTGACCGAACCGTTCGAGGCCGCCGTCGTCGTCACCGACCACAGCACCGTGGCGGTGGTGCCGAAGCGCGCTTCCTTGCCTTCCAGCGGCGCGGTCTGTTCAACCGCAGCGTTGTTCAGCGTCGGGTTCGGTTGGTATTCAGCCCACAGCGAGGTCGCGCCGCCGATCAGGAACAGCGCCAGCATGCAGGCGATGATCGCGCGACTCTGACGCAGGTCCTTGACGTAGTGGCCGAAGGTGAACACCAGCGCCACCGGGATCAGAATGATCGAAGCGACTTCAAACAAGTTGCTCCACGCGGTCGGGTTCTCGAACGGATGCGCCGAGTTGACGCCGAAGAAGCCACCGCCATTGGTGCCCAGTTGCTTGATCGCGATTTGACTGGCCGCTGGGCCGAGCGGGATCACTTGATCGACACCCTGCATCGTCACCGCATTCACATATTGCGCGAAGGTTTGCGGCACGCCCTGCCAGACCAGATACAACGCCAGCAACAGGCACAGCGGCAACAGGCCGTAGAGGGTGGCGCGGGTCATGTCGACCCAGAAGTTGCCGAGGGTTTTCGTCGATTTACGGCCGATGCCACGGCACAACGCAACCAGCACGGCGAGGCCGGTGGCGGCGCTGACGAAGTTCTGCACGGTGAGGCCGACCATCTGGCTCAGGTAGCTGAGGGTCGCTTCACCGCTGTAGGACTGCCAGTTGGTGTTGGTCATGAAACTGACCGCGGTGTTGAACGCTTGCGTCCATTCCTGGCCCGGCAGGTTCTGCGGATTCAGCGGCAGGTGATCCTGGAACAACAGAATCGCAAACAACAGGAGGAAACCGGCGAGGTTGAATGCCAGCAGCGCCAGCGTGTACTTCTGCCAGCTCTGTTCAGCCTCGGCGTCGACACCGGCGATGCGATAGCAACCGCGCTCGACCGGGCCGAGAACCGGCGTCAGCCAGGTGCGCTGACCTTCCATTACCTTGTAGTAAAAGCGCCCGAGGAACGGCGCCGGCAGCAAGACCAACGCAAAGAACGCGAGGATCAGCCAATAGTCATAACTGTGCATAGCCGCTCCTAGTTCCGATCCGCGCGCAACAGCGCAACCAACAGATAAATGAACAGCCCCACTGCCAATAGCAGTGACACCCCGTCCAGAACGCTCATGGAAGATCTCCGTGTTACGGCGTATTGCCGCGTGTGGAGGCATTGTCGGAAAGGAGGCTGTAAAGGAACGAGAGCGAGGGTGCTGGCTGTGCATAAAGAAAGCGTAAAGAGTGGGTTTATGCAGGCGTTACAGCAGGTTTTTACGCCGTCAGGCCGGGCCCTTTCGCGAGCAGGCTCGCTCCCACAATTTGAAATGCATTCCCCTGTGGGAGCGAGCCTGCTCGCGAAGACGGCATAACTGCCAGCATCGCACCCAACTGGCGCACAAAAAGCAGCTATCCCACCGCGAACATCCCCGATACGACAGCTTTCAACTCATTACGACTTGTTTCAGCGCACTGGCACGCCCACTGCAAACGCCCTCCCCGAGCTTTCCAAACCGTTCAGGGAGCAAACGCATGAACACACAACTCAAACCCACGCTGGGCACCTTGCACTTGTGGGGCATTGCCGTCGGGCTGGTGATTTCCGGGGAATACTTCGGCTGGAGTTACGGCTGGGGCGTGGCCGGGACACTGGGCTTCCTGGTGACCTCGTTCATGGTCGCGACCATGTACACCTGTTTTATCTTCAGTTTCACCGAACTCACCACGGCGATTCCCCATGCCGGCGGACCGTTTGCCTACAGCCGTCGCGCTTTCGGCGAAAAAGGTGGATTGATTGCAGGCCTGGCCACGCTGATCGAGTTCGTGTTCGCACCCCCGGCGATTGCCCTGGCGATTGGCGCGTACCTCAATGTGCAGTTTCCGGCACTCGATCCAAAACACGCAGCGGTTGGCGCCTATATCGTGTTCATGGGCCTGAACATTCTTGGCGTGAAGCTGGCGGCGACGTTCGAGCTGATTGTTTGCGTGCTGGCCGTCGCCGAGTTGCTGGTGTTCATGGGCGTCGTCGCGCCGGCGTTCAGCTTCAGCAACTTCGCCCTTAATGGCTGGGCGGGGTCGGATGTGTTTGGCGCACCGGCAATTGCCGGGATGTTCGCGGCCATTCCGTTTGCGATCTGGTTCTTCCTCGCCATCGAAGGCGCGGCGATGGCCGCCGAAGAAGCCAAGGATCCGAAGCGCACGATTCCCAAGGCCTACATCAGCGGCATCCTGACCCTGGTGTTGCTGGCGATGGGTGTGATGTTCTTTGCCGGCGGTGTCGGCGACTGGCGCACCTTGGCCAACATCAACGATCCGCTGCCGCAGGCCATGAAAACCGTGGTCGGCGACAACTCCGGCTGGCTGCACATGCTGGTGTGGATCGGCCTGTTCGGTCTGGTTGCCAGTTTCCACGGGATCATTCTCGGCTACTCGCGGCAGTTCTTCGCTCTGGCCCGCGCCGGTTACCTGCCGGTCTCGCTGGCGAAACTCTCGCGTTTCCAGACACCGCACCGCGCAATCATTGTCGGCGGCATCATCGGCATCGCCGCGATCTACAGCGACGGCCTGATCAACCTCGGTGGCATGACCCTCACCGCCGCGATGATCACCATGGCCGTGTTCGGCGCGATCGTGATGTACATCATGAGCATGCTCAGCCTGTTCAAACTGCGTAAATCGGAACCCAATCTCGAGCGTACTTTCCGCGCGCCGTGCTATCCGTTGATTCCGCTGATCGCTTTGGTACTGGCGGTGGTGTGTCTGGTGGCGATGGCGTGGTTCAACGCGTTGATCGGGTTGATCTTCCTCGGCTTCATGGCAGTCGGTTTCGGTTACTTCCTGCTTACCGGACAGCTGCGTGCCGACGCGCCAGCCGATGCGATGCTGACAGGTCATTGAGGGATTTCGGGTGTACCGGGTGCAAGCGGCCTAGAATGGAACCACTGCGAAGTCACTTCGCTCAAACGTGGTATGCAGCGTCGCACGGCGAAATCCTCGCCCGTCGTCCTGCCCTTAAGGAGAGCCGTTATGCCTTGGTATGCCTGGTTGATTCTGGTCGTTGCAATCGGCTCGATCGTCGGCGGATTGATGATGTTGCGCGACACCGCCAACAAGGTCGATCTGACCGATGAAGAGCGCCGACGCGTTGCCCAACGCAATGCCGAAGCGGACGCCAAAGACGCGCAGGACCGCTGAACACAACCCCGCCTGATCGGCGGGGTTTGTGCTTTTTATAGCCATTTGACCTATCCGCACGCTTTTAAGAAGTAGAAGTACAGTCACCATCCAATTTTCCTTGGTTAAGATGGGGACATTGTTGCGGAGAGTTCCAAATGCGTTATTCGCAGGATCATAAAGCCCAGACCCATCAGCGCATCATCAAGGAGGCTTCGGCACGCTTTCGCAAGGACGGAATCGGCGCTACAGGCCTGCAACCCCTGATGAAAGCACTGGGTCTGACCCATGGCGGTTTCTATTCACACTTCAAGTCCAAGGACGAGTTGGTCGAGAAAGCTTTGCAAGAGGCCGGCAACCAGGTCGACGGTTTATGCGCCGAGATTTTTTCCCAGGACAAACCGCTCGATGTCTTCATCGAAACCTATCTGTCCGAATGGCACCAGACATCGCCACATGAAGGTTGTCCGTTGCTGACCATTTCTTCCGAGCTGGGCCTGCGTGGTCAGCCGAGTCCCACCAGCGACGTGGTTCTCAACGCGCGGCTGGAGCAGATCGAGAATAGCCTCGAAGGTGAGAACAGCGCTGACCGCGCCATTGTCATCATGTCGACACTGGTCGGCGCGCTGCTGCTGTCACGCAGTGTCGCGGATGCCGGGTTTGCGCAACGCATCCTCGATGTCACCCGCGATCATCTCAAGAACCGGGACTAAGCCTGCCAGCGCTTGAACAGCACGCTGGCATTGACCCCGCCAAACCCGAAACCATTGGACAGTGCATATTCGATCGACATCGGCCGCGCCTGGCCATGGACGATGTCCACCCCTGCGCTCGCCGGATCGGGATTGTCGAAATTCAAAGTCGGCGGCACCACCTGATCACGAATCGCCAACAGTGTGAAAATGGCTTCAAGCCCACCGGCAGCGCCGAGCAAATGACCGGTGGCTGACTTGGTCGAGGTCACGGCGATTTTATTCTGCGTGCCGAACAACGCTTTGATCGCCGCCAGTTCGCCGAGGTCGCCCACCGGGGTCGAAGTCGCATGAGCGTTGAGGTGCTGCACCTGTTCCGGCTCGATACCCGCCTGCGTCAGTGCCAACGTCATCGCCCGCCGCGCACCGCTGCCATCTTCCGGTCCGGCCGTCAGGTGATAGGCGTCGGCGCTGGTGCCATAACCGACCAGCTCAGCCAAAGGCTTCGCGCCACGCGCCAAGGCATGCTCCAGAGATTCGATCACCAGCAGCCCCGCGCCCTCGCCCATGACGAAGCCGTCGCGACCGCTGTCGAACGGCCGAGAGGCGCGCTCCGGGGTGTCGTTGTAACCGCTCGAGAGTGCCCGAGCTGCCGCAAAACCGGCAAGACTGACGCGGTCGATGCAAGCTTCCGCGCCGCCACACACGGCGATATCCGCTTCGCCGGCGCGGATCAAGCGCGCCGCATCGCCAATCGCTTGAACACCCGCAGCGCACGCCGTCACGGGTGCGCCCAAAGGCCCCTTGAGACCGTGTTGAATGGACACGTGCCCTGCCGCGAGATTGACCAGAAACGACGGGATGGTAAACGGTGACAAACGCCGAGGGCCGCGACTGTCGGTCGTGCGTACAGCGTCGGCAATCGCGCCGAAACCGCCGACACCGGAGCCGATGATCGTCGCCGTACGCTCCTGGCTTTTGCTTTCCGAGGGATGCCAGCCAGCCTGTTCCAGTGCCTGCCGGGCAGCTTCCATGGCGAACAGAATAAAGCGGTCCATCTTCTTCTGTTCCTTGGGTGGCGTGGCGCGATCCGGATCAAATCCTGCCTCGGCGTCCTCTTCCAGCGTTGGCACCGCGCCGCCGACTCGCGTGGGCAAATCAGCGACCGTTGCCTCAGGCAAGTTACGCAAACCAGAACGCCCGGCCAGCAAGCGCTGCCATACGACTTCAAGATCGCTGCCCAAGGGTGAAACCAGGCCCATGCCTGTGACGACTATTCGACGCGAATCCATACCGTGGTGACCTCTGATCAATTCAATTGCCGGACTTGTAGCGTTGGGCTGCAGCACTGCGGGAAAGGTTCGGTGCCATGACATGGCGAGCCGCAACAAAGGCGTGCCATTCGCATGCATCAGGCAGCGAAGGAATGGTGATCAACTCGCCCTGATCCAGGCCGGCCAGCGCCGCATCAACCATCTCGCCTGCGTCCATGACCATTTCTGCCGGAATGCCGCTGGCATCGATGCCGGAACGCTCCCAGATTTCGGTGCGGGTTACACCGGGCAGCACGGCCTGGATCTGCACGCCTGTGCCTTCAAGTTCAGTGTTCAACGACTGGGTCAGGCTCAGTACATAAGCTTTGCTGGCGCTATAAGTAGCGTTGAAGCGTTCCGGAAACAGCGCCACCACCGAGGCGATATTGATGATCGTGCCACGACCGGCCTTGGCGAAACTGGCAGCCGCCGCCGATGCCAGGCGCGTGACGGCGGTGATGTTCAACTGGATCAAGCGCTCCAACTGGTCCATATCGGCGTTGGCCAGCAGTCCGTCCGCTGCCACGCCGGCGTTATTGACGAGCAAGCTGATGCTGGAATCGCTGCGCAGGCGTTGTTCGAGTTTGAGCACGTCACCCTTTTGCGTCAGGTCCGCTTTCAGCACTTCAACCTGAACGCCATGGGCGTCACGCAACTGGCTCGCAGCACTCTCCAGACGGTCCTTGTCACGGGCAACCAGTAGCAGATCAAAACCACGCGCCGCCAGGCGCTGAGCGTAAATCGCACCGATACCGGACGATGCGCCGGTAACCAGAGCAGTACCTTGTGATTGTGCAGAATTCATGAGAGTGCTCCTGGAATACAGATGGAGGAAATCGCCGCTGAAGCGCGTTGGCCCAAAGAACCGGCGAATTATTATAGCCATAATCCAAACGCAATATGATAGACGTAATTTTAGATTGTTCGACGAGCGCCCTTTCCACTGCTATGCGCTGCCATGCACTGGGCAAAACAAAAAGGCCGGTCAATGACCGGCCTCTTGGCATAGAACACTCAGCTTAGTTGACTTCCAGCTTGTCGCGGTTGCGATCCAGAATCGCCTTGCCAATCCCCTTCACTTCCAGCAACTCATCCACCGATGCAAAAGGCCCGTTTGTTTCACGATACGTAACAATTGCTTTGGCTTTAGCCTCACCGACTCCAGCGAGTTCCTTTTGCAGCGTCGCCGCGTCGGCATCGTTGAGATCGACTTTTGCACTTTGGGAAGGTGTCGCTGTATCCATGACCAAAGGCGCTTTGGACGACTCCGCTGGCGCAACAGGTGCGGCAATAGCGGCGATCGAGGCGCTGGTGAGGAAAGCGAAAATCAGAGAGTAAAAATAACCGGTACGCATTAGTGACGCTCCATCATCATTTGAGAAAGCAGCTTTTCCGAAGCTGCTCTCCAAACGTAGGTCATGGTGGAGCCATGTCAAAAATGCGTGCGTTACAGGATGTGAAACAATCAGGGTTCGAGGCGGCGCTGCTGATAGATCCAATCGACGATCTCGCCGTCCGGCATATAGCCACTGACCGTTTCGCGCAGCAGTTGACGGACCCGCGCATAATCATCGCGCTCCACGGCCAGAAGCAATTCGCTCAAGCGGGTTTTCAGCACATCCCACGGCAGGTGGTCTTCGCTCGCCGTCATGATCATCGGGTGCTGGGTGGCGGCCACGTTGTCGCCGATCAACAGCTCTTCGTAGAGCTTTTCGCCTGGGCGCAGCCCGGTGAACTCGATGGAAATATCGCCCTGCGGATTGCGTTCGGAGCGAATGCTCAAGCCGGACAGGTGGATCATTTTTTCTGCCAGCTCAACGATTTTCACCGGCTCGCCCATGTCCAGCACAAACACATCCCCGCCCTGCCCCATCGAACCGGCCTGGATCACCAGTTGGGCGGCCTCGGGGATGGTCATGAAATAGCGGGTAATTTTCGGGTGAGTGACCGTCAGCGGGCCACCGGACTTGATCTGACTGTGGAACAGCGGAATCACTGAGCCCGAGGAACCGAGAACATTGCCGAAACGCACCATGGTGAACCGGGTCTTGTTGACCCGCGACACGTTGGCACTGTCACCAAACAATACCGGTGCGGTTTCACGGCTGAGGGCCTGCAGCGTCAACTCGGCCAGGCGCTTGGTACTGCCCATGATGTTCGTCGGGCGCACGGCTTTATCGGTGGAGATAAGCACAAAATTCGACACGCCCGACTGCAATGCCGCCTGCGCTGTATTGAGCGTGCCGATCACGTTGTTCAGTACACCTTCAGCAATATTGTGCTCAACCATCGGCACATGCTTATAGGCTGCTGCGTGATACACGGTGTCGACTTTCCAGGTTTTCATCACATCGAGCAGCTTGTCTTGATGACGGATGGAACCGAGGATAGGCAACAGTCGTACCGGAACCGACTGCCGGCAACCCCGTTGTTCGAGTTCGGAGAGAATGCTGTAGAGATTGAATTCGCTGTGTTCGAACAACACGAGCGTGGTCGGCCCCAGGGTGAAAATCTGTCGGCACAACTCCGAGCCGATCGAACCACCAGCGCCTGTGACCATCACCACTTTGCCATTGATGCAACGCGCCAACAGGTCCGGTTGGGCCGGTACGGCGTCACGCCCGAGCAAGTCGGCGATATCCACTTCCTGGATATCCTCGACCTTGACGCGACCACTGGCCAGGTCGGTAAAATTCGGCACACTGCGCACGTGCAGCGGAAAACCCTCGAGCAGGTTGAGGATTTCCCGGCGCCTGGCGCGGGTCGACGACGGCAGCGCGAGGAGTATCTCCTGGGCACCGGTGACGTCGATCATGTGTTGAATGTGCTTGGGTTTGTAGACTTGAAGCCCGGAAATCGAACGATCGGAAATGCCCGGATCATCATCGATAAAGGCCACCGGACGCATCACGCGGCCCATGCGCAGAGCGGCAACCAGCTGGTTGCCGGCGACACCGGCACCGTATACGGCGACCTTGGTCAAACCGTCATCGCGGCTGGTAAACGGTACGTGTTGAGCTGCGGTAAACCAGTCGCCCATGAAAAACTGGCGCATGCACAGGCGCAGGCCGCCGATGATCATCATGCTCAACCACCAGTAGTTGAAGATGATCGAGCGCGGCACTACGGCTTCGTGATTGCTGTACCAGTAAACGACGACCGCCAGAATCAGCGAGGACAGGCTGACCGCCTTGACGATGGCAATCAGGGCGTCGTTACCAAAGTAACGCATCACGGCCCGGTACATGCCAAAGCGAATAAAGAGTGGAATGGCGATGACAGGGGCGAAGGCAAAGAGCCAGATGTGAGCCTTCAAGGGGTTGTACATGTCATCGATGCCGAGGCGCACGATGAACGACAACCAGAGGGCAACCCAGACCAGGACGACGTCGGTAGCCACCTGCAGCAAACGTTTGTGCTTACGAGGCAAGCCCAGCAAGACAGTCCGCACTTTATCCATTCAGCCGCTCGAGCACGTGGCTCCCTCCTTAAACAGTCGACGACCAGCATTGTAACCTCAATGCTGGCGTCTTCATCTGAATAATTGGCCCCAGAAAAGGTGAATCGGTTCTCGGAGTAAACGCGGCGACCCTATAGAATTTCACCATTGCCTTTTCGCAACCCCGATGAATCAGGAATTAATCAGACAATGATCCCAGTAGTTGTACTCGGCGACTCTCACGCATTGGTATTCAACTCCGAAACACTGAGAGCACTGCTTCCCGAATACACGTTCGAAGTGACTTCGGTAGGAGGGGCAACCGTTTCTGGATTAAAAAATCCAAACGCCCTGACTCAGGCCATGCCACAGTTCACAGCAGCGCTGGAGGCGACAACGGCCAAAACGGCGATCGTAATGCTGGGCGAGGTCGACACCGGTTTTGTGATTTGGTATCGAGCGCAAAAGCACGGCAACGCTGTATCGCAAATGTTGCAACTGGCAGTTGATAACTATCAGAAACTTCTTCAGGACATTAAACAGACCCATCATGTGATCTGCATCAGCACTCCCCTCCCCACCATTCGAGATGGAATGGATTGGGGCGAGGTTGCCAACTTGCGTAAGGAGGTGCAGGCCACTCTTGCTGAAAGAACCCGGTTGACTATTGAGTTCAATAGTCTGATGGAGGTTTTTTGCGTCCATCAGGGCATCAGTCATATAAACATGGACAGTCTGTCGATGGACGCAACGGGAAGTCTCAAAGAAACGCTGCGAAACCCCGATCCGAGCGACCATCACTACGATCCTTCTGCCCATTCGCAAATGATTGCACCGCTGCTGGCGCCGGTGC
The DNA here is from genome assembly GCF_031882575.1 of Pseudomonas sp. VD-NE ins. Classification (NCBI taxonomy): domain Bacteria; kingdom Pseudomonadati; phylum Pseudomonadota; class Gammaproteobacteria; order Pseudomonadales; family Pseudomonadaceae; genus Pseudomonas; species Pseudomonas sp. VD-NE ins. The sequence goes on from NZ_CP134772.1 coordinate 4,730,327, forward strand.
TCGAACGTTACGCGCATTCGGATCAATCAAGCGATGTAACCCAGCCTGTCGAAGAACCTCTCGCAAAGAGCAAGCCGACGCTCTTGGGCAGGCTGGTGGAGCGTTTCTTTCGCCGCAGGTGAGGTGACCCTGTCAGGCGTTGTTCCATACGCCTCGCGGAGAACCCTTGCGAATGTAATCGGCAAATGGGTCGCTGCCCGGGATTTCCACACCATGTTGTTCGGCATATACATCGGGCTGGAAGTCTGAGCGAGGCGGCTGCGGGTTTATGCCGCTGGCCCATGCGCGAACATACAAGCGCGCGTCTCGCTCACTGCTGTCGAGCAAGTCCGAGTCCGAAATCAATTGAACATCACGTTTTTCCTGTTGAGCGCGTACAGCGGCTTTAACGCCGACAGACTCAAGTTCCGCAACATATCTGTCCATATCGAAGTAGATTTTCGATGCTGCATGACTCTTGGCGACTGCCTCTTCATACAGTTCACTGGAGTCGGCCAATGCGAAAATTTTTCGCACGGCGCTGTCAACATCAAGATAATCAGCGATGCAGGAATCGCGTAGTCCGCCAAATGAAAGGAAGTCAGATATGCCTGTCGCTTTGTCGAAGCAGAGCACTGGCAATCGCGCATCGAAAGCATCAATGGCGACGTTCGGCAACGGGTCCAATCGAGACGAGATAAACAACAGGTCAGCTTCTTCATACGCCGTTGCAATAGCGGACGTCTCGTCCAGCATCACGAAGCGATCCTCCAGCCCCGAACGCTTGATCTGATCGGCGAGATAAACCGAATAGCCATCTTCTACATCGGGGTTAAAGCCTTTACCGATCCAGACAAAACGAAACTTCTCCCCACCGGGAGTCAGCATGGTTTTGATCGCGCATTGAATGAAGATGTCGGCGCCTTTTCGGAAATTGACATAGCCTGCGCCGAGAATTACGAACTTCCTCTCAGTATCGGTGGCAGGCCGCATCTTGCCGCGCAAGTAATCAGACTCCAATTGCTGCCTTTCCTGTTCGACAACTGGCGCGGGCAGCGCACAATGACCCTGAGGAATAATGTGGGCGCTTAGAGGTTTCAGGGCCGGACATAAATCTTTGGCACTCTCCCAAGTAATGTCCGCGGAAAAAACCAGGTCGCTAGACCACAACTTGGCATCCGAAAACAGGGCGGCGGAATTGGGGTATGCGGACGCAAATTCATGGATCAACGGAATAGCAGGCACGAAATGCCGGGCCAGTGGCTCCAGAACCACGCGGCACTCCATGCTGTTAACCAGTGCGAACTTGAAATTGAAGTCGCTGCACAGTTTTTCAATGGCGAACTGTGTGTAGGGAAGATTGTTTTTCAGTCGCGGGCTCGCCATTGTCGCAACCGCTGCATCTTCGAAGTCCTCAAGAAGCGGGCCATTGCCGAGCAAAAGCGCAACTACGTTGTAACTGGCGGATAAACGCTGTACCAGGTTAAGGGCAAGTATCGGCGCACCTGATCGGGATGCTTCGTGACTGACGACCATGACCGTTTCTCGCGAAGGATCGAACTGACGACTGTCGGACATTTTGATTCTGGGCAGCGTCACGATACGCCAGCTTTCCTGAAAACCATGATTCAGGTAATGGGCAATCGGATCAATTGCCGTGCCGAGATCCGGATTCATTTTCAGATAGAGCGCCGCGTCAAAATTGTCTGGCAGCCTGCGCTTGCCATGTTCAATCTGAACGACCGCCGACGGCTCAACCACAGGGGCTTCAACGATACCTGGCTCAACGGGTGCCTTTGGCTCGCTTACAGGTTGCTGGGGCAACTTGTAGATCTCAACGCTTTCTGATCGTTGGACAAAGAGCCGGGACAGCTTCGAGAAAAAACTATTGCGAGCCAAAATCTATTCCTTCTAATTAAGCAGTTTCAAGGGATCGAGTGCTTCTCCACCTTTGATGAGCGGTGCAGTGTTTCCCAGCCTCTCACCTATCTCGAACCATAAATGTACACAAACCGAAATGTGTCATGCGCCACCTGATTTCGCAGTCCGTGAGACAGACGGGCAATAATCTATTTGGGTGGCGCATGATACACATCCTGGCCGGTTTTCCGACACTTCCGCAGCAGCCGTAATCGGCGATGGGCGGCAGGGAGCGCCCAGGACGCTGCGCCTTGCCCAACTACTTAAGATCGCTCAAGTTCGCCCGCTCGATACTTAACCGCCAGCCAGACAAGTGGCAAGTACGCCACAACCAACCCCAGTGCACCGTCCACTTTCAAGTAGCTCACGCAGAGCGCAATCGGCAGCAGCCAGAACACATTGATCAGCCCGACTGCCACAGTCACGGGCAGGTGCTTGCCAAACTGTCGGGACGCAAACTGATAGGCGTGGCTGCGATGCGCCTCGTAGACTTTATCGCCGCGCAACAATCGACGCATCAACGTGAACGTTGCATCAACGATGAACACGCCAAGCAGTATCAGCCAGACCCACAGCAACCCGGGATCAGTCCATGCCGCCAGCAGCGACAACACGCCAAGGATGATACCGAGGAAGCCACTGCCCGCATCGCCCATGAAAATTTTTGCCGGGGGAAAGTTCCAGCACAGAAAACCGGCAGCGCATACCGCCAGTAACGCAGGTGGCCATAACAGTTGCGGGAAGCCACTGAGCCAGTAAATCAGACAGGCACCAGCGCATGTCGTGACGGCTTCGACACCGGCAATACCGTCAATACCGTCCATGAAGTTGTAGAGATTAAGCATCCAGACCAGATAAAACAGCGCGAGAAAATGCCCGAGCCATCCCAGATCAACGCTGACACCGGCAATCACCAACGGCGATAGCCCACCCACCCAATAAACGCCCCAAGCGGCGGCAGAAAAGTGCGCCAGCAGGCGCCAGCGGGCGGCGATGTGACCGTGATCATCCAGAAAGCCGATAACCGCCGTGATACCGCCGGCGCCGACCAAAGCAATCAACGCCTCCTTAGTCGTCAGCCCGACAGCGAACAAAACGCACATGGCGAAGATAAAGGTCAGGACGATGGCCACACCGCCACCACGCGGTGTTGGGATCGAGTGGGAACTGCGCTGATTGGGAATATCGATCAGGCTGCGCGAAATTGCATAACGACGTAAAAAACCCGTGAGTGCGAACGACAGGATCGCAACAACCGGGACTAGCCACCAGTCATTCATTTTTTTCGAGCATCCAGGAATGGTTTTACTGTGGCGTCCAGAGCCCGCGGAAAACTGACCGGCGGAACCCAGCCCAACAGACGTTGATTCTTACTGATATCGACTTCCAGGGAACCAAAGATGCGCTGTGCGACGGCCTCTTTGCCCAATAGTTTCGCCGCGGCACTCATCAGGCTCACCGGCAACGGTATTAACAGAGAGGGCTTGTGCAGCGCAGCAGACAGACTGCGTAACAGCTCGGTTGTCGAGAGGTCATGCCCGTCGCTGACCAGAAATGTCTGATTAGCCGCCGAAGGGTGCCTCATACACGTCACGATCAAATCCACCAGATTATCCAGACTGACCAGGCTGCGCTTGTTATGCACCGCACCGAACGGCAACGGCACTGCGCGTTGTAGCCAGCGAATCATACTGAGGAAGTTGGCTTTGACGCCCGCGCCATACACCAGAACGGGCCGGATGATGACCACTTCCATTCCGGTAGCGATTGCGAGCGCCTTCAAGCCAAGTTCGGCCTCAAGCTTGGAAATGCCATAAGGGTCGAGGGGCGCGGGCGTGTCATCTGCTGTAAACGCAATGCCAGGCGAAGTTGATTCGCCATTGACCTTGATCGAGCTGATGTAGATGAAGCGCTTCACACCTGCACTTGCAGCCTGCCGGGCCAGATTCAATGTGGCATCGACATTTACCCGCCGAAACTCGGTCAGCGGATCAGCAGCGGATTCATCCATGACATGAACTCGTGCCGCGGAATGCACCACCACATCAACCTGATCAAGCGCATCTCGCCAATCGACATCAGCCGTCAGATCCGCAAACAGGAAACGCCGAATGGATTGGGGGAGATCGCTACATTCCTTGCGCAATGCGGCAATCAGGGAATACTGCCCGCTGGTATCCAGGTGTCGCAGCAAGGCACCACCCAAAAAGCCTGAGCCGCCGGTGACAAGTACCGTTTCAACTTTCATTGTTCAGGCTCGGTAACGAATATTGACGCTTGAAATTGCATCACGACTACTGACCATCAAACTATCCAAAAGAGGATTGGACCCCGCCGCAAACAGCGAGGCCAAACTACACGCCAGTGGAAACCGTGATGCCTGAAAGGACAAGCCCGTGACACTGGTCGTCGCGATATGAATCAGCCGATTTTCGCGGCAACCCGCAGGGCCAGATCTCGCGCATAACGACGAAGCTCTGGAACAGCCGTGGCTTCCCAGAACTGCGCCTTGAGCATTGGCCCGACGTAGCTCAGCCAACTGACAGGGGCGCCGTGCTCATCCTGAACGGAAAGCGCCTCATCGACGCAAACGCCCAGGCCGAGTTTATCCAATCGAATCAGCCCCGACTGCCGCAATTGCACGATCAAGCGATCATCGACCCGCGCCAGATTGGAATTCGGTCCGGTGCAATTGATGATATGCGAAACATCCAGAGACTCTACCGCCGCAGTACCACGCAGCCCGACTTGAACGCGCAAACCATTGGGCAACACTTCGATGTCCTGGATTCTGCCCGCCATCGGCTTCAGCCTGCCCAGCTCCAACTGCGCGGAAAACGCCGCATACGAAGCCGGTGCAACTCTGTGGCGATGGGCGTCCCAATACACTTGGACATGACGCAGGAAACGTCGGCGTTCGGTCTCGCTCAAACGCTCCCACAGTTGTGCCGTGACTGGACGCACGGCGGCAATGACATCACGCCAGTCGACGCCATCCTTAGCGGCAACACGGACCAATGAACGCATGTGGCGCAAATAGCTGCGCACGCTCGGAGCGGAGGCAAGAAGCGTTTGAACCACCTCACCGGCAATGCTATCGACATGCCCCGAAGTACGATGGGGCAACGGCTGGACGCCTCGCCGCGAAAGCATGTACACCGGCCCGGTGTGCCCTTGTTGATCAAGGGTCAGCGCCACATCCAGTGCAGTCAATCCTGCGCCCAGCAACAGAACCGGAGCCTCCGGGTCGATCGGCACCTCGATTTCTCCCGACCACGGATCAGCGAGATAGCGCCCTGCGGCACGGGGAATGGACGTGATGGCCGGGTTGAACGGTGAAAAGTTACCGAACGCGAGAATCACATGATCGGCCAGTATTTCCCGGCCATCAGCAATACGTATCCGGGCTTTTCCGTTCTCCGCTTCGATGCTGTGAGCTTCGGTGGTGATCCGCTCGAAACTGACGCCATCACGGCACTGATGTTCAGCCTCGGCGAGCAGCCCCGAGAGGTATTCGCCGTAGAGCTTGCGAGGAACAAAAGTCCCCGCCGCAGTACCCGGCAAACGGCTTTCGCAAAAACGCAGAAAATGATCAGGCTGATCAACCAGCGCCGTCATGTTCCCCGCTGGCACATTAAGCAAGTGCCGCGAACTGTTGGTTCCATAAGCCAGACCACGGGCCATTTCGCCGGAACGGTTGAGCAACACCACTCGAGTGCCAGGGTTGCACACCTGGAGGAATTGAACAGCGGTTACCGCGCCACTGAACCCGGCACCAATGATGACCAGAGTCTTCAACGTTCGATCCGCCCGACCAGATACTTCATGATCTTCTCGACAGATACGGACACATCTTCTTCAAGTGTGTTGATCGTGATATCCGGGGTCAGCGGAGGCTCGTACAACGAGTCGATACCGGTGAAATTCTTGATCATGCCCGAGCGTGCCTTGCCATACAGCCCCTTCGGGTCGCGGCGCTCACACTCAGGTAACGGCGTACTGATGTAGACCTCAACGAAGAACTCGTCACCGATCACTTTCCTGGCCAATGCCCGGTCAAGGCGAAACGGCGAAATGAAGGCGCTGACGACTATCAGGCCAGCGTCAACGAACAGCTTGCCTACCTCAGCGATCCGGCGGATGTTTTCCGCCCGATCATGATCATTGAACCCGAGATCATTGCACAGACCGAGACGCATGTTGTCTCCGTCCAGCAAGTAGGTATGACGATTATTCTCAAGCAGTGCCTGCTCTAGAGCGTTGGCGATCGTCGATTTGCCGGCGCCGCTAAGCCCGGTAAACCAAAGAACCACAGGGCGCTGCTGTTTAAGAGCGCTCCGCTGCTCCCGGTCGACAACCATCTGATGAGCGACAAGATTTTCCGTCATCGAAACTACACCGCAGTTATATACACATTGACTTAAATCAGGCTTTCCAACGCTGCCAGAAATTAGATCTGAGAGCATTGAACCCAAGTTCGTAATTAAGCGTGAAGAATAGACCCAGCGTCTGCCGGCGCCAAGAAAAACCTCCACACCGGAACAATAGCCGACGCTGTTACTTGGATAACGTCCATCTCTGTAACAACTCATTTACATAAACAGCAACGGATTTTGGAGGCGTGGAATTCGACGACAGCTTTGCCAATAAACCCTCTTCGGCAAGCAGTCGTTTCAATGCGCTTTCAAGGCCCAGCACGCTGCCTGGTTCAAACAGCAATCCATTGAAATCATGGGTCACGGCCTCAGCGATTCCGGGTACATCGGAAGCTACAACCGGGCAACCGGCAGCCTGTGCCGAATAGACGACCAGGGGCGTATTTTCATTCCAGACAGATGGCACTATCAGTGCGTCCAGCCCACCCAATACATCGAATATGTCTTCGTTGGCGAAAGTGCCGCAAAACGTGACGGCTTCATTGCCATCCGCCAGCCGATGCAAGCCGGCTACATAGTCGGGAAATTCCGTCTGCTTGCCGTAAATTCTCAGTTGCACATCGCGCGAAGAAAACTGCCGCAACGCCTCCAAAAGCACATGGCAGCCTTTGTGTGAAGCGAGCGTTCCAATGAATCCCAAGACCAAGGGGCGCTCACGCCGCGCTCGATCTCGCACCACAACTGGCTGATCAAGATTGATGCCGTAGGACGACCTGACCACGATATCTGGCCGCACGCCATTACGGGTCAGCAGGGTTTCGATCATCTGGTTGGGCGCGATGATGCCCTGGAGCATATTCAGCCGCCCGACATTACGCTCAAGACGACCATGCAGTGCGCGCACCTCGCGCACCAGGCCCCCCCCCGCTGGCAGCCGAGGCGAGCGAACAATGCGCACGAGCAAATCGCTGATGACATCCGGAACCGCAGTCGCCAGCCTGCCAATGCGCTCAGGCAGCTGACTTGCAGCAAAATGCACGACACAGTTCCCCGCATCCGTACTTGGCCCCGCACATGTCCGCCCGCCACAACGCAATAATTGCCCGGTAGGACAAATACTCCAGAAGTCGGTTGGCGTGTAATACGCAGGTACACCGGCAGCGACCGCTTTTTCGATCAGGCCGGTGCCGAGACGATTGAGGTGGAAGAAATGCACGACATCCGGCTTGAACTCTTCCAGCAAATGCCCGAAAAAGTCAGCGGCCAGATGGTTGTCATAACCGATCTCGATTTTTGAAGTTTGATCGCCCATGGGCACATAGGCGTGCCGAAAGCGATCAACGAGAATCGAGTCGTAATGATATTGATCGAAGCGCTCACTGTCCGCGAGCGCTTCGGTAGCCGGATAGCCCGTAAAAACCCTGACCTCATGGCCAAGGGCTTTCAATACGCGGGCAACGGACAGGGTCAAAACCTCAGTACCCGCGGAAAACTCCGGGAAAAACTGATGAACCGTGAGCAGAACCTTCATTTGCAACCAACGCTGGCACCGAGCAGACGGTAACTCACCCGACCACCCTCACTTCTGCTGTTCGTTCTTGGCCCACTCGAAAGTTCGCACGATCCCTTCCTTCATCGAAACCTTGGGCTCCCAGCCCAGTTCGTCGCGCGCCAGATCGTTGCTCAGTACACTCACTGGCACATCGAAAGAACGGCCAGGCTTGTAGTTACGGGCAACCGGCTCACCGCTGACTTCTTCGATCATCGACATGAGACTGTTCAGGCTGGTACCCACGCCGGAACTGATGTTGAAGACACTGGCGCTACCCGAGTAGGTAGCCGCCTTGGCGAACGCCTCGGCCACATCGCTGACATGCAGGAAATCGCGTTCGACGCTACCATCCCCCCAAATCTCGATCGGCAAGCCCTTCAGCACGTTATGGATGAACACACCCACCGCGCCCTGCGCAGTCTCCACGCGCTGACGCTCGCCGTAAGGGTTGGCGACCCGCAGAACAACAGGCTTGATGCCATACAGATGGTTGTACATTTGCAGATATTTCTCGATGGTCAGCTTGGTGATGCCATAAGAAACTTCTGGATCTGTCGGGTGTTTTTCATCGATCGGCAGGTACTTCGGAGCGCCATAGACAGTGCCTCCGGAAGAAATGAAAACGATTCTGCCAACCTTGTGCGCAACCATTGCATTGAGCAGTTGCAAACTTGCAACGACATTGCTCTGGACATCGTAGACCGGATCTTCATTCGAGCTTTTCGGCAGCGTGGTGGAGACCAGATGAAAAACAACATCTGCACCTTCTACTGCCTTGTTTATATCACTGGTGGACGACAAATCGCCTGTCATCCATTCGACACATTCATGAGATAAAAACTTACGATATTCAACTACGCGAGGACGCTCAAAAACTCGAATTGAGTGACCATCTAACAACAAACGATCAACAATTGTTGATCCGATAAAACCGCCACCACCAAATACTGTAATTTTCATAACAACTCTCGACTGACATCGAAAAAATGACAAAAAAATTGACGTTAATCAGCCAATAAAAATGACAAAAAAATTAACACAAAAGCGACAAAGCGTCAAGAAACCAACACTTTCAACTTTTGCGCAAACTTTTTAATCAATGGGTTTTTCAGCAAGTATTTAGCGAATGGATATTGGCGAACTTGTGAAATTAACAACCGTAGAATTCCGGCCTTGACTGGAACCTCGGTTTGCGCATCATTTGTCAGGCAATGCGTAGAATAGAGATAATCCAGATAAGATGTCACACGGCGGTTCTCCAGCGCAGTCGTCGCCAGCTCTCTCGCGAGCCCTGCCGGCATGAACGGTTGGGGTGACTGCGCCCTGTTGGCTTGAGCCTCATCCAAGATCTGTAACCACTGACGATTGGTCGCGGCTGCAGTGTAATGAGCCTCGATCAACTGCCGGCACGCCTGCGCCTTTCGCTCACGCATCGCCGGATCTTTCGACAGTACCCTTAATACGTCAACATAGCGACTGACCTCGTCTTCGCCGTGCGGGACCAGATACCCGGTTTCCTCGCCCACCAACTCATCCTGTCCACCAACATCGGCAACCACCGGCACAACGCCTGCAGCCATTGACTCAAGAAGAGCGACCGAGATTCCCTCGTATTCCGAAGGCATTAGCAACACATCGGAAATTGCCAGTAATGAGAGCCACTCAGCATGCGGTTTCGCACCAATTACATGAACTTCTGCACCCAAGCCATACTGCTTGATTGATGCCTCGAACGCCGGACGTAATTCGCCCTCACCGATGATCAATGCATTGAAGCGAATGCCAGCCAGTTTCAAACCGTTGAGGATTTCAGCCAGCTTCAGCGGTCGCTTCTGGTCACACATGCGCCCCGCAAAAATGATGGTAAAGGCCTGTTCATCAAGGCCTAGACCACGCTGTTTTTCAGCTCGCTGAGTTTGCGAAAGCGATACCGGGTGCGATTTGATTCCCGTGTACATGACACGAACTTTCCCGGCATCAGCATTGCGCTCCACCATCCACTCGGACAGATGGCGCGTACTGACCACATTCATGTCCAGTGCATCCTGATAACCGACGCCAAATCGCGGATGCCCGCCGTTGAGCCAGTGCATTTCCTCGGTATGACTCAAGTCCAGGAACGTAGTCGCTGGCGCCTGCGTGCGCAAGTAAGGAAGAAGCTGATAACCCAGCGTACTCCCGGCTACCAATACAGTGTCGATCTGTCTGGAGGCAATGAGATACAAGAGGAACCGTGGAAAATCTGACAGCGAAAGAATATTCGGCAGAATGAAGATATCCGCCGTCCACTCCGCAAACTTGTCCTGCCACCGATGATCAGCCTCAAGAGTAGCGCATACCGTTACATCGGCGCCGCCCGCAACGAGCCCTTGAATGAGATCAATATTGACGCGATCAGCCCCGCCTTCAACCATCCACGGCAGTAAAAACATGACCCTTCTACCGCGCACGTTGCCTTTCAAGGGATTATTGAATACAACGCCCTCGGGCAATGTTTCATAGGCAGAGGGATAACGACGCTGAGGGCTAGGAACAGGCTTGAGCGGCAGTGAGGGTGAAGCGTCTAGGCCTTGTCGCGACGATACTTTGCTAAAGGTCTGCAGAAACTCTGCAATGGTAAAACCCCAATGACCCGCATCCGCCAGGCGAGCGAGAAAGGATGTTGGATCTCTGCCGTCGACGAGAGGCGCTACTTCTTCAGACATCTGCAAGATGGCCGACTTGCGAACCACAATGCCTCTGACTTTGGGATGAGGGTGCTCGAGATAATATTTGCCTTGACTCAAGCTGTGCCGTACTGGCACGCGCTGTTCTCCCGTTATCGTGCCGAAGGAATTGCAAAAAGCGAACTCAGGGTTTGACTCTAGAAACCAGATACCCTTCTCGATAAATGTCGGATCAAACGCTGTTGCTACATCAGCCAGAACTACATATTCAGGAAATGCCCAAACGTCATTCGCGTAAGTGCACTCTGTACGATCAAGTACCTGCACACGCTTATCAATGGCTATAGCGTGCAAGAACTCATCGCCAAATTGCGGCGCCGTGCCACCTTCAAAGCAAATCAGCCATTTCCAGGACTGGAATGTCTGCCCCAGAAGGGATCGATACAGATTCGAAAAATCGGTGAGCGTAGCGCTCGCACTGCTGACGACAAGGACATCAGCTTGCTGAGGACCACCACTCCATCCATTTATTGGTTCGTATCGATTCGCCATTTCAACCGGATCGGCGCTTGGAAGAGCATCAATCTGCGCAGAGTTCGACATAAAATAATTACTTCCCTGCGCCAAAACGCTGAAGACTTTTAAAAAAATTGACTACCGACAAGCTATTAACATCACGTAACCGCAAGAACGGTTTCTCAACGAATGTGTATGTCAGATGGGCGAGCGCGTAAACGCACACAATGAAAATCGGGTAGGCCAGCCACGGATTATCGTAAATACGCTCGTGCAACCCATATCGATTCAAAACATTTATCACCAATATAAAAGCAAAAATATGGCCAAGATAAATTGAATAGGAAATCAGGCTGGTATATTTCACGAACCGATTTACGATATTAAGGCGCGAAGCACTCAGACTGAAAAATGCAGGTATTAACGCCGCGAAAAATATCGCTGAGCACGTGAAAAACAATGATTGCTCCAGCTTGCTGCCAGCAGTCCATGGCAACCCTTGTCGAGTCAGTACTATCAATCCGACAGCGAATGTAAATGGCACATACCAAAACTTGGTCAGACGTTCAAAGATCGGGCGGTGCCAAGTGTAGAGATAAGCGATCAATACCCCGAAACCGATGGCATCAAGGCGGTACAACACTACATAACGTGCATCGTCATATCGCACTGACTGAATCGGCAATCCGATACGCGCAAGAAAAGGCACCACCATAAAGACCAGGATAACGATCGCCGCTGCGTTCTTGACGCCTGCGCCCAGCCCGATCATCAACAACATGACAAGCGGAAAGGTGTAGTAAAACCACTCTTCAACCGCCAGGCTCCAGGACAGACGATAGAAATCCGTCATATTCCATGCAAAGTTCTGCGCAAACACCAAGTAGTGAAACTGCTCGGCGAATGTCGTAGCGCCCGCCCAGTCAAATCGCAACGAAACAAAAAAGAAGAAAATATAGAGCGGCAAAGTCCTCATCCAGCGCCGATACCAAAACTCTGTCAATCCGGCAATCTTCTGTTCGCGCCAATGGGCCGCCTCTTTTAGCAGAATCCTGCCGATAAGAAAACCACTCAGACAAAAGAACAAATCCACACCGAAAGTCGCCAGAAATGCGAATCCGGCCAATACTGGATGCGGTGCCGAGTGCCCGAGCATATGTCCGAAAACAACAAGCAGGCAGGCAATGGTCCGACAAACATCCAGGCCAAAGGAACGATGGGCATTCTGTAGAGCGCCTGCTGCTTGAGGGCTATTCATCAAGTTTCACTTCTTTAGTCCACAAAATGTCACAGCAGCGTCCTTCCGGTGCCCTGAACTGCCCTAGCGCGACGCGGGTAATGGCCATCGGCGCGAACTCTATGCGGTAATGACAAGAGCCGTGACCTTCCTGTTTTTTGGTTTCGACTGGCGTCAAGGCCTTCAGATTGAACTGCTGATTGATGAATCCTTCCGGGCCTGCGCTCGCGGCATTCGCCGGATAAAGGTGCAGGAAAAACTCATCTCCCAACTTTTCGATGTCACAAGCTTGTACTTCCAGGGTGACCCCCGCGCTCGTCACGGTCACATCCACCCCTTGCGGAAGAACGACCGGAGGTGCGACCGGTACGGGCAATTCAACTACCTTGCCGACTCCTGTCCAGCGAGCGAAGGACAACACTCCTATCGCAATCAAGGCGAAAAAAAGGACACCACTCAATATCTTCAGATCGACCTTCACTCTCACTGCCCAATCATTACTGATTACTTTCGCATACCATAAAACCAGCGCTCTGCCCCATTTAGAAGCGAAACACTGGCTCGGTCAGTTATCCTGGCAGATGCCCTGTTACCAGCTGCTTAGCCTGCGCACTACCTTACCGACCAAGCGCCGCAGCGGATTGCTGGCGATGCGACTCGGCACTACGGGCGCCAATGCTGCCGGGTTGAAAAATTCTTCCTGACCCGTGAGCGCGATGAAGTCCAGGTAGTTGAAGCCGTGAATAGCTTCGATCTCCGCTCTATCTTCGCTACTGTTCATCAACTGATACAGTAATTCGACACCAAACAACCGGGTGCCAGGGCAACCGCCGATCTGGATTGCGAACATTGCCAGCAAGTAGCCGCTATTGGCCCCTTTTGGCGTTACCCACTTTTCACTTTCGGGAAACGCTTCAAGTATGTCGGTCAGCGACATGCCAATGTAGTGTTTCTTTTGAAAGTGCCATTCCAGCCACATCCGGGCCAGCCTGTCGGGCCTCTCCCCACTCTCGTTGGATTGATCCGAGAAGATACGGTGCAGGGTCAGTCGCTCTTGAACAACATGGATATCGAAAATCTTCAGTAACCGTGTCCACATTTCGGCATCGTCTGTCTGCGCATGCGCGCTTCTATAGAGACCCGCCTGCTCATAGGCACTGCGCCTGACCAGCGCACTTGGGTGACACAACTGGTTTTCGTTGAAGAATAGCGAACGCAACCAGGCCGTCCGCGGCTTGTTCGGCTGATTGAACCATTCGACGACGAGTGGCTGGTTATTCTCGTCAATACATTGAACATGCGAAAATACCGCACCTATGCCGGGATTTGCTTCCAGCACGGCCACTTGCTTTTCCAGCTTGTCCAGTTCCCAAGCATCATCCGAGTGGTGAATGGCAATATATTCACCGGTACTTTGCGATTCGATAGCACGATTAATATTGTAGATATAACGGCGAGTTCTATCGTTCTGAACCTTGATGATTCTTGGGTCATTGTAGCTTTCGATAACGGCCCACGAACCATCTGGCGAAACATCATCTACAATAATCAACTCCCAATCAGCAAACGTCTGATTGATCACCGAATCGATTGCCTGCCCGATATATTTTTCATGGTTATAGGAGGTAAGAACAACTGAAACTTTCGGCACTTTACGCTCCGTTACGCTTATTAGTTACACGCAATGCCTTGCGCAACGAGGCAGAAATCGCCCCAACAAATTGATACGCTGCAAGGTAATACTTATGCTTCAATGCAAATGTCTCACAACCAGCAATACGCGTTGAAATTTCCGCTTGGGACAGTTCGAGATCAACCTTCAACTGGCTCGCTTCTTTCTTCGACTGGTCCAGCTCAATTACGAGATTTTCGCATTCAGAGCGCAACGCTTCAAGTTGAGCTTGTTGAGCGAGCTTGAGGACCTCCAGGTCATTGTATTGTGCCTCTTTAGCGACCATTTTGGCCTCTAGATCACCATATTGTGCGTCTCTGGCAACCCTATCGGCCTCTTGAGCACTACAGTGCGCCTCAATAGCATATATCTGCTCTTCTTTGCTCTTGGCGAAAGCAGCCCAAGTGTCGCGATCTCCGACAAGCCACTCTTTATCCTTCAGCAGGTCAGCCATCTGTTCATTCAAACATTGGCGCATTTCACCCATGCGTTGATGCCTGCCGCGTAAAAGCTCAACCCCCTTGAGCGCCACCGTCAGCTGCTCTTGCGAGAAACTTTCCTTCGCAGGCGGAATGACTTTTGAATAGCCATATTCCTCAAAATCCCTGGAATAAAGTTCTTCAATCAGCTCCTTGGATCGCGGGCTGATGAATTCCGGCAGATAGGGGATCATGCTCTCGTTCGCGCGAGCAGTCGTAAACGGACTTACATATGCCTCTGCGAGGTGAGCGCGAAGCGCAGCATCAAGCGCCGCAGTATCTTCTATTTTTGAGACGGCGCTGTAAGGGAAAAGTGCAGGCTGGAGCAAATCGTACTGAGGCGTCCAATGACAATCCTTGAAATCGTCGCGCTCGTGGACGTACAGATATTCGAGAAAACACTCGAAAGCCCCCGTCACATCTGACATGAGTTCAATCGGGTGCTCGACGAAATCCTGCCCTTCATAAGGAACAATCTGCAACGGCTCGCGCAGCAGTATTTTCGATTGCCAGGCAGAAAAAATCCGTTTGTAGGGATTTCTCACCAGCGCAAAGCTGAAGTACCCATCGGCCTTTATCTGAGCAAGTCGCTCGGGGGATCTGACGAACATTCCGGGGGCGACGGCGAGCAACGTGTCATGAATGGCCAATTCCGGATCTGTTTCCGAACTGCTTTTCGCTTGCTGAACGGCCTGAACAACACCCTCAAGCTCTGCAAACCACCATTTCACGGAGGTGCACGCCACCTTTGGAGTGGCCACGTAGAACAACTTCCGCTCATCCGAGACGCAGCTATTCCAGGAAAAATAGTCCAGCAAGCGCTGGTCATCACTACTCGTCATTACTTTTTTCTCAATTCTCATTGATTTTTATGCAAAGGGAAATCTTGCCGATATTTACGCTATATCGGGGCCCATACCCGGCCTCCTCATCCATTCGAACATCCCTGTCCCGAGGCATCTGAACGACTGATTCTCCCTCAGCAGATCAAGTTTTTAGAGCAGTTCAAGCGCCGGTTCATCTACGGAAACATCCATATAACCAAACGACCTCAACCCCTGATCCGACACCACCCTGAACATCGAAGCATCCAGAATCCGGTGGCACAGGGTTGGCTCGCTCTCCGACCACACGCCCCCACCGACGAAGTATACGCCGGGGAGCATCACCATCTTGCAGCTGAACGTGACTCGAAACTCGCGCTCAGCGCCTTCACAGTCAAAATATTTCCCTTCATCGGGGAAACGCTGACCGGTAATCACGACGCCCGACACCGTCCGGATGTGCATCGCAAAGAAAACCCGCGAGACCGCGTCAGTGAGGTTGCCCCTCATGACGATATCGTATTCGCCGCCGGCCTTGAGGACATTACAACGACGTCCTTCTTTGTCGAACACCTCGAACGCGTCGATTCGAGCACCTTGTTCGGGGTAGACCGTAGTCGACTCAGGCACCATTCCGGCATCGAAGTACTGGTCTTGCTCTGGCGCATTCTGCTCGGCTTCTACCGGGCTTGCCTCGACAGCAATCCTGTCTGTACCAATTGCGCGGAATTCCTCGATCAATCGAGGCTGTTCTTCGGCTGGTGCGTAGATCAGCTTTTGATAAGCCCGTACCACCTCCATCGGCGATCCGGTACAGACGCGTTCACCGCGCTCCATCAAAATCGCCCGATCACACAGCTCGACAACCTGCGGTCCCGAGTGGGAGACGAACAGAATCGAAGTGCCCTTCGCCTTCAACTCATCGAGCCTGGCGAAACACTTGCGCTGGAAGCGCTCATCACCGACCGCCAGCGCCTCATCGACAATGAGAATGTCCGGGTCAACCATCGCCTGAACGGCAAACGCCAGACGCACGATCATGCCGCTGGAGTACGTCTTGACCGGCTGATGAATGAACTCGCCAATGTCGGCGAATGCCGCAATGTCGGCGTAGCGCTCATCCACTTCCGCACGGCTCAGACCAAGAATCGCGGCGTTCATGTAGACGTTTTCGTGCCCAGTGAATTCCGGGTTGAATCCTGAGCCGAGTTCAAGCAGCGCGCCGATCCGGCCAAGGGTCTGAACATCGCCAACGGTCTGGTTCAACGTACCGCAGATGACCTGAAGCAACGTCGATTTGCCGCTGCCATTACGGCCGACAATACCGACCGTCTCGCCTTTCTTGATTTCGAACGAAACGTCCTTGAGCGCCCAGAACTCCCGATAATATTGTTTGCGCTGTCCAGCAACCATCTGCATGAGACGATCGCGAGGCTTGTCGTAAATGTGATAACACTTGCTGACATTCTGCAGCTTGATCGCGATTTCAGAGGACATCGGCAAACCCCTTTCTAGTCTTCTGGAAGAAGGCAAACCCCAGGTAAGCCACTGCAATCGCTATGCATGCGTAGATGCCGAGCGCCTGCCAATCAGGCTGCTGCCCAAAAAACAGTACGGCCCTCACGTTCTCCACGGCCACGGTGAGCGGGTTGAGCAAAAGCAGATGCCGATACTCCTCCGGCACTGCCGTTGCAGGGTAGAAAATCGGCGCGAGGAACATCAGACCGCTGGTCACCAGGCCAATGAAATGCGCGACATCTCGCATGTAAACACCGATGGCGGCCAACCCCCATGACAGACCCAGGATGATCAGCACCAGAGGCGCTATGACCAGCGGCAGGTAAAACAATGTGAGCGGCGGCATGCCAAAGAACACGCAGTAAGCCAGCAACCACACAATCAGGCTGACCAACGCATGGAACAAGGAAGAGCCGGCGATTACGCACGGCAGTATTTCCAGCGGAAACACGACCTTCTTCACGTAGTTGGCATTTGAAATGATCAGATTGGGCGCGCGGGTGACACACTCTGCGAACAGGTTGAAAACCATCAGGCCGGCGAACAGGATCAACGCGAACTCGGCTTTTGAATCACCGGCCCCCGCCCAGCGTGAGTTGAAGATGAAGCTGAACACGAATGTGTAGATCGCCAGCATCACGATCGGATTGAAGAACGACCAGAGAATGCCCATAAAGGAGCCGCGGTAGCGACCGATGACTTCGCGCTTGATCAAAGCAACGATGAGTGCGCGATTGCGCCAGACACTGGAGAACATGACGCCAGGCGCCGCTGAAAATTTCTGCATTAACCTGCGACCTCAAAAAAACTCATTTTCAAACCCTTTTCACAACATTCATCATCAAATTCCTTTGAAAATGGTCGCTACTGCAAGCCCCAGATTCCCCAGGAGCGTCTGGCGGTAAATACCCGAGCGCCATATCCCGGTGATGCGTCCAGCCAAGCCCCGACTGCGAGCGCTCTTGAACTGGCTCAGCACCTTGCGGTTCTGCTCGGTCAGAAGATGCTCAACCACCTCCAGGTGGTCGATGTTCTGATCGATCCAGCGCCGCAAACGTCCTTGAAACATTTTTCGGATACGCGTAAGGGCGGCCATGAACCCCGCATTGGCGCCTATCGAATTCGTTTCGTGCTGCCGATAGAAAAGATGCGGCACCTGATCGAAATGAAACTGCCCGCCGGCGCCGGTCACCAGCATATAAGCCCACCAGTCATGGGCGACAATGCCCCGAGCCGGCCCCGCCTTCAATAACTCATGCGCCGCGCGATTGAAAACCATCGTGTTTCCGGCGGCGACATTCTGTATGAGCGCATTGGGGAAGCTGAAGTCGCGGCAATATCCGGGGGTCATCCCCACTTCGACACCGGACTCATTGACCACCGTCGTCCGGGAGGCATACAGCGCAGGAACGCCAACGGGTACCTGACGTAGCCATGTCAACGCAGCGCTGAGCTTATCGGCCGCCCAGACATCATCCTGGTCGGACCACGCGTAAAAATCAGCATTGATATTTTCCAGACAGGTCACCGACATGAAGTTGTCGGCGAACCCCGTTCCAGGGCCGGAAAGCAACGTCACTTTCTGCTCCCCCATACGCGCCTGGAACGACTTGAGAATCTCCAGTGTCGAGTCGGACGATCCGTCATCGGAGACGAACAGGCGCCACTGCGCATGTTGCTGCTGCTCAATGGAGCTCAATTGCTCGGAAAGAAATCGCTCACCGTTATACGAGCACAGCAATATCGCGACAGACTCATCCAGCTCCGGCACTTCGACTGTATCGACACTCAGGCCGGAGTTCGCGGAATCCGCTGATAAGGGGCTTGACACTGTATGCTCCACTGCAATTAAAACGCCGGTCGGAAGCCTGAGGAATCATATCCAGTGCTTCGGCGGTATCGGCTCCATTCGTTCCCTTCATGAAGCGGGCGATTATAGAGAACTTTCATCTCCGGTTGTTGGGCTTCGAGCAGGCGAAGCGAAATCGCAAAACCCGCTCCAGCCTCGATCAGGACTTCCTGCCAACGACAGCAGTCAGCCAGCAGACGAAAAAAAACAGAAACTTGTCACGCGGCCGCCGACGGCACTGCCCGCCCCTGACGGATAACCGCAGCAAATCACGCCGCCGCAGAGGCAGCCAGCTGCTGACGAAGGGATTTTTATCCGCCCCGACAAGCAGCGCGATGGCCTGAACTTGCTTGAACCACCAGCCTTCATGGATGGTGACATAGCGTTGAAACAGTGATGTCAACCCGGTATTGGCGCCTACCTGGTTACTCTCGTGCTGCCGATAAAGCATACTCGGCCGCGAATCGATGAACCATTTGAAACCATGGCTGCGAGCGAACGCATAGCAATACCAGTCATGCAAACTGACTTGTTGCAGCCGCTCCCAATCCTGAATGACCTGCTGGCGCAGTGACCGGGCAAGCGCGGGGCTCAACACGTAAGTACAGCCAGGCCCCGCCGCCTCGAACAGAAAATCCCAGGCAACTTGTGGCTGACTCTTGTCGAGCAGGATCGTCTTGCCATCCGGCCAGAAAGCCGTGACATTGCTCGAGTAGGCCTCGACTCCGTGCGAGGCAATGGCTTGTGTAGCGCGCAGCAGCTTGTCGGACTCCCAGATATCATCCTGATCTGCAAACGACACAGCATCGTAATCGTGCAGATCAACATCTCGAATCAAACGAAAAAAATTGCGCGCCGCACCACCAAAACGCCCGGCAGGAGGCAAAAGAATCACGCGGCTGTCGACCTCTCCGAGAGCTTTGCACCAGGCCTCGGTGCCGTCATCGGACAAATCAACGCTGATATGAATAGTGACATCGACGGACTGCTGACCGAGGATCGAGGCTACCTGCTCCTCGATCCACTGCATGCCATTGTAGGCAGCCAGCAAAACCGCAATCTTGGGATGTTTTACTGGCATGCCATTCCTGCTAGCAGCGATTAAACCCACCGGTTGAAAGCGCGAGGCTTTCAAATCAGCGAGAAGGCGAGTCCAGCAGTTTTTGCAGGTACTGACCGTAACCGGTTTTCTTCAAGGCATTTGCCTGAGAACCCAGCTGTTCTGCTGTTATCCAGCCATTGTGGTAAGCAATTTCTTCGAGGCACGCTACTTTCAAGCCTTGACGCTGCTCGATGGTGTGAACGAAGTGACTGGCTTCCAGCAGGGAGTCATGGGTACCGGTATCCAGCCACGCGAAGCCACGGCCGAGCATTTCAACATTCAGCGACTTCTTATTGAGGTAGGCGCTGTTCACATCAGTGATTTCCAGCTCGCCTCGCTCGGACGGCTTGATATTCTTGGCGATTTCCACGACATCGTTGTCGTAGAAATACAGACCGGTCACCGCGTAGTTGGATTTCGGCTTCAACGGCTTTTCTTCGATGCTCAAGGCACGGCCTGTCGCGTCGAACTCGACCACGCCAAAACGCTCCGGATCGGAAACGTGATAGCCAAACACAGTGGCGCCACTCTTCTGCTCGTTGGCGGAGCGCAGGTTGTCCGAGAAGTGCTGGCCGTAGAAGATGTTGTCACCCAGGATCAGGCAGCAAGGGTCCTTGCCGATGAACTCTTCACCGATGATGAACGCTTGTGCAAGTCCATCCGGGCTCGGCTGCTCGGCATAAGTCAGCTCGATACCGTAAAGGCTGCCATCACCCAGCAATTTGCGGAAGTTCGGCAGATCTTCCGGCGTGGAGATGATCAGGATCTCGCGCATACCGGCAAGCATCAGTACCGAAAGCGGGTAGAAAATCATCGGTTTGTCGTAAATCGGCAGCATTTGCTTCGACACGCCGAGGGTCAGCGGATGCAGGCGCGTGCCCGAACCGCCGGCGAGGATGATGCCTTTACGATTATTGGTGGTCATTTGTTCAGAACTTCCCTAAGCATTCGAGTTACACCACTTTGCCAATCCGGCAAGTGTAGAGAAAAATTGTCGCGCAGCTTTTGTGTATTCAAGCGCGAGTTCAACGGACGACGTGCGGCAGTTGGATAAGCCGTTGCCTCAATGGGTTCAATTGCCTGTACGGCAAGCGATTCGCCATTGGCCTTGGCAAAATCCAGCACATGACAAGCATAGCCGTACCATGACACTTCCCCAGCGGCCGCCAAATGATACAAACCGGACAGCTCCGGGCGCTTGAGCGCTTGCTGCAGTGCCAGTACGGTTATATCCGCAATCAGATCGGCACCTGTCGGCGCTCCCACCTGATCAACGATGACATTGAGCTTTTCGCGCTCTTTACCCAGACGCAGCATGGTCTTGGCGAAGTTGCCGCCACGAGCGCTGTAAACCCAACTGGTACGAAACAGCAAGTAACGGCAACCGGAGGCCTGGACGGCGCGCTCCCCGGCCAACTTGCTTTCGCCGTAGCGATTCAGCGGCTGCGGTTCGTCGCCTTCCAGCCAGGGCACTTGCCCGTGACCGTCAAACACGTAATCAGTCGAGTAGTGGACCAACCAGGCACCCACGTCACGAGCTTCGTCGGCGAGAACCTGGATAGCTTGCGCATTCACCAGATTAGCCTGATCTGGCTCGGACTCGGCAGTGTCGACGGCATTGTAAGCTGCCGCATTGACGATCACGTCAGGCTGGACCTTGCGGATTGTCTCGCGCAAGGCCGCCAGGTCGGTCAAGTCACCAGACAACCCGTCAACGCCATGCCGACCCAGTGCGATCAATTCGCCAAGCGGCCGGAGGGAGCGTTGCAGCTCCCATCCCACCTGACCATCCTTTCCTAGAAGAAGGATCTTCATGCCTTGTTCGAACGATCCGCGTAGTTCTGATCGATCCACTGCTGGTAGCTGCCGCTCTTCACGTGCTCTACCCATTCGGTGTTGGTCAGATACCACTCGACGGTCTTGCGAATACCCGTTTCGAAGGTTTCTTCAGGAGTCCAGCCCAGCTCACGCTGGATCTTGCTGGCATCGATTGCGTAACGCTGATCATGGCCCGGGCGATCCTGGACATAGGTGATCAGACTGGCATGCGGGCGATGTGCAGAATCCGGACGCAGTTCGTCAAGCAGGGCGCAAAGTGTATGGACCACTTCGATGTTCTGCTTTTCGTTATGACCGCCAATGTTGTAGGTCTCGCCGATAACACCCTCGGTCACGACCTTGTACAGCGCACGAGCATGGTCTTCTACATAAAGCCAGTCGCGAACCTGATTACCTTTGCCGTAAACCGGCAGCGGCTTGCCTTCCAGCGCATTGAGAATGATGAGCGGGATCAGTTTCTCGGGGAAGTGGCAAGGACCGTAGTTGTTCGAGCAATTGGTGACCAGTGTTGGCAAACCATAGGTGCGAGCCCAGGCACGAACCAGGTGATCGGAACTGGCCTTGCTGGCCGAGTATGGCGAGCTTGGCTGGTAAGGCGTAGTTTCGGTGAACAGATCTTCCGGGCCTTCAAGATCACCATACACTTCGTCAGTGGAGATATGGTGGAAGCGGAAGTTGCTCTTGCGGGTATCGTCCAGCGCCGACCAATAGTGGCGCGCGGACTCGAGCAAAGTGTAAGTACCGATGATGTTGGTCTGAATGAACTCGGAAGGGCCCGAGATCGAGCGATCAACATGGGACTCAGCGGCAAGATGCATGATCGCATCCGGCTGGTGCTCACGCAGAACACGATCAACCTGCTCGCGATCACAGATATCAACGCGTTCGAATGCGTAACGCTCGTCTTGACTAACCTCGGCCAGCGACTCCAGATTGCCGGCGTAAGTCAGTTTATCGACGTTAACGACAGAATCGGTGGTGTTGGAGATGATGTGACGGATGACTGCCGAGCCGATAAACCCGGCGCCGCCGGTTACTAGAATTTTCACGCGAAACCATACCCTTGAGCTGCGGACAGCGCCATCAACGAGCACTGTCTAATCCATGAATGCAGAAGCCACCAAACATGAGGCTTCCGTCAAAGTCAGTCTGAATCGACGCGCAATAAAGCATTGTCGAACAAGGGCTGCATTTTACAGCTTAACGAACGATTTACTAATGGATATAAACAGCGAGGGGCGCAATTTCGACAGACGCCCTGCACCTGCCGCTTTCAGGCAAGGCGTTTGCGAGCTGCTCTGGAGGAGCGCCCCAAAAACCAACCGAGTACTGGCCCCATCAACATACCAATCAGTAACGCCAAGACTACGATCAGTGAAATAGGCAACTGCGGCCCGGTCAAACCTAGAAACAATAAAGATACCGATTGCTGATTCTCGAGCACAAACGCGAGAACCACCAGGATCAATAAAAGAATAAAAACGCCAAGAAGTGCGCGCTTGAGGTTACGCATGAGCGCCCCCTTGAAAGATAGCGACTGTCAAACCCCCTCCTCCTCTTCCTCATTCACCCGATCACGCAGCTCTTTGCCCGGCTTGAAATGCGGAACAAATTTACCGTCAAGACTGACGGATTGACCGGTCTTCGGATTGCGACCGACGCGCGGCGCACGGTAGTGCAGGGAGAAACTGCCAAACCCACGGATCTCGATGCGATCTCCGGTGGCCAGACATTGGGACATTTGTTCAAGCATGGTCTTGATGGCCAACTCCACATCCTTGGATGAGAGCAGCCCTTGATGGGTGACAATTCGTTCGATCAACTCCGACTTCGTCATATTTTTCCCTTCTTTTTCAAGCAGCTAGATCAGCGCTTGAAAGGTTTTAGCACGCCCGGAAGATTTTGAACAGCCCAGGGATTGACATATCTTCCGCCGCGTCGAAACGCCCGTTTTCAGGGCATCACAGCAACAAACGGCACACGGCACACCTAACGACATATCACCAGCATGGTGCGTGTCACGTAGCCTGCCGGGTTGAAGCCAAAAGGAAACTCATCTTCATCCTTGGCATCATCCGATCGCGTGATCACTTTGTACCCCGCGCCCTTGCACTCCTTCGCCGCGCGCTTCTGGCATTTCTCCCAGCCAGAGCCCAACCCGGAGCAATCAACCTCTATACCACTGACGCCACGCACCGCATGGGTTTTGGCACTGGTGGTACAGCCCGCCAGAAGCAGTACAGCCATGAGGACAATAAATTTGTTCATCCACTTCCTTATGCCAGGCAACTGCCCGACGACTACACGCTTAAGACCAAGCTTAGTCGTGAATAGGCGATTGATCCGATTAAAGAAACAGACCACCCGGAAGCCAGATTGGTTTCACCAAAACCCTCATGCAAGCCGCGAACACTAAATCGCGGGCACAAAAAAGGGCGACCGAAGTCGCCCTTTTTATTGCCCAATCAGAACTTAGTTCTGTTTGGCCGCCATTGCCTGGCGCAGCAGGCCAGCCATGGTGGTGTCAGCTGCTTCACCTTCCGGAGCCGATTTCAGGCTCTGGATAGCTTCTTTCTCTTCAGCATCATCTTTCGACTTGATGGAGAGTTGGATCACGCGGCTCTTACGATCAACGCTGATGATCTTGGCCTCTACTTCCTGGCCTTCTTTCAGAACGTTGCGCGCGTCTTCAACGCGGTCACGGCTGATTTCGGAGGCTTTCAGAGTCGCTTCGATATCGTCGGCCAGAACGATGATGGCGCCTTTGGCGTCAACTTCTTTCACAGTGCCAGTAACGATTGCGCCTTTGTCGTTAACCGAGACGTACTCGGAGAACGGATCGCTTTCCAGTTGCTTGATACCCAGGGAGATACGCTCGCGCTCTGGGTCAACCGACAGGATAACGGTGTCCAGCTCGTCGCCCTTCTTGAAACGACGAACAGCTTCTTCGCCAACTTCGTTCCAGGAGATGTCGGACAGGTGAACCAGACCGTCGATGCCGCCGTCCAGACCAATGAAGATACCGAAATCGGTGATCGACTTGATGGTGCCGGAGATTTTATCGCCCTTGTTGAACTGGCCAGAGAAATCTTCCCATGGGTTAGATTTGCACTGCTTGATGCCCAGGGAGATACGACGACGCTCTTCGTCGATGTCCAGAACCATAACTTCCACTTCGTCGCCGACTTGTACGACTTTCGAAGGGTGGATGTTCTTGTTGGTCCAGTCCATTTCCGAAACGTGTACCAGACCTTCAACGCCTTCTTCCAGCTCAGCGAAGCAGCCGTAGTCGGTCAGGTTGGTTACACGAGCGGTAACGCGAGTGCTTTCTGGGTAACGGGCTTTGATAGCAACCCATGGATCTTCGCCCAGTTGCTTCAGGCCCAGGGAAACACGGTTGCGTTCGCGATCGTATTTCAGAACCTTGACGTCGATTTCGTCACCAACGTTGACGATCTCGGAAGGATGCTTGATGCGCTTCCAGGCCATGTCGGTGATGTGCAGCAGGCCGTCCACGCCACCCAGATCGACGAATGCGCCGTAATCGGTGAGGTTTTTGACGATACCTTTGACTTGCTGGCCTTCCTGCAGGGATTCCAGCAGAGCTTCACGCTCGGCGGAGTTCTCGGCTTCCAGGACGCTGCGACGGGAAACGACAACGTTGTTGCGCTTCTGGTCCAGCTTGATGACCTTGAATTCCAGCTCTTTGCCTTCCAGGTGCGTGGTGTCGCGCACTGGACGGACGTCAACCAGGGAACCTGGCAGGAACGCACGGATGCCGTTAACGTCGACAGTGAAGCCGCCTTTAACCTTACCGTTGATAACGCCCTTGACCACTTCCTCAGCTGCGAAGGCTGCTTCCAGAACGATCCAGCATTCAGCGCGCTTGGCTTTTTCACGGGACAGCTTGGTTTCACCGAAACCGTCTTCAACCGAGTCCAGCGCAACGTGAACTTCGTCACCGACATTGATAGTCAGATCGCCAGCGTCGTTGTAGAACTGCTCAAGCGGGATGAGTGCTTCAGACTTCAGGCCAGCGTGAACGGTTACCCAGCGAGCCTGGTAATCGATATCAACGATAACACCGGTGATGATGGAGCCTGCCTGAAGGTTCAGGGTTTTTAGGCTTTCTTCAAAGAGTTCCGCAAAGCTTTCGCTCATTTTAATTCCTGTAAATGAGGGCGAAGGATACGCCCATCTCCACACCCCAGACGGTGTGGGTTAGTTTCATATAGAAGAAGCGCCGCAGGACTATGACTGGTCCCCTGTGGCCTTCTTGGTCACCCGGCGATATCGCGAATGGCGATCTCGCTCATGATGCGTTCAAGCACCTGATCGATGGACAACTCCGTGGAATCCAGCTGTATGGCGTCAGCCGCCGGCTTAAGCGGGGCTACCGCTCGCTGGGTGTCACGCTCGTCGCGTGCACGGATCTCATCTAGCAGACTCGACAGACTAACACCCTCGACTTTGCCCTTCAACTGCAAATATCGACGGCGCGCTCTCTCCTCGGCACTGGCGGTCAGGAAAATCTTCAGCGGTGCATCAGGAAAAACCACCGTGCCCATATCGCGACCGTCGGCCACCAGGCCCGGCGCTTCCTGAAAAGCACGCTGGCGCTGCAGCAGCGCCTCGCGTACGGCCGGCAATGCCGCCACTTGCGAAGCGCCGGAACCGATGCTTTCAGTGCGGATGACATCGCTGACTTCATCACCTTCCAGAATGATGCGCTGCAACTGACCTTCGGTCGCCGCGATGAACTGAACATCCAGATGAGCGGCGAGTTTTTTCAGCAACTCTTCATTGGTCAGGTCAACGCCATGATTGTGCGCGGCAAACGCCAGCAAACGGTACAGCGCACCGGAATCCAGCAGGTTCCAGCCCAGACGCTTGGCCAGAATCCCGGCTACGGTACCTTTGCCCGAGCCGCTTGGCCCATCAATGGTGATGACCGGTGCAATGTTCTTCACGACTGAGCCTCTTGTGCCACACGAATACCGACCTGCCCGCACAATGCGAGGAAGTTCGGGAACGACGTCGCGACGTTGGCGCAATCATGGATGCGGATCGGTGCATTAGCGCGCAGCGACGCCACACTGAATGCCATCGCGATACGGTGATCGCCATGACCATGCACCTCGCCGCCGCCAATCTGGCCGCCATCGATGATGATGCCGTCCGGGGTCGGCTCGCACTTGACGCCCAGCGCCAGCAAACCATCCGCCATGACCTGAATGCGATCCGACTCCTTGACTCGAAGCTCCTCAGCGCCGGTCAGCACAGTGCGCCCTTCGGCACAGGCTGCAGCGACGAACAGCACCGGGAATTCGTCAATGGCCAATGGAACCAGCTCTTCGGGAATCTCGATACCTTTGAGTTTAGCTGCTCGCACGCGCAGGTCAGCCACAGGCTCGCCGCCGACTTCACGCTGGTTTTCCAAAGTGATGTCCGCCCCCATTAGGCGCAGGATGTCGATAACGCCGGTACGGGTCGGGTTGATGCCGACGTGCTCGAGAACCAGCTCGGAACCTTCAGCGATCGAAGCTGCAACCAGAAAGAACGCCGACGACGAGATGTCGCCCGGCACTTCAATGTGGGTCGCGGTCAGTTTGCCGCCGGATTCAACCGACGCCGTGGCGCCATCAACGCTTACTGAGTAACCGAAACCACGCAGCATGCGCTCGGTGTGGTCGCGAGTCGGAGCCGGCTCGGTCACGGTGGTCTTGCCTTCAGCATACAGACCCGCTAGCAGCAGGCAGGATTTCACCTGAGCACTGGCCATCGGCATGGTGTAGGTCAGGCCTTTGAGCTTGTGCCCGCCACGAATGGTCATCGGCGGACGACCCTCGGCAGCAGTTTCGATTACGGCGCCCATTTCACGCAGCGGATTGGCCACGCGGTTCATCGGGCGCTTCGAAAGCGAGGCATCACCCGTCAAAACACTGTCGAAGTTCTGCGCCGCCAACAGGCCGGACAGCAGACGCATCGAAGTGCCGGAGTTGCCCAGATAGATCGGGCCCGGCGCAGGTTTCAGGCCGTGCAGGCCGACACCGTGGATGGTCACGCGACCGTGGTGCGGGCCCTCAATGACCACGCCCATGTCGCGGAACGCCTGCAAGGTCGCCAGGGCATCTTCGCCCTCAAGGAAGCCTTCGACTTCGGTGACGCCTTCGGCCAGCGAGCCGAGCATGATCGAACGGTGGGAAATGGATTTGTCACCCGGTACGCGAATCCGACCGGACAGGCGGCCACCAGGTTGAGCCAGGAAGATCAGATCGTTGGAATTCATAGCGTCCACATAGGCCCTGCGGGCCAGGATTTTACTGAAATGCTCGCGGGCAACCCGGGCGCGCGTGAAAACGCCCAACAATTGGTGCCCATCCCCTGCATCGACCGCGTCGCGCAAGGCGTCGAGGTCGCTGCGAAATGTATCGAGTGTGCGCAGGACAGCCTCGCGGTTGGCGAGGAAGATGTCGTGCCACATCACCGGGTCGCTTCCGGCGATTCTTGTGAAATCGCGGAAACCGCCCGCAGCGTAACGGAAGATCTCAAGATTTTCATTGCGCTTGGCCAACGAATCAACCAGGCCGAAGGCCAGCAAATGCGGCAAATGACTGGTCGCAGCCAGCACTTCATCGTGACGTTCGACCTGCATGTGCTCGACGTCAGCGCCCAATTCGCGCCACAGACGATCGACCACAGCCAATGCCGCCGGATCGGTTTGCTCAAGCGGCGTGAGGATCACTTTGTGACGTCGGAACAGCTCGGCATTGGAGGCTTCCACCCCGCTCTGCTCGGAACCGGCAATCGGATGGCCCGGCACGAATCGCGGCGGCATAGCGCCAAACGCTTCGGTGGCTGCGCGCACCACATTGCCTT
Source organism: Pseudomonas sp. VD-NE ins (assembly GCF_031882575.1). Classification (NCBI taxonomy): domain Bacteria; kingdom Pseudomonadati; phylum Pseudomonadota; class Gammaproteobacteria; order Pseudomonadales; family Pseudomonadaceae; genus Pseudomonas; species Pseudomonas sp. VD-NE ins. The sequence continues at coordinate 4,758,735 of NZ_CP134772.1, forward strand.
TGGCGCTGCCGACATCGGTGAGAATCGCCGAACCCAGATCCATGCTTGCCAGACGCGCGAGCACTTTTTCCATGGCCAGAATCGGCACCGCCAACTGGATCACGTCAGCGCCCTGACAGGCTACAGCCAAGTCATCCTCACAACGATCGACCACACCCAGCTCGACCGCCAACTTGCGCGATTGCGGGTCGAGATCGACCCCGACCACTTCGCGACATACACCGCTTTCACGCAAGCCTTTGGCAAACGAACCACCGATCAACCCCAGACCGACCACCACAAGGCGCCCGATCATAGGTGCAGCAGATTGCAGTGCAGTGACATCACCCACGAGCCAGAACCTTGCGCAGGGCTTCGAGGAAGCGGCTGTTTTCCGCCGGCAGACCGATGGTCACCCGCAGGTGATTCGGCATGCCGTAGTTGGCCACCGGACGCACGATCACGCCTTCGCGCAGCAAGCCCTGAAACACCGGGACTGCGACTTGAGCGAGATCGACGCAGATGAAGTTGCCTTTGGATTCGATCCAGCTCAGCCCCAACTCACGGAAACCAGCCTGCAACTGCTGCATGCCCGACTCGTTGAGCTGGCGGCTTTGCGCCAGATATTCCTCATCCTTCAGCGCCGCACAGGCTGCCGCCAGCGCGAGGCTGTTGACGTTGAATGGCTGGCGAACACGGTTCAGCACGTCCGCCACCACCGGGGTGGACAGACCATAGCCGACGCGCAGTGCCGCCAGACCATAAGCCTTGGAGAAGGTGCGCGAAACCAGCAGGTTCGGGTAAGCGGCGAGGAAATCCAGGCCATCCGGCAGATCACTGCCTTCGGCATACTCGATGTACGCCTCGTCCAGCACCACCAGAACGTGCTCCGGAACATCCTGCAGGAACTCGTCCAGCGCTTCTGCGCCGAACCAGGTACCGGTCGGGTTGTTCGGGTTGGCGATAAATACGACGCGGGTATTGGCATCGATGGCCGCGAGCATCGCCGGCAGGTCGTGCCCCCAATCCTTCGCTGGCACCACTTTGGCTTGTGCGCCGACCGCCTGAGTGGCGATCGGATAAACCGCAAACGCGTGCTCACTGAACACCGCATTCAGGCCCGGCGCCAGATAGGCACGCGCGACCAGCTCAAGAATGTCGTTGGAACCGTTACCCAGCGTGACCTGGTTCAGGTCAACGCGGCATTGTTCGGCCAGCAGGGATTTGAGGGCGAAACCATTGCCATCCGGATAACGGGTCAGCTCGGCCAGCTCTTCGCGGATCGCCGCCAAAGCTTTTGGACTGGCGCCCAGCGGGTTTTCATTGCTGGCCAGTTTGACGATTTTCGCCGGATCCAGATCCAGCTCGCGCGCCAGTTCGTCCACAGGCTTGCCCGGAACGTACGGCGAAAGTTGTTGCACGCCCGGCTGTGCCAGAGCGAGGAAGTTGCCACTCATTTGCTACCGCCCCTTAGAGAACTGCTTTCGGGTAGGAACCCAGCACTTTGAGTGCTACTGCTTCCTGACTGATCTTTTCCAGCACACCTTTGATCAACGGATCACGGTGGTGGCCGACGAAGTCGATGAAGAACACGTAGGTCCATTTGCCGCTGCGCGACGGACGGGTTTCGATACGGGTCAGGTCGATCCCGTTGTCATGGAACGGCACCAGCAACTCATGGAGCGCGCCGGGCTTGTTGCTCATCGACACAATGATCGAGGTCTTGTCGTCGCCGGTCGGCGGCACTTCCTGGTTACCGATCATCAGGAAGCGCGTCGAGTTGTCCGGACGGTCTTCGATCTTCTCGGCCAGACGGGTCAGGCCATACAGCCCTGCCGCCATGTCACCAGCAATCGCCGCCGAGTTCCACTCGCCTTTAACCCGCTTGGCCGCTTCCGCATTGCTCGATACCGCAACGCGCTCGACATTCGGGTAATGCGCGTCCAGCCACTTGCGGCACTGAGCCAGCGACTGCGCGTGGGAATAGATACGGCTGATGCTGTCGGTCTTGGTGTTTTCACCAACCAACAGGTGATGGTGAATGCGCAACTCGACTTCGCCGCAAATCACCATGTCGTGTTCGAGGAAGCTGTCCAGCGTGTGGTTGACCGCGCCTTCGGTGGAGTTTTCCACCGGCACCACGCCAAAATTCACCGCACCGGCCGCCACTTCACGGAACACTTCGTCGATCGCCGCCATTGGCTTGCTGATCACCGCATGACCGAAGTGCTTCATCGCCGCTGCCTGGGTGAAAGTGCCTTCAGGGCCGAGGTAAGCCACTTTCAGCGGCTGCTCCAGCGCCAGGCACGACGACATGATTTCGCGGAACAACCGCGCCATCTCTTCGTTGCCCAGCGGCCCCTGATTGCGTTCCATCACGCGCTTGAGCACCTGAGCTTCGCGCTCAGGACGATAGAACACCGGCACTTCGCCTTCGGCCAGCGAGGCCATCTTTACTCGCGCGACTTCCTGGGCGCAACGCGCACGCTCACTGATCAACTCCATGACTTTAGTGTCCAGAGCGTCAATGCGAACGCGCAGTGCCTTGAGTTCTTGCTCGGACATCAGCCGTGTTCCTTCTCGAATTCAGCCATGTACACCACCAGCGCATTAACCGCGGTGATGTCGACAGCGTTATAGATGGAAGCGCGCATGCCACCCACGGAGCGGTGGCCCTTGAGGTTGAGCAAACCGCGCTCTTCGGCACCGACCAGGAACGGCTTGTCCAGACGATCGTCAGCCAGACGGAACGGCACGTTCATCCACGAGCGATCCGACTTGTTGATCGGGTTGCTGTAGAGGCCACTGGCGTCGATGAAGTCGTACAGCGTGCGCTGCTTGACGTCGTTGAGCTTGGCGATCGCTTCAACGCCACCCTGCTCTTTCAGCCACTGGAACACCAGACCGGACAGGTACCAGGCCAGAGTCGGCGGGGTGTTGTACATCGAGCCGTTATCGGCCGCGACTTTATAGTCGAGCATGGTCGGGCACAGCGCGCGCGCCTTGCCCAGCAAGTCTTCGCGGATGATGTTGACGACGATGCCGCTCGGGCCGATGTTTTTCTGCGCGCCAGCGTAGATCATGCCGAAACGCGAGATGTCGACTGGACGCGACAGAATGTCCGAAGACATGTCAGCTACCAGCGGCACGTCGCCGGTTTCCGGGATCCACTGGAATTCCAGACCACCGATGGTTTCATTCGGCGCGTAGTGAACGTAAGCGGCGTCTTTCGACAGCTTCCACTCGTTCTGGCCCGGGATAGCGAAATAGTCGTAAGGCTTGGCGGTGGCGGCAACGTTGACGTGACCGTAGCGCGAGGCTTCTTCAATGGCTTTCTGCGACCAGATACCGGTGTCGATATAGTCGGCCGAGCCGCCTTCAGGCAGCAGATTCAGTGGAATCTGCGCGAATTGCTGGCTGGCGCCACCTTGCAGAAACAGCACTTTATAGTTCGACGGGATATTCAGCAGGTCACGCAGATCCTGCTCGGCCTGGGTGGCAATGGACACGAACTCATCGCTGCGATGGCTCATTTCCATGACCGACAGACCCTTGCCATGCCAATCAAGGAGTTCACCCTGGGCACGTTGCAGGACAGCTTCAGGAAGCGCCGCAGGACCGGCGCAGAAGTTAAAGGCTCGCTTGCTCACATCCAATCTCGCTCTGATTTGGTGGTATCACGCAATAAATCACACTACCGATCAACACGGCCCTGTGGGAGCGAGCCTGCTCGCGAATGCATCACCGCGGTGCGTCAGAGGTACCGCAGCGCCTGCATTCGCGAGCAGGCTCGCTCCCACAGGGGATATCCATGATGTCGAAATTTCATACCGGACAAATAACAAGGGGGCGAATTCTCATCCGCCCCCTCGTTTGTCCGCTTATTCTTGCGGTTCTTCGTCTGCTGCGGCGTCGAGTTGCTGGTCTTCACCGGCATTGTCGTTGACGACAGTGCCTTCGAATTCCTCGCCCTCTTCACCTTCAAGCTCTTCACCTTCGACTTCCGAAGGCTCCTGAACCCGCTCCAGCCCGACCAGGGTTTCATCCTTGGCCAGTTTGATCAGCGTCACACCTTGAGTGTTACGACCCAGGCTCGACACTTCGTCGACACGGGTACGCACCAGAGTGCCCTGATCGGAGATCAGCATGATTTCTTCGCCATCCTGCACCTGAACCGCGCCGACCAGACGGCCATTACGTTCGTTGCTGACCATGGCGATTACGCCCTGACCGCCACGCTTGTATTCAGGGAACTCGGTGATCGCCGTACGCTTGCCGTAGCCGCGCTCGGAAGCCGTCAGGATTTCGCTGCCTTCTTCCGGAATCAGCATGGAGATCAGCTTCTGCCCTTCTGGCAGACGCATGCCACGCACACCGCGGGCGGTACGGCCCATGGCGCGAACTTCGGATTCCTTGAAGCGAGTCACTTTGCCGCCGTCGGAGAACAGCATGATTTCCTGCTCGCCATCGGTAATGGCGGCGGAGATCAGGATGTCGCCTTCGTCCAGTTCCAGCGCGATCAGACCAACGCTGCGCTGACGGCTGAAGGCCACCAGCGGGGTCTTCTTCACGGTACCGTTGGCGGTCGACATGAAGATGAACGGGGCTTTTTTGCGGTCGGCAGCCTTGATGCGAGCACGACGTTCTTCATCGGTCTCGTTGCTGTTTTCGATTTCTTCTACATCAGCCTCGGCGCCCTCGGCTTCTTCTTCATCGGCCTGACGCTTCATGGCTTCGAGATCGACCGGCAGCATGGTGGTGATGTATTCACCTTCGCTCAATGGCAGAAGGTTGACCAGCGGACGACCACGGGCGGCGCGGGACGCTTCCGGAATCTCGTAGGTCTTGAGCCAGTAAACCTTGCCTTTGCTGGAGAACAGCAGCAGCGTGGTGTGGCTGTTGGCAACCAGCAGGTGAGCGATGTAGTCCTCATCCTTGACGCCGGTGGCCGACTTGCCTTTACCGCCACGACGCTGAGCCTGGTACGCAGCCAATGGCTGGGTCTTGGCGTAGCCACCGTGGGAGATGGTCACGACACGCTCTTCTTCCGGGATCATGTCACCCAGGGTCAGGTCGAGACGGGCATCGAGAATTTCGGTGCGACGCACGTCGCCGTATTCGGCGCGGATCACTTCCAGCTCTTCGCGGATCACTTCCATCAGGCGCACAGCGCTGTTGAGGATGCGGATCAGCTCGCCGATCTGGTTGAGGATCTCTTGATACTCGGCCAGCAGTTTTTCGTGTTCCAGACCGGTCAGACGGTGCAGACGCAGTTCCAGAATGGCTTGCGCCTGTTCTGGCGACAGGAAGTACTTGCCTTCGCGCAGACCGTATTGCGGATCGAGGTTTTCCGGACGGCACGAGTCGGCACCGGCACGCTCAACCATCGCGACCACTGCCGAGGATTCCCACGGCGTGCTGATCAGCGCTTCTTTCGCTTCCGAAGGTGTCGGCGAGGCTTTGATCAGGGCGATAACCGGGTCGATGTTCGACAGGGCAACGGCCTGACCTTCGAGGATGTGACCACGCTCACGCGCCTTGCGCAGTTCGAACACGGTACGGCGGGTAACCACTTCGCGACGGTGACGGACGAAGGCTTCCAGCAGATCCTTGAGGTTCAGGATGCGTGGACGGCCATCGATCAGCGCAACGATGTTGATGCCGAAAACCGATTGCAGCTGGGTCTGGGCGTAGAGATTGTTGAGGATGACCTCAGGCACTTCGCCGCGACGCAGTTCGATCACGACGCGCATACCGTCCTTGTCGGACTCGTCGCGCAGTTCGGTGATGCCTTCGAGCTTCTTCTCTTTGACCAGCTCGGCGATCTTCTCGATCAGACGCGCCTTGTTCAGCTGGTACGGCAGCTCGGTGATGACGATCTGCTGACGGCCACCGACCTTGTCGATGTCTTCGATGATCGAACGGGCACGCATGTATATACGCCCGCGACCGGTGCGGTAGGCTTCGATGATGCCGGCGCGACCATTGATGATCGCCGCCGTCGGGAAGTCCGGACCGGGGATGTATTGCATCAGTTCATCGACGGTCAGCTCAGGGTTGTCGATGAGCGCCAGGCAACCGTCGATGACTTCACCGAGGTTGTGCGGCGGAATGTTGGTCGCCATGCCCACGGCGATACCGCTGGAGCCATTGACCAGCAGGTTGGGGATACGGGTCGGCATGACCGCCGGGATCATTTCGGTGCCGTCGTAGTTCGGCACCCAGTCCACGGTTTCCTTGTGCAGGTCAGCCAGCAGCTCGTGCGCCAGTTTGGTCATGCGCACTTCGGTGTATCGCATGGCCGCAGCGTTATCGCCGTCGACCGAACCGAAGTTGCCCTGACCGTCTACCAGCAGGTAGCGCAGGGAGAAAGGCTGAGCCATACGAACGATGGTGTCGTACACCGCAGTGTCACCGTGCGGGTGATACTTACCGATCACGTCGCCGACAACACGGGCAGATTTCTTGTACGGCTTGTTGAAGTCGTTGCCCAGCTCGCTCATCGCGAACAGTACGCGACGGTGCACGGGCTTGAGGCCATCGCGCGCATCCGGCAGTGCACGGCCGACGATCACGCTCATCGCGTAGTCGAGGTAGGACTGTTTCAGCTCGTCTTCGATATTGACCGGGAGGATTTCTTTGGCCAGTTCGCCCATGAGAAGCCTGATTCCTTTTTCTGGTGAAACTTCGTCATATCCATGTGGGAGCAACGAAGCTCGTCGGGGCCGGCCGAGTGCCATGCGCCGACTTACGACAAATCAACATTGGATCGCGGATTTGCGCAGTAAAGACAGCTCCGTGGAGCTGCCTCGGAAAACGCCGGATGTTATCACAAAGGCCGCCACGCACCTATCCCCCTGATGCGCATGGAGCATAGTTAGTTGACCGGTGACAGGCTTAACGGGGACGAGAGAGGCTCAGAGCTTCTTTGAATGCAGAATTGGGGCTTGGTTTGCAGGTGTTTATTGACTTTTAGGGCCTCATCGCTGGCAAGCCAGCTCCCACAGGATCAGTGGCGAACACAAAACCTGTGGGAGCTGGCTTGCCAGCGATGGCGTCCGAACAGACGCCAAAGCCAATCAGTGCAGGCGTTTACGGCACATCAACTGGGCCATTTTCGCGGTGTCCGGACGCTCGACGATGCCTTTTTCGGTGACGATCGCGTCGATGAGATCCGCCGGGGTCACGTCAAACACCGGGTTGAACGCTTCAACGTCCGCGCCGACACGCTTGCCGCCAACTTCCAGCAACTCGGCGCCGTCACGCTCTTCGATGGGGATGTCGTCACCACTGGCCAGATTCATGTCGATGGTCGAACTTGGCGCCACCACCATGAAACGCACGCCATGGTGCATGGCGTTGACCGCCAGTTGGTAGGTGCCGATCTTGTTCGCCACGTCGCCGTTGGCGGTGATGCGGTCAGCACCAACGATCACCCAGGTCACGCCTTTGGTTTTCATGATGTGTGCAGCGGCGGAATCGGCATTCAGCGTGACCGGGATGCCTTCGTTGGCCAGTTCCCACGCAGTCAGGCGTGAACCCTGCAACCATGGGCGGGTTTCGTCGGCGTAAACGCGCTCGACCATGCCTTCAATAAAGGCTGCGCGAATCACCCCCAACGCTGTCCCGAAACCGCCAGTAGCCAGCGCGCCGGTGTTGCAGTGGGTCAGAATGGCCTGAGCATTGCCCTGATGCTTGCGGATCAGATCAACGCCGAGCTGGGCCATGGTCAGGTTGGCTTCACGATCGCTTTCGTGGATGGCGATGGCTTCTGCTTCCAGTGCCGCCAGCGGATCGGCGTTCTTTTTCAAGCGATCGAGGCGATCGTGCATGCGACCGAGGGCCCAGAACAGATTGACCGCGGTCGGACGAGAATCGGCCAGCAAGGCAAAGTCTTCCTCCAGCGCCGCGTACCAGTCACCACCTGCAGCGATCCGCGTCCGGGCTGCGAGAACAATGCCATACGCGGCACTGATGCCGATGGCCGGCGCGCCACGTACCACCATCGAGCGAATCGCCTCAGCCACGCCGGCGGCGCTGGTGTAGGCAATCCAGGTTTCTTCGAACGGCAAAATACGCTGATCCAGCAGGTGGAGCGCGCCATCTCGCCAATCGATGGCCTTTACTTTCTCCGCAGCCAACAGTCGATCGCGCATCCCTCACCCCGCACTCATGAACAAAAGCCGTCGATTATAGCGATCCCCCCGCGAAGACGCTCGGGTATACTTCGCCATCCTTTACAAAAGCACTGGAACCGACCCTCGATGCCGAAACCTGCCATTGCGCTCGACTTATTATTGCTGCCGACCTGGCTGGTACCCGTCGAACCTGCAGGCGTTGTGCTCAAGGAACACGGCCTGGGCATCCGTGACGGTCGCATCGTGTTTATCGGCCCGCGCGCCGAAGCATTGAAGTGTAACGCCACTGAAATCCGCGAACTGCCGGATGTGCTGCTCGCTCCGGGCCTGATCAATGCGCACGGCCACGCAGCGATGACGCTGTTCCGTGGCCTGGCCGACGATCTGCCGCTGATGACCTGGCTGGAAAACCACATCTGGCCGGCGGAAGCCAAGTGGGTCGATGAAGATTTCGTTCGTGATGGCACTGATCTGGCCATCGCCGAGCAGATCAAGGGCGGCATCAGCTGTTTCTCGGACATGTATTTCTTCCCGAAAGTCGCCAGCGAGCGCGTGCACAACAGTGGCATTCGCGCGCAGATCGCCATTCCGATCCTTGATTTCCCGATTCCGGGCGCCAGCAGTGCCGACGAAGCCATTCGTCAGGGCGTCGAACTGTTCGGCGATCTCAAGCACCATGAACGGATCAAGATCACTTTCGGCCCCCATGCACCGTACACCGTCGGCGACGAGAATCTCGAGAAAATCCGCGTGATTGCCGAGGAACTGGACGCGGCGATCCACATGCATGTCCACGAAACGGCGTTCGAAGTCCAGCAAGCGCTGGAGCAACACGGTGAACGCCCGCTCGCCCGCCTCGGTCGTCTGGGCCTGCTCGGCCCGCGCTTCCAGGCCGTGCACATGACCCAGATCAGCGATGACGACCTGACGTTGCTGGTAGAAAGCAACACCAGCGTGATCCACTGCCCGGAATCGAACCTGAAACTCGCCAGCGGCTTCTGCCCGGTCGAGCGTTTGTGGCAGGCTGGCGTCAACGTGGCCGTTGGCACCGATGGCGCTGCCAGCAATAACGATCTGGACCTGCTCGGCGAAACCCGCACCGCGGCCCTGCTGGCCAAAGCCGTCGCCGGTTCGGCCACCGCACTGGACGCCCATCGGGCGCTGCGCATGGCCACATTAAATGGCGCGCGCGCACTGGGAATCGAAGCACAGGTTGGCTCCCTGGAAATCGGCAAAGCCGCCGACATCGTCGCTTTCGACCTGTCCGGCCTGGCGCAGCAACCGGTGTATGACCCGGTTTCGCAGCTTATCTATGCCACCGGTCGCGACTGCGTGAAACACCTGTGGGTTGCAGGCAAGCAACTGCTCGACGACCGGCGCCTGACCCGACTCGACGAAGAACAATTGGGCGCTACCGCCCGGGCCTGGGGCCAGCGCATCAGCGGCCACACCGAATCGTAAACACCCCGGCGCAAACGCCAGGGCTACAGCCTTTTTCAAGTTTCAGAGGATTTAACATGAGCAACGTCGACCACGCCGAAATCGCCAAATTCGAAGCCCTGGCCCATCGCTGGTGGGACCGCGAAAGCGAATTCAAACCGCTGCACGACATCAACCCGCTGCGGGTCAACTGGATTGACGAGCGGGTCAATCTGGCCGGCAAGAAAGTTCTCGACGTCGGTTGCGGCGGCGGCATTCTCAGCGAAGCCATGGCCCAGCGTGGCGCCACTGTGATGGGCATCGACATGGGCGAAGCGCCGCTGGCGGTCGCGCAACTGCATCAGCTGGAGTCCGGCGTCAGCGTCGAATACCGCCAGATCACCGCCGAAGCCCTGGCCGAAGAAATGCCCGAGCAGTTCGACGTGGTGACTTGCCTGGAGATGCTCGAGCACGTACCGGATCCATCGTCGGTCATCCGCGCCTGCTTCCGCATGGTCAAGCCGGGCGGCCAGGTGTTCTTCTCGACCATCAACCGCAACCCGAAGGCTTACCTGTTCGCCATCATCGGCGCTGAATACATCATGAAGCTGCTGCCGCGCGGCACCCACGACTTCAAGAAATTCATCCGCCCGTCCGAGCTCGGCGCCTGGAGCCGCATGGCCGGCCTGACCGTCAAGGACATCATCGGCCTGACTTACAACCCGCTGACCAAGCACTACAAACTGGCCAACGACGTTGACGTCAACTACATGATCCAGACCCTGCGCGAGGAGTAAGCCGATGGCCATCAGAGCAGTTCTCTTCGACATGGACGGCACCCTGCTCGACACGGCGCCGGACTTCATCGCCATCTGCCAGGCGATGCGCGCGGATCGCGGCTTGCCGCCGATCAACGACAAGCACATCCGCGACGAGATTTCCGGCGGCGCGAAAGCCATGGTCGCGGTGACGTTCTCGATGGATCCGGAATCGCCGGGCTTCGAGGAGCTGCGCCTGGAGTTCCTTGAGCGCTATCTGGTCGGCTGCGCGGTGCACAGCAAACTGTTCGACGGCATGGGCGAACTGCTCGCCGATATCGAGAAGGCCAACCTGATCTGGGGCGTGGTGACCAACAAGCCGTTGCGTTTTGCCGAGCCGATCATGCAGCAACTCGGGCTGGCCGAGCGTTCGGCACTGCTGATCTGCCCGGATCACGTGAAGAACAGCAAGCCGGATCCGGAGCCATTGATCCTTGCGTGCAAGATGCTTGATCTGGATCCGGCGACGGTGCTGTTTGTCGGCGATGATCTGCGTGATATCGAATCGGGGCGCGATGCCGGAACGAAAACCGCTGCGGTGACGTTTGGTTATATCCATCCGGACGACAACCCGCGCCACTGGGGAGCGGATGTCGTGGTGGATCATCCGTCGGAGTTGCGCAAGGTGCTCGATAGCGCGCTTTGCAGTTGCTGAGACCTGACGCAGAGCGTCATTGGTTGCATTCCCACGCAAAGCGTGGGAACGATCTGACTTGATGAGGTTTTTATGTTTGATTATTCCGCTCGTCCCGAATTGCTCAAGGATCGGGTCATTCTGGTCACCGGTGCCGGTCGTGGCATTGGTGCGGCTGCGGCGAAAACCTACGCCGCTCATGGCGCTACGGTATTGCTGCTGGGCAAGACCGAAGCGAACCTGACGCAGGTCTATGACGAAATCGAAGCGGCAGGCCACCCTCAACCGGCAGTGATTCCATTCAACCTCGAAACCGCCCTGCCCCATCAGTACGATGAGCTGGCCGCGATGATCGAAAGCGAGTTCGGCCACCTCGACGGCCTGCTGCACAATGCCTCGATCATCGGCCCACGCACGCCGATCGAGCAATTGTCCGGCGAAAACTTCATGCGCGTCATGCAGATCAACGTCAACGCCATGTTCATGCTGACCAGCACCCTGCTGCCGCTGCTCAAGCTGTCGCAGGATGCGTCAGTGGTGTTCACCTCCAGCAGCGTCGGCCGCAAGGGCCGTGCGTACTGGGGCGCCTATGGCGTGTCGAAGTTCGCCACTGAAGGCCTGATGCAAACTCTGGCCGATGAAGTCGACGGCGTCGCGCCAGTTCGCTCCAACAGCATCAACCCGGGCGGCACCCGCACCAGCATGCGCGCGCAAGCGTATCCGGGCGAAAATCCGCTGAACAATCCGACCCCGGAAGAAATCATGCCGGTCTACCTGTACCTGATGGGCCCGGACAGCACCGGCATCAATGGACAGGCGTTCAACGCGCAATAACTGCCATACGTCGCATTTGTTGCCGCGGCAGATTCCTGCCGCGGCATGCATTTGCCGTTGATGACTGTCATATTTCAGTCAATTTTCCAGCGCACCCATCCCCCAAAACCAGCCAACTCATTGATTGCAAACGGTTTAAATAAAACCGAACTGAATGGCACGACTTTCGCTCTAATTTCTCTCAAAGCAAGCCGCGTGAAGGCAATGGGGCGAAGCCGATTTCGATAGCTGACTAATCGTCATCCGGCAGACTAAACTTACGCCAAACGTCCTACGGGACTGATGGATCAGTATGACGCGCAGCCCATAGCCGCTCTCACCCAGCCTGTAAGACGGACTTACCGCTAAGGGTTCACGCCATATGAAATCACCCTCCCAGACCAATGCAATTGACTTTGACAGTGCCAAATTGCAACGCCTGGGCTTTGGTCAGTTGCCTCCCCTTCTGGAGCGACCGACCAGCCTGGCGCAATTGCGCCAGCAAATGAGCCTGCAACTGCAGACCAGCCTTGAGCCGCAACGCATCCTCGGTCTGTTTTTCCGCGAAGTTCAGCGCCTTGTGCCGCTGGACGCGCTCAGCTATGTGCACCAAGGCAGCGATTTGCGCCTGGAGTTTGGCAGCCGCGGCCACCACTCGATCAGCTATACCCTCAGCCACGAAGGCGAGCACATGGGTGAACTGATATTCCGCCGCAATCAGCGCTTCAACGAACAGGATCAGGGCAACCTTGAATCGCTGCTGTCGTCGCTGCTGTACCCGATGCGCAATGCCCTGCTCTACCGCGCCGCCACGCAGAGCGCCCTGCGTGATCCGTTGACCGGCGCCGGCAACCGCATCGCCATGGAGCAGACCTTGCAGCGCGAGATCGACATGTCGCGTCGGCATGTGCAGCCGCTCTCGGTGCTGATGCTCGACATCGATCACTTCAAACGGGTCAACGACAGCCATGGCCACAGCGCCGGCGATGACGTACTTAAAGCCATCGCGGCGACCATCAAGGCGCAGCTGCGCAACGTCGACATGGTATTTCGTTACGGTGGCGAAGAGTTTCTGGTGCTGCTGTCCAATACCAGCCGGGATGCGGCCGCAATGGTCGGCGAACGGCTGCGTTATGCGACGCAGGCAGCTGAATACTATGCGGATGGGCAGTTGATCGAATTGACTGTGAGCCTGGGATGTTCGACGTTGTTACCGGGCGAATCGGCTGACAGCTTGCTGCGCCGCGCTGACAGTGCGCTGTATGTGGCCAAGCGTGAAGGACGCAACCGGTTGGCCATGGCCGGCTAAATACTTTCAAACGATACAAGACAGTGTGGGAGCGAGCTTGCTCGCGAAAGCGGTGCATCAGTCAAAAAATGCTGACTGACACGCCCCCTTCGCGAGCAAGCTCGCTCCCACATTGGTTTTGCATTAAGCCGAAAGTCAGCTCTCGACTACCGCCCTGCGCTCCCGGTTGACCAGCAAGCGCTCGGAAGTCTCCAGCTGCATGCAGCGCTCCAGAAACAGATACATGTAGTCGTAGCTCTTGCAGATGGCTTGTCGCAACTCAGCCTGCAAGGCCTTGCTCGGGTTCATCCCGGCCAGGGTGCAGATGATTTCCAGCGCTTCCCACGGATGGGCGTCGTCATACTGGGCATGCATCTTCAGCCACTTCATCGCCCGCTTGCGGTCTTCTTCCGGAAACGCAGCCGCGTAAACACCGGTCGAACAGACGACCGCCGACCACTCCCCGGTCGCGCCTTCAATGGCATAGTTGGTGGCGGCGATGGCCACGATCAGCGAATCAGCAGAACTGGTGTGCCAGCACCAATGACTCAAGGCATGCAGTTCGGGCGGCACATGCTGGCCCTGAAGGTCTTCCAGACTGACGCCATGGGCACGACTCCAATGCACCCAGTAATCCGCGTGATTGAGTTCAACGCGGATATTGCGCATCAGCCAGCGCCGCGCCATGTCTTCGCCCGGGTGACGGGCAAACCTGGTTTTGGTGAGGTTCTGCGCCATGTACAACGCGAACTGCTCAACCACCGGCCAGCCCCCGATCAGGTACTGACGCATGGTTCTGGCGCTGAGCTTGTTATCACGCATGCGCAGGTAAAGTTCATGTTCGACAACCCGGCGCTTGCTCTCGCTGCAATCCTCAATGAGCTGTTGTGCCCAGGCTGGATAACTTGCAGCTTCCATGAGTGGTCCGGTTCGGTTGAATGTGTCGATCACTGTTCGGCTCCTTTTGACTTGTGATTGTAAGGATCGGCGAGAGACTTCAACGGAACGTGCCAGGCGCTTTGAATAACAGCGGTTGCGGTCTGGCGGGCCGACTTTGCAAACTGTCACAGGTAAACAACTGTGGGCGTTCTATAACATAACCCTGAGCGTAATCCACACCAATTTCAAGCAATGCCTGCTCGATCTGGGTTGTTTCAACAAACTCGGCAATTGTCTGCTTACCCATGACATGCCCGATGTGATTGATCACTTCGACCATTGCGCGGTTAATCGGGTCGTCCAGCATATCCTTTACGAAACTCCCGTCGATCTTCAGGAAGTCTACAGGCAAATGTTTCAGATAAGCGAATGAAGACATTCCGGCGCAAAAGTCATCTAACGAAAAGTAGCAACCTAAGCCTTTGAGTTCATTAATAAATCTTATTGCACTGCCAAGATTTGAAATTGCACTGGTTTCTGTAATTTCAAAACAAATCATTTCAGGCGGTATTGCGTAGTTAACAAACTGCTCTCGCAGAAAGTGCAAAAACGCGTCATCTCCTATAGTAATGCCTGACAGATTAATCGCACACATTGCTAATGGCTCTTGATGTTCTTGTGCAATACATTGAGCAATAACCTTGAACACGTTCTGAACTACCCAACGGTCCAGTTGACTCATCAAACCATAACGCTCGGCAGCGGGAATGAAACTGTCCGGCAGGATCATCCGCCCGGCTTCATCATGCAGACGCAGCAGAATCTCGATGTGCCCACCTTTGTTGTCACCCGGTTTGAGCGGGGCGATCTCCTGGGCGTACAGACAAAAACGGTTTTCTTCCAGCGCCATGTGCAGCCGTTGCACCCAGGCCATTTCGCCAAAGCGCAGCGACAGCTCGGAATCGTCGGCGTGGTAGACCTGCACCCGGTTGCGGCCCTTCTCCTTGGCCATGTAACAGGCCATGTCGGCAGCGCGCAATGAAGCTTCAAGGGTCGTCGGGGTCTGCGCGATATGCACCAGGCCGATGCTCACCGTGGTCAGGAACGGCCGCCCTTTCCAGACAAAATGCAGGTTCTGCACGGTCTGGCGCAGCGCCTCGGCAATTTTCTCCGCCGCGTCCGGCGCGCAGTTCTCCAGCAGAATGCCGAACTCATCACCGCCCAGGCGCGCCAGCGTATCGCCTTCGCGCAGCCCCGATTGCAGCAGCGTGCAAATGTGCCTTAACAGTTCATCGCCGGCAGCGTGACCACAGGTGTCGTTAACCAGTTTGAATTGATCGAGGTCGAGGAACATCAATGCATGCCGGCCGGAATGGCGCGTGAGGTTGTGCAGCGCCTGCTCCAGGCGATATTCGAACTCGCGACGGTTGGCCAGCCCGGTCAGCGCGTCATGGGTCGCCTGCCACGACAGATTGGCGATGTATTGCCGTTCCTGAGTCATGTCGTGCAACACCAGCACCGTGCCGCTGACCTTGCCGGAATTGCGGATCGGCGCGCCGACCAGCGTCACCGATAACGTCGTGCCATCCAGGCGCTGGATCAGTTTCGAGTGCTCGCTGCCGCCACTGAGCTTACCGCTGAGGATGTGCTCGATCAGAGTCAGCCCTTCGGCCTGGGCGTTGTCGTCGAGCAAATTGAACAACGCCGCCAGTGGCAGGCCGGCCGCCTGCTCGGCCTTCCAGTGGGTCATGGCTTCGGCGGCCGGATTCATGTAATCGATCGCACCGCTGACATCGGTGGTGATGACGCCATCACCGATCGAATGCAAGGTGACGTGCGCCCGATCCTTCTCCAGTTGCAGCGCCTCGGCGAAGGCGTGACGCTGCTTGAGCAGTTTGTGCGTACGCCACAAGGCCAGCACGATCAGCCCCAGTGCCGTGGCCAGGTTGGTGAACAGCAGCAGACGCATGATCATCCGCGAACCTTCGCCCAAAGCATCGCTGAACGCCTTGGCCGCTGGCGTCACGCTTTCGTTGATGGCGAGAATCTGCGCTTTCCAGCGCTGGATATCGGCGCTGTTGGCCGTGTTCTGGGAAATGCTGCGGTGCATCTCCTGGGCCACGTCATCCAGCTCGACCAGATAGGCGTCACCGACGGTCCAGCGGTCAATCGCGGTTTCCAGATAACTGAAATGACGGAAGTTGAGGTACAGCCAGATCAGGCTGGAGACGTCGTCCGGGTGGTTGCCGCCCTTGAGAATACCTTCGCGCGCTGCAGCCAGATCCGGTGGTTGATGATCCAGCGCCAGACGCAACTGATGTCCGCCTTGTGGCACGGCAATCGCGTTACGGTATTTGAGGAAAATCGCCTCGTCACGGCTGTCGGCGTAGAGGTTGAGGTAGTAGATCGCGTCTTTCTGGCCCTTGGACCAAAGGCTTTCACCGGCGACATAACCGCGAACGGCCGAGAGCACGTAAAGACTCACGCCGCCCAATAACGCTTGAAATAACACGACGGCAATAAATGGCCAGACGATGCCCAACAACCGTGGCGTTCCGAGAGTCCGCTTTTGCTTCATGAGATCCCTTGCGCAAGCACTGCCAGATGAACACCGGAAAATCCCGCTCCTGACAGCTCAGCCTAGGCTAATTTTCGACAAGTCAAAGGGACAGCTCTGCCGTCCTCCAGGTCGATTGTGCAAATGGCTGATCTGCTTGAGCATTCCGGTTGATTTTACTCAATGCAATTCAAGCACTAAGCACAGAAACCGGAACGAAACTCAAGGGCGCTGGATCTGCTGCAGGTGTCCATAGAGCTTGGCATACAGACCGCCATCGGCGATCAACTGCTGGTGATCGCCGTCTTCAGCGACCTGACCGCCATCGAACACCAGCACGCGATCAGCCTGTTTCACCGCCGACAGTCGGTGGGCAATGATCAGCGTGGTGCGGCCATTGAGGAAGCGCGCCATGGCCTGATGCAGGTTGTACTCGGTGGCCGCATCGAGGGCCGAAGTGGCTTCGTCGAGGATGACGACTTTCGGCTCGGCGAGGATCATTCGCGCGATGGCCAGACGTTGCCGCTGCCCACCCGACAAGCGCACGCCGGAACGGCCGACAATACTGTCCAGGCCATTGGGCAAGGCGCGGATGGTCGCTTCGAGCTGAGCGATTTCCAGTGCCTGCCAGCAGGCTTCGTCGCTGCGAGTGCGGCCCATGGTCAGGTTGGCGCGCACGGTATCGTTGAACAGCGCCGGGTGTTGCAGCACCACGGCAACGTTTTCCCGCACCGTTTCCAGGCCAATCTCCTGCTGGGTCGAGCCGCCGAAACGGATGGTGCCGGCCAGCGGCGTGTACAGCCCGAGGAGCAATTGCACCAGGGTACTTTTGCCGCCGCCACTGGCGCCGACAATCGCAACTTTTTCACCGGGAGCAATCGACAGATCCAGTTGATCCAGCACCAGTTCATCGCCGTAGCCGAAGCTCAGGCCCTGCACCTGAATGCCGACGGTGTCACGGCCCTTGAACGGATCGACACCGCCGGGGTATTGCGGCTCATCGGCACGCGCCAGCAGCTCGTTGATCCGCGTCAGCGCGCCGCCCGCCGCGTAGTAGGCGTATTGCAGGTTAAGCAGTTGCTCGACCGGGCCGATCATGAACCACAGGTAGCTGAACACTGCGAGCATCTGGCCGATCGACAGATCGGAGAACAACACCGTGAGCATCGCCGCCGCACGGAAGATGTCGATGCCGAACTGAAACAGTAACCCACTGGCGCGGTTCGAGGCGTCGGTTTTCCACTGCGAGTTGACCGCGTAATTACGCACTTCCTGCGCCCGCAGACCGAGCCGCCCGAGGAAGAAGCCCTGACGGTTGCCGGCGCGTATTTCCTGAATCGCATCGAGGGTTTCGCTCAACGCCTGAGTGAAGCGCGAGGTACTGTCGTTCTCGAGTTTCTTCAGGTGTTTGACCCGTTTGCCCAACTGCACCGTGGCGTAGATCACCAGCGGGTTGAACAGCAGAATCAGCAGCGCCAGCTTCCAGTGCATCCACATCAGGATGCTCGCGGTGCCGACCAGCGTCAGCATCGCCACCAGAAAACGACTGAGGGTTTCGCCGACAAATTTGTCGAGGGTATCGAGGTCCGTGACCAGGTGCGTGGTCACCGTGCCGCTACCGAGGCTTTCGTATTCACCGAGGGAAATGCGCTTGAGCCGTTCGATCAGGCGTACGCGAATGCGATAGACGATGTCTTTGGCCAGCCGTGCGAACAACCGCGACTGCAAAACGCCAAAGCACAGCGAGCCACATCGCAAGGTCAGGGTGACCAACAGCATCAGGCCGATGTAACCCGCCGCTTGCTGCCACATCGTCGGCAGTACATGGTTCATGACTTTCAGCGCGGCATCGCCGTGGCCGAGCAGGACTTCGTCCACCAGCAACGGCAACAGCAACGGAATCGGCACGCTGCACAGCGTCGCCAGAACGGCCACGCCGTTAGCGATCCACAGGGATTTTTTATGATGAAGTGCCAGTCGCCGGACTTCTGCCCAGCTCAGCCGGTCGACACGCTTTACGGCTGGCGTGTCATCGGCCCGATCAGACACAGGCCGCACGCTCCAGCCATCGGCCGAGCAATGGCGACAGCTCGCTGAGCGGTTGATAGCCGTTGGTCAGCAACGCCAGTTGGCCATTGCGCTCGGCGAGCAGGGTCGGGAAACCGGCGATGCCGAGATCCTGCACCCAACTGAAATCGGCCTGAGTGGCTTTGTGTTGGTCGGCATGATCGAACAACGCCGCGAATTCGATACGCGGTACACCGGCCTTCTCCGCCAACTCGACCAGCACACTGGCCTGGGTGACATCGCGACCTTCAGCATAAAACGCCTGCTGGATCAGCCCGACCAGTGTCCACGCGCAATCCGGTGCCAGGCTGCGCGCGGTGACGATCGCCCGGCAGGCCGGCTCAGTGTCATAGACAAAACCATCGGGCAACGCACCGTCGAACTTGAACGCCTGGCCGGTGGCCTCGGTGACCGCTTGCCAGTGTTCAAGAATGTAGCGACGCGTAGTCGGCTCCAGCGCCGAGCCACTGCCCGTGCGCAAACCACCCACCACCAGATGCAACTCGACCCCGGCTGCTTGCGCCTGCTCGACCAATGCCTTGGCCACCGGAGCAAACCCCCAGCACCACGAACACATCGGATCCATCACATAGAGCAGGCGCGCAGACATGGTTAAGCCTCGGTGGATGCTTGCTTGTAGTTGTAGCCGATCGGGTGCGGCATGTTGCGCGCCTTGGCCAATTCGATCTGCTTCTGCCGATCGATGGCGCTGCGGCGGGTCTTCTCGCTCAGTTTGTCCCAGCAATGCGGGCAACTGATGCCGGCGACGTAATGCTCGGAGGCGCGATCTTCAACACTGACCGGTGTGCGGCAGGCATGACATTGATCGTAGTCGCCTTCGCTGAGGTCGTGACGCACGGTCACGCGGTTGTCGAACACAAAGCAGTCGCCCTGCCACTTGGTTTCTTCCTGCGGCACCTCTTCAAGGTACTTCAGGATGCCACCCTTGAGGTGGTAAACCTCTTCGTAGCCTTCGCCGAGCATGTAGCTCGAGGCTTTTTCGCAGCGAATGCCACCGGTGCAGAACATCGCGACTTTCTTGTGCACGGCCGGGTTGAAGTGTTCTTTGATGTAGTCGGGGAATTCGCGAAAGCTGGTGGTTTTCGGATCGATGGCACCTTCGAAGGTGCCGATCGACACTTCGTAGTCGTTACGGGTGTCGATCAGCAGCACTTCCGGGTCGCTGATCAACGCGTTCCAGTCTTGCGGATCAACGTAAGTACCGACCTTCTTGTTCGGGTCGACGCCTTCGACACCGAGGGTGACGATCTCTTTCTTCAGTTTGACTTTGGTGCGATAGAACGGCTGCTCGTCGCAGTACGACTCTTTGTGATCGATATCGATCATGCGTGGGTCGTTCTTGAGCCAGGCGAGCAGGCCGTCGATGCCTTCGCGGCTGCCGGAGACCGTGCCATTGATGCCTTCTTCGGCGATCAGCAGAGTGCCTTTGATCTGGTTGTCGACCATCGCTTGCAGCAGGGGCTCGCGCAGGTCAACGTAATCTTCGAGGGTGACGAACTTATACAGTGCCGCCACGACAATCGGTTGTGTCATGGGTATTTCTCCAGGTGGCTACCCTCGCAAAGGGTGAACCGGATTCAAAAAAAACGCGCCGGGTGAGCGGCGCGTTGCGGATTCTAGCAAAAAACCGAAGCTTAATGCTTGCTGCCGCCAGCACAGGTCGGCGACGCCGGAGCGGCGCCGATCTCTGCCCATTCCTGCGGGGTGTAGGTGTGGAGCGCCAACGCATGGAACTCGCCCATCAGCTCGCCGAGCGTGCCGTAGACTTTCTGGTGGCGCTTGACCCGGTTCAGGCCGTCGAACTGCGCACTGACCACCACTGCCTTGAAGTGGGTCTGTAACCCGCGACTGTGCATATGGCTTTCATCCAGCACTTGCAGATGCTCGGGCTGAAGCAGGGCCAGCGTCGATTCGATGCGTTGTTGCATGGTCATCACGAACTCCGCTTACTTCTTCTTGGCCGGCGCAGCAGCGCCTTTCGGGTCCAGCTCTTTGGTCATGTCGTCGAGCAGCTTGTTGACGACCGGTACGGCGCTTTCCAGCTTGGCCTGGGTCATCTGGGCCGACTGCTGAGTCAGCTGCGGCATTTTTTCCAGGACTTTCTTGCCCAGTGGCGACTGGTAGAAGGCGACCAGGTCTTTCAGCTCGGATTCGCTGAAGTTGCTGGTGTAGAGCTTGACCATGTCCGGCTTCAGCTTGTTCCAGCCGATGGCCTGGTCCAGGGCGGCGTTGGCCTTGGCCTGGTAGGTTTCCAGCACGGCTTTCTTGGCTTCCGGGGCTTTGGTCTGTTCAAAACGCTGAGCGAACATTTGCTGCACTTGCATGTACACCGGAGTGCCCAGCTTGTCAGCGTGCGCCAGGGTCAGGAAAGCTTCAGCACTGGCGTTGTGGCTGGCGGTATCGGCAAGCACCTGGCCGCTGGCGCAAACCAGTGCAACCGCGGTGCAGATGGCACGAAGACGAGTCATCGAGTTTCCTTTTCAGCTAGGCGAGGTAAAACCCCAAGGGCGACCATTCTGCGCCTAAAAAACCTCGTGGCTCAACCCCCGAGCCTTGCCGCGCTTGATTGGCGGGGTTTTACCGGTCAACAATCGGATCGAGGGAACCACCTGGGCCCGACCGGGCCTAAACTGCGCAAACAGACCAACAGGAGTGTGCACGATGAGCCGTATCGAAACCGACAGCCTGGGCCAGATCGAAGTCCCGGACGACGCCTACTGGGGTGCTCAGACGCAACGCTCGCTGATCAACTTCGCCATTGGTCAGGAACGCATGCCGCTGCCGGTCCTGCATGCCCTGGCCCTGATCAAGAAAGCCGCTGCACGGGTCAACGACCGTAACGGCGATTTGCCCGCCGACATCGCCCGCCTGATCGAACAGGCTGCCGACGAAGTGCTCGACGGCCAGCACGACGACCAGTTTCCGCTGGTGGTCTGGCAGACCGGCAGCGGCACCCAGAGCAACATGAACGTCAATGAAGTGATCGCCGGTCGCGCCAACGAACTGGCCGGCAACCCGCGCGGCGGCAAGACGCCGGTGCACCCGAACGATCACGTCAACCGCTCGCAAAGCTCCAACGACTGCTTCCCCACCGCCATGAGCATTGCCACCGCGCAAGCGGTGCAGGAACAACTGCTGCCGGCGATTGCCGAGCTGTCCGGCGGCCTCGCCGAACTGGCGGCGCGGCACATGAAACTGGTGAAGACCGGGCGCACGCACATGATGGACGCGACGCCGATCACTTTTGGCCAGGAACTGTCCGGTTTTATCGCGCAGCTGGATTACGCCGAGCGCGCAATCCGCGCCGCGCTGCCAGCAGTGTGTGAACTGGCTCAGGGCGGCACCGCGGTCGGTACCGGGCTGAATTCGCCGCATGGTTTTGGTGAGGCGATTGCTGCAGAACTGGCAGCACTGTCCGGTCTGCCCTTCGTCACCGCGCCGAACAAGTTCGCCGCCCTCGCCGGCCACGAACCGCTGACCAGCCTGTCCGGTGCGCTGAAAACCCTCGCCGTGGCACTGATGAAAATCGCCAATGACCTGCGTCTGCTTGGCTCAGGTCCCCGCGCGGGTTTTGCCGAAGTGCGGCTGCCGGCGAATGAGCCGGGCAGCTCGATCATGCCGGGCAAGGTCAACCCGACCCAGTGCGAGGCATTGTCGATGCTCGCTTGTCAGGTGCTGGGCAATGACGTGACCATCGGCATTGCCGCCAGTCAGGGTCACTTGCAGTTGAACGTGTTCAAACCGGTGATCATCCACAACCTGCTGCAATCGATTCGCTTGCTTGCCGACGGTTGCAGTAACTTCCAGCAGCACTGCATCGCCGGGCTGGAGCCGGACGCTGAAGTCATGGCGCGACATCTGGAGCGTGGCCTGATGCTGGTGACAGCGTTGAATCCGCACATCGGTTACGACAAGTCGGCGGAGATCGCCAAGAAGGCTTACAGCGAAGGGCTGACCTTGCGTGAGGCGGCGTTGGCGTTGGGCTATCTGACCGATGAAGAGTTTGATGCGTGGGTGCGGCCGGAGAATATGATCGAGGCGGGTGCCAAGGGCTGAGATTTGTAGCACCTGAAAGTCCCTCTTCGCGAGCAGGTCGAATCGTCGCACCGTCGCTCCCACAGTGGACCGCATTCTCATTTTGGAAATGCGTTCAAATGTGGGAGCGACGGTGCGACGATTCGACCTGCTCGCGAATGGGAGTGACGCGGATTAACTGGCCGCCATCTTCAACCGCCGCGCCTTCAACCCGGCAATCAACGAAGGCCCCAACGCCACCAGCGCCGACCCCAGCACCACCAGCACCGCCCCGCCATAACCCAACCCGTTGATCTGCTCGGCATGCACATATTCGGGCCAGATCCCCGCCGCAATCGCCACGGCACCAAACGTCACCAACGGCGTGATCGCCAACGTCGCGCTGACCCGCGATGCCTCCCAATGCGCCAGCGCCTCGGCGAACGCGCCATAAGCAATCAACGTGTTCATGCAGCACGCCAGCAGCAGCCAACCCTGCAACGGACTCAGGTTCAGCGCTTCGAGCGGGTGTACCCACGGCGTCAGCAACAATGCGCAAAACAGATAGATCACCATCATCACCTGCAGCGAATTCCACACCGTCAGCAATTGCTTCTGGCCCAGCGCATAAAAGGTCCACACCGTCGACGCCAACAGCACCAGCAAAACCCCTGCGGTGTAATCCGACAGCGAGGTCAGCAGCTCGGCCAGGCGCTGATTGAAGAACAGCACAAAACCGATCAACAGCACCGCCAGACCAATCCCCTGGCCGATGCTGAAACGCTCCTTGAACACAAACAGGCTGGCGATCAGCAACATGATCGGGCCCATCTGCACCACCAGTTGCGCGGTGCCGGGGCTGAGCAGATTGAGGCCCATCAGATACAACACATAGTTGCCGACCAGCCCGAGCACCGCCATTAGCACCAGCCAGCCACCCTTGGGCCCGAGCACTTTGCGGCTCGGCAGGCGTTTCACCGCCGTCAGATAGATGAACAGGCAGCCGCCGGACACCAGCAGACGAAACCACGTCACCGTGATCGGGTCCATCACCACCAGCACCTGTTTGAGTTTGATCGGCAGGATGCCCCACAGAAACGCGGTCAACAGCGCCAGGAACAGACCGTAGACCCAGCGACCGGATGAAATGTGCATGGAAACCCCAAAGCCTGCTGACAAGAGCAGTCATTCTAGGCCTGCCACCGATCACGACACAGGGACAGTTTGTGGTCAGGCCGCGAATGAAACTGTGCAGGTCGCAGCATTAAATTGACGCGCAGCCGTTGATCGGCCGGGCGGGCGCGTTAAGTGCTTCAGGCATAAGCTCATTGGATCCCTTCCAGCACATCAGCCAAGGAGACCGATCATGTTAGCAATGCGCGCCCAGGACAGCGCCCCCGCCATGCGCTTTCGCTGCGAGCGGGTGTGCCGGGTCAACGGCAAACTGTATTTCAGCACTCGGGAAAATACCCTTGAAGGGCCGTTTGATAATGCCGAGAAGGCTGAGCAGGAAATACAGGCTTATATCGCGCGGATGCAGCTGCTGGATTCCAACCGCTAAGTGGTGGTGATCCAATCGCTGGCAAGCCAGCTCCCACAGGATTGGTGGCGTACACAGATTTTGCGAACGCTACGAAACTTGTGGGAGCTGGCTTGCCAGCGATAGCAATGGAACAGGCAACAAAAATGCTATGGCTTAGCGCACTGCCTCAAACAACCCCGTCGCGCCCATCCCGCCGCCCACACACATGGTGACGATGCCGTAACGCAGATTACGCCGCTGCAACTCACGCACCAGATGCCCGACCTGCCGCGACCCGGTCATGCCAAACGGGTGCCCAATCGAAATCGAACCACCGTTGACGTTGTACTTTTCATTGTCGATCTCCAGCCGATCACGGCTGTACAGGCACTGCGAAGCAAACGCCTCGTTCAGCTCCCACAGATCGATATCCGCCACCTGCAAACCTTTCGCCTTGAGCAGTTTCGGCACCGAGAACACCGGGCCGATGCCCATCTCGTCCGGCTCGCATCCGGCCACGGTGAAACCACGGAAAAACGCTTTCGGCTTGAGGCCCAGTTGCAGGGCTTTTTCCAGGCTCATCACCAGTGTCATCGACGCACCGTCGGACAGTTGCGACGAGTTGCCTGCCGTCACCGAACCGTCGTCCGCAAACACCGGTTTCAACCCGGCGAGGCTTTCATACGTGGTGTCCGGACGATTGCAGTCGTCGCGGTCCACAACGCCGTCGAGAATCTGAACTTCACCGCTGTTCTTGTCCTCGACACGATACTTGACCGCCATCGGCACGATTTCATCGTTGAACAGCCCGGCGGCCTGCGCCGCCGCAGTGCGAATCTGACTTTGCAGGGAGTAACGATCCTGCGCTTCACGGCTGACGCCATAACGTCGCGCGACCACTTCGGCGGTCTGGCCCATCGTGTAATAGATGCCCGGTGTCTGCTGCTTGAGCAGCGGGTTGATCAGGTGATCGGTGTTGACGCTTTTCATCGTCAGGCTGATCGACTCGACGCCGCCGGCAACGATGATGTCGCTGCAACCCGAGGCAATCTGGTTGGCGGCAATCGCAATCGCCTGCAAGCCCGACGAGCAGAAACGGTTGAGGGTCATGCCGGCGGTGCCAGTGCCCAAACGCGACAGCACCGCGACGTTACGGCCGATGTTGTAGCCCTGCGCGCCTTCGTTGGAGCCGGCGCCGACGATGCAATCCTCGACGCTGGCCGGGTCGATGTCGTTGCGCTCAAGCAGCGCGTTGACGCAATGGGCCGCCATGTCATCGGGACGGGTCTGGTTGAACTTGCCGCGAAAGGATTTGGCCAGGCCAGTCCGCACGCTGTCGACGATCACCACTTCACGCATGGCATACCTCATTGTTGTGGTCAGTTGAGAGTGGACCGAGCATAAGTCCACCGCATCAACCACCGCGACAATCATTCACCTCGCGTATGCGCGTCTATCGGCTCAGTCCTTGTGCTTCTTCGCGTGCTTGTCGGATTTCTCGAAGGCCTCTTCGAGTGCGCGGTTGATCGTGCGCAACACCTTGACCCGCGCCCAGCGCTTGTCATTGGCCTCGACCAGGGTCCATGGCGAGATTTCCGAGCTGGTGCGGTCGACCATATCGCCGACGGCGGCGCGGTAATCATCCCACTTGTCACGGTTGCGCCAGTCGTCTTCGGTGATCTTGAAGCGTTTGAACGGGATCTCCTCGCGCTGTTGAAAACGCTCCATCTGCGTGTCTTTATCAATGGCCAGCCAGAACTTGACCACGATGACTCCGGCGTCGGCCAGTTGCTCTTCGAAATCGTTGATCTCGCCATAGGCGCGCAGCCAGTCGGCCGGCGTGCAGAAGCCTTCGATGCGCTCCACCAGCACGCGGCCGTACCAGGAACGGTCGAACACGGTGAACTTGCCACGCGCCGGAATGTGCCGCCAGAAACGCCACAAGTACGGCTGCGCTCGTTCTTCTTCGGTCGGTGCGGCAATCGGCACGATGTTGTATTGACGTGGATCGAGCGCCGCTGCAACCCGACGGATCGCCCCGCCCTTGCCCGCCGCGTCGTTGCCTTCGAACACCGCGACCAGTGCGTGGCGGCGCATGCGTTTGTCGCGCATCAGCCCGGACAAGCGCGCCTGCTCGGTGATCAGTTGTTCTTCGTAGTCTTTCTTCTCCAGGCGCTGGGTCAGGTCGAGGCTGTCGAGCAGGTTCAACTGATCGACCGGGGTGCCCAGCGGCGCGGCGCTGACATCGTGCGGATGCACGTCCCGACGCTTCAGCGCATTTTGCAAACCTTCGAGGAGAATCTTGCCGACCGCCAGGCTGCGGTAGTTGGCGTCGGCGCCTTCGATCACATGCCACGGCGCGTAATCACGACTGGTACGGCGCAGCACGCGCTCGCCGTATTTGACGAACTTGTCGTAGGTTTCCGATTGCTGCCAGTCGAGCGGGCTGATGCGCCAGCTGTGCAACGGGTCATCGGCCAGTGCTTTGAGCCGGGCCTTCATCTGTTTCTTGGACAGGTGAAACCAGAACTTGAAGATCAGCGCGCCTTCATCGCAGAGCATCTTTTCCAGACGCTCGGCACCGGCAATCGCCTGATCCAGACGCGGATCCTTGAACAAGCCATGCACCCGCCCCTGCAGCATCTGGCTGTACCAGTTACCGAAAAAAATCCCCATGCGCCCTTTGGCCGGGAGCATCCGCCAGTAGCGCCACGCCGGAGGCCGAGACAATTCTTCATCGGTCTGCTGATCGAAAGTGCGCACTTCGATCAGGCGCGGGTCCATCCACTCGTTAAGCAACTTAACCGTCTCGCCCTTGCCCGCGCCTTCAATGCCGTTGATCAGGATGATCACCGGGAAACGCTTCTGCTGCTGCAATTCGAACTGAGCTTCGAGCAAGGCTTCACGCAATGCCGGGACGGCCGCATCAAAGGTTTCTTTGTCGATGGCGTGACCGATTTCAGCGGATTCAAACATGGGACGGCTCCTTCCAGGATTCAGCAAGACTAGCGGATTGGGCACAGCAGCGGCGCAGAAATTCCCGCAGGTGGCGGATTGTCCGTGAGTCAACGGCCGCAAGCCTTGCCATGGATCAAGCAGCCCCTGCGCGATCGGCTAGAATGGCGGCCTTGTCGTTGCCGAGCCTGCCATGAAACCTGTATTGCCCCACGCCCAACTCGACTGGGATGACCAGGGACGCCCGCGTTCGCGAGTGTTCGATGACGTGTATTTTTCCGACAAATCAGGTCTGGATGAAACCCGTTACGTGTTCCTCGAACAGAACCGCCTAACCGAACGTTTTGCCGCGCTGCCGGCGGATGGGCGACTGGTCATCGGCGAAACCGGTTTTGGCACCGGACTGAATTTTCTCTGCGCCTGGCAGTTGTTCGAGCAGCATGCGGTGGCCGGTGCGCGACTGCATTTCGTCAGCGTCGAAAAGTACCCGCTGAGCCCTGCTGATTTGCACCGGGCCCTGGCCTTGTGGCCAGAACTCAAGCCGTTGGCCGATCAGTTACTGCGGCATTACGTGGCGATCCATCAGGGTTTTCAGCGCATCACGTTGGCCAACGGCCGCGTGACGCTGACGCTGCTGATCGGCGATGCCCTGGAACAACTGCCGCAGCTCGACGCGCAGATCGACGCGTGGTTTCTCGACGGTTTCGCCCCGGCGAAAAACCCTGACATGTGGACCGCCGAACTGTTCGTCGAGCTGGCGCGACTGGCAGCCCCCGGTTCGACCATCAGCACCTTCACCAGCACCGGTTGGGTACGGCGTTTGCTCAACGCCGCCGGGTTCAAAATGAAGCGCACGCCGGGCATCGGCCACAAGTGGGAAATCCTCCGGGGCGAGTTCCTCGGCTGGCCGGCGGAGGTGACGCCGCCTGCTGCGCAAAAGCCGTGGTTCGCGCGCCCTGCCCCGATTGTCGGTGAGCGTCGAGCGCTGGTGATCGGCGCCGGTCTGGCCGGATGTGCCACGGCGTCCAGCCTGGCCGCACGCGGCTGGCAAGTGACGTTGCTCGAACGCCATGCAGCCGTGGCGCAGGAAGCCTCAGGCAATCCGCAGGGCGTGCTGTACCTGAAGTTGTCTGCCCACGGCACGGCGCTGTCGCAGCTGATTGTCAGCGGTTTCGGTTACACCCGGCGTCTGCTGGAAACCCTGCAACGCGGCACCGACTGGGACGCTTGCGGCGTGCTGCAACTGGCGTTCAATACCAAGGAAGCCGAGCGCCACGCACAACTGGCTGAAGCCTTTCCCGAAGACCTGTTGCAGTGGCTGGATCAGCCCGAGGCGCAGGCCCGTGCCGGGGTCGGTCTGGCTCATGGCGGCTTGTACTATCCCGAAGGGGGTTGGGTGCATCCGCCGGCGTTGTGTCAGGCCCAAGCGGCGCAGACGAACATCGAACTGCTCAACCATTGCCAAGCGCTGCAACTGCGCAAGGTCGATGATCAGTGGCAGGCTATGGACGGTGAGCGTTTGCTCGCCAGCGCGCCGGTCGTGGTGCTGGCCGGTGCCGCCGACATCAAATGTTTTGCGCAGAGCGCCGAATTGCCGCTCAAGCGCATTCGCGGGCAGATCACTCGTCTGGCCGAAACCGCAGAAAGCCAGGCGTTGGCCACGGTGGTCTGTGCCGAAGGCTACGTCGCCCCGGCCCGTCTGGGCGAACACACCCTTGGTGCCAGTTTCGATTTCCACAATGATGACCTGACCCCGACCACGGCTGAACACGTGGGCAATCTGGCGATGCTCGAAGAGATTTCCAGCGACCTGGTCGCGCGTCTGCACATCGGCGAACAGCCGGTCGAAAACCTGCAGGGCCGCGCAGCCTTTCGCTGCACCAGCCCTGACTATTTACCGATTGTCGGTCCCCTCGCCGACCGCGAAGCGTTCCTCGATGCTTACTCGGTGCTGAGCAAAGACGCCCGTCAGGTTCCGGACATCGTCTGCCCTTGGCTGGAAGGTTTGTACGTCAACAGCGGCCACGGCTCACGAGGCTTGATTACCGCGCCGCTGTCCGGCGAGCTGCTTGCCGCGTGGCTGGACAACGAGCCGCTGCCACTGCCACGCAGCGTAGCCGAAGCCTGTCACCCTAACCGCTTCGCCCTGCGGCAGTTGATTCGCGGCAAGTGAATCTCACATGTCGGGCATCACGCACAGGCCCATGTCCATCAGGCGGATAGACTCTTGCGTCAGGCGCTTGAATTCTGCCTCTTGCGCCTGCTCCTTTTGAAGCTTGAGGGCACGCCCCTGACTCACATAGTCAGCACTGGGCAATGTGTCCACCTGCTCATCCAGGGCACTCATCCGCGGGTCGAACGACTCATCAATCAGCGAGAACTTGCGCGTAAACGTGCGTTTCAGATAGTCACGCCAGAACGTCTGCTGCTGCATGAATTCGAGCCATTTGGGCGAGAGTTCGTCTGTAGTGATCCGGTGTTGCGCCTTTTCCAGATCAGCGGCGGTCACGCCGCTCTCAAGTCCCAGCAGCATGTTCTGCGGCTGGCCGGGCAGGTCCAGTGTCTTCGCCAGCCTGATGCGATAAGCCAGGTTCACCTCGACTTCATCCAGTTTCCCGACCTTGACCGCATGTTCGTGGGCAATCTCGTTGAGTCGATGCAGCCGGAACAGTCGGCGGCCGAGTTCGAGTAGCGGTTTGGCAGTGACCTTGCCGCCGGCTCCCTTGGTTACACGATCGACGTGAACAGCAACTTCGAGATGACTGAAAATGATTGCCGCAGTGTCATCGCAATTGATCCGGTTGGCGGCCAGATCAAGCAACTCATCGCAGAGAGGGCCATCAGCCTCTGCTGCCTTCAATACCGCCCAGATCCGTCGCTGCATGTCAGCCCTGCCCTTCGTCCCGTCGGCGGTATCGCCCAGTCGCGCCAGCAGCTGGAGCAAGCCTTCGGCACTGGTATCGCCGCGGAACGCCTCCCAGATCCGCACCTGCGTCAGCCATTCCTCACCGGCCGTCTTGGTGAGCCATAATGAGCGCGCGGTTTGTTCGGGGAGCCGGATAATGTCGTCTGCGTCGTAACCCATTCCTATCCCGTAATTATTGCGATAGTTATCCAGATACGTTTTGCTGGTTTCAGTAAAGGGATTGAGCGCCAGGTTGAGCGCCTGGGTAAATCGTCGCGGTTTTTGAAACAGCCAGTCGGGCAACTCCTCGATCTTGTTTTTGCTCAGATCCATCCATTCGATATGGATGCGATTTTGCAGACCTTGAGGCAGTTCGGTAATCCCCGTATCGCGCAGCAACAATAGACGCAGGTTGGTCATTTGACTGACATCCGGGGTGGCGCCCAACGGGTTGTTGTTCAGATTGAGATACGTCAGCGTGTGCAGCCGGTTCAGCTTCGTCAATGTATACTCCGTCAGCTTTACCTGATTGCCCTCCAGGCTCAATCGCTTGAGCTTGGGCATATGCGACAGCACTTCGGGGAGCCGGGTGATTTTATTGTTGTCGAGTTCCAGCGACTCAAGCTGTTTGAAGGATTTGAGGAAGTAGGTGACATCATCATTCTGCGCCATGTCTTTCATCGACAAATGCTGGATATGGTCAAAGCTCAATCCCGCAGGCATGCTCGGCAGCTTGCCAATGCGCATTCGATCAAGCTTGAGGGCACAGACCGGTTTGCCCTGTTCACCCTCGGTCCAGTCAAACCGCCGAAAGGCCTTCTCGATCAGCTCGGCCGCCATCTTGCGGCTGTGCCGCGTTTCGGCCAGATCCCCGCCCATCGCCTTCAGGGCGGCGCTATCCTCACTCCAGATAAAGAGAACGTCACGCAGGGTTTTCAGATCCTGACGCAGGGCTTTGATCCGAATCGCCCGGCTCAGCGGATCGTCGCCCAGCTCATCAAGCAATTGATTGGCCTGCGCGTCATCCAGGCGGGGATAGAGTTTGCGCACTTTGCGCAGCAACTTGCGTGAGTGCTTCGTCGCGGGGGCCTGATCGCCTTGCACGCAGGCCGGCTCGACGCCCGGCGGTTCGTACTTGCCGTTGACCAGGGTTCGCCCGGTGGCTTCGCGCTCTTCGAGCCCTGCGTCGAGCAACTGGCTGCGCAAGCGCTGTCTGCCGGTCAGCCCGGCATCGATCAATCCGCTCGCCTCACGCTGACGTGACGGGAGCGCCTTCAGGATGGCGGTATACAAGGCGTCGGGCCCCGACGCCACCTTGCCAAGGGATTTTTTGTTGCCGTCAAATGCTTCATAACCGTCAGCGGATTTCACCAGGTAACAGGTATCGTCGGCGGTCGCGGCCGCATCGCCGATGGCTTCCAGCACGGGCCCGGTCAAGGCCTTGTCGCGCACCTCCAGGCGCAGTTTTTTATTCCAGCCGCTAAGGCGTGGCAGCAACTGAATGGCCAGTTTGTCGGTATCGGCATTCGCCAGGCGTGGCCAGTGAAATCCCGTCAGCCCGCGGTCGAGCCGCACCTTGGCGGCAGCGGCCCGGGCCCGCTGCCCCAATCGCAATGGCACCCGTGCGGTGGTGCGCAGGTGCTGGCGCTCGACGCTGGGTGCGCGGTCGATCAGCCGTTGTCCATAGCGTGCCGGAATGTCGGCGAAAACCTTGCGCAAATTGCGCAGCTCCTCCGCCTGACTCTCGTCGTAGCGTTGATACAGACGCTCGAACACCGCGCGATAATCGGATTTGAGCGCCGCACCGAGCTTTTTCGCCAGTGCGCTTTCCTCAGTGCTTTTTGCGACTTTGCCGCCAAGCAACGCATCAACCTCGCTTTGGTACAGACCATCGATAACCGTTTGCAACAATTGGCCTCGGGACAATTGGTCGCGGGTAACGACCACACCCAGCGTTTCGTCAATCGTGCTGTTCGCAGGATAGGTCGCTTCGACGGCCTCTTCTTCTCCGATCACCTCGATATAGCGGTCGGTGGGCCAGCCCGGCAGTTTCGGCAAGGCATGCATCAGCGTCTCGCCAGATTGCCCGGAATGGGTCTCGCCTTTTTCCAGCTCCACGGTCAGTTCCCGTAACTGGCGCCCGATACGTACACGCTCGACGATATCGCGCAGGCGCACAGGCAGGCTCAGATTATCGTTGAAGGTGTCGAGCACGGTCTGATGCGAGGTGTCGCTGAGTCGACGCATCAGGTCCAGATCGCTGTCGACGAATTCGCGCAAGTGCGGATCGATGCGTTTGAGCGCGTACGCGGAACTGCTCCACTCCTCCGGCTCCTCAGCCGGTAGCCGCCAGCCGCCTTCGACGTGCCGGACCAGTTCCGGGGTATAGGCTTGCGCTCGTGTGGCGTGTTCCAGGCGCCAAAGGTTGGCGTCGATATCGTAGCTGCCGGCGAACACACGATGGTCAACATTGCCAAGGGTTTTCGCGCCAATCTGATAAAACTCCTTGGAGCCGGGATCGATGGTGAACCCTGCCGGGAGAGAATGCTCGTAAGGCGCCAAATCGGGCTTCCACAGGCGCGCTTTACCGGCGTGATTGAGAATGGCGGTGAATTCCCCAAAGAACTGCGGGTGCGCGCGCAGCAGTTTACGACCCAGTGCCCCCACCAATTTTTGCCCACCGGCGAAGACGCCCATCATCGCGATGTTCTCGACCACGCTGAGCAGATGCGACAGGGCCTGCTGATGATCACCGCGCTGCCAGTCTTCGACACCTTCGTAAACTTCGCCAAGCAATTGCCCCACCGCGACGCCCATCATCAATTGCCCGAGCACCGGCACGAAGAGCCCGGCCACAGAGGCAATGTTCATCCCGCGCTGAACGAAATCGAGCAGGCGCTTGCGGCGCGTCTCTTCATCGATATCAGCAGTCGGCACTGCCAGTTTGCGTGCGTCGATCTGCAACTTGCCGACATGGCTTTGCACCATGAAATCGAAGAGCGGAACGCTGATCGGCCATTGTTTGACCCTGCCCAGATCGCCTTTTTCAGCGAACGTCTTGAAGAAATCCGCCTTGTCATCTTCATCGAGGCTGCGGGCAAAGTAGTCCTGATAATCCGCGGTTTTCAGTTGTTGCACCAGGTAGCGCTTGAATGCATTGAAACTCGGGTATTCGTACACGGCCCGCTCGGGTTCGCCGGGCATATACACCATGCACCCGTCCTCAGGGTGTTGTTCGATGGAACGTTTGGAGAAAACGACGACGCCCCACACGCAGCTGTCGAGTATCTTGATGCCCTGCATGATCAGCGGTTCTTTGCCGTACCGCAGGGTTTGCGCCGACGCCACGCCCTCGGCCAGCATCAGGTCCTGCAACATGCGCAAGCCTGCCGCGGTGATATTGCCCTTGAGCACGGCCAGGTGCGCATCGAGTTCCAATAGCGACTGTTTCAATGCGGCGATATCACGGGTCATGGCACTGGTCGCCACGATTTTCCCGCTTTCATCACGCAGGCCGAACACTTGCTGCAGATGCTCCTGGTATTTCTGGCCCAGATCCAGTTGGCGGCAAAACGCGGCAAACGCCGCCGGGGTCAAGCCGCTCACACCCTTCGGCGCGCTTTTCAGGCGCACCTGACTGCCATCGGGAAACGCGTCAGCCTGCTCCTCGTCTTCGCTGAAGTTCTGCATGGCAGCCTGCAAGAGCGTTTGCGAGGCATGTCTGACGAGGTCGATCCCGGCCTCATCGGTCGCGGTCGTCTCGCAGCCACAATCAACACCCGGCAGACTGACCACATCCACACCTGCGTCATAAAGCGCCGGCCATTTTTGGTTCAGTGCCGCGTTGAGTTCGCTGATACAGAAGTCAGCCAACGGTTTTAGCCGGATCAGATCCTTATTGACCTTGAGTTGCCGGGCGTACAGTTCACGGTTGATTTCATCCAGCCTGGCCAGGCTGGTGACCGACGCCTGGAGCAAATACGCCGGGAGCGTTTTTTCCAGAGTTTCGGCGGTGTCGAGATCGTCGGTAGCCTCCAGTAATGCGCTCAAGATCGAGACTTGAGGCGGCGTTTGTTGGTTTTTCCGGGTTGTCATCAGCAATAGTCCTTTATTGCGGTTTTGGACTTTAGACTTTATCGATATCGAACGCAGATTAAAAACATGAAAAACCTATTGAAAAATCAAACAACCCATCAACTTTTATCACTGATAAAAATAGCCCGGCAGCACCCGGAACGAGCAAACTTATGAAACTTGTAATCCGCTATTTCCCAGAATCAGCCTGAGGCATATTCCTGCCTCGCAGCGGCGGTATATACCTATATCGCTCAATCAAAATGTTGTTTGCCTGGTGCTCCCAACCATCAACTAATCGCGTTATTTTCCTGCACTGAAACACCCTAGGATAAAGACTCCTTTTCAAAACGAGACTTCCCCATGAATACACCAATGGAAAAACAACCCATTGCTGCAACAGTCGAAATACAACTGGACGTATCAACTGAGCAGCTGAGCAAGTCGGACGTGCCACGCCTTTTGGAACGTTTCTCCCAATTCTTCAACAAAGTCGATCCCCCGCAACTCGCTAAATTTCGCGAGGCAATAGATAAAGCGGTCCCCTTTCATAATCACTTCGAGAAGCTGGCGAGCCTGCTGGAAACTGTGGAAAATTTCTGCAGACGCACACTTTTGCAAGCGCTGAAGCAAAAGTATGGAATGCGCTTCAGCGTCGATGACCTTATCAAGCTCGCACCTGCGAACGCGCAAGGCCAGACGGCACATACCCTCACGCTGCTACAGGCGGCGATGCTGAACTTCACCGATAAGGAAGCGGCGGCGGGATACTTTTCAAGTGACAGCGGGACACTGCCCGAACCACGCAAAACGCCTGGGCGCGACTCATCGCAGATGAGGATTACCGCACAGGAGTTTGCAGCACTCAGTCGCGAGCTCGATCTCGGTGGCGCCTACGTTACCTATATCTCCCGAATATTGAAGGATGCACGTGTCAAAAGGCTTGGCGCACAACTTCACAGGCATAATATGAAACTCTTTGTCTATGAAAAGTACTTCACCAAACCTATTGGCCATGACGAGTATTCTCCATGTGGAGAGTTTCGTGCCCATCAGTTGACTGCCCTGGAGCGACTCATAGATAGCAAAGAAGATATTACTACTGGCGACTCATTCGACAAGGGAATAATCCAGCTGCACGCTTTGCAACTGTTTGGCAAGTACTCCACAGACGTCACATTGATCACACTTCGCCAATCGTCAGAATCAAACATAGACAGCTTTATCCTGTATGTGCCGAATGATCCCACCGACGGCTTTTACAAAGCCCATGACACGGGCAACAACATAGTCTGTCTTGCTTACCAGCTCCTCACAAAAGCGGAGTTTCGGGAATCTATCAAGTCACAGTTGCCCATTGCCGAACAGCATGAGTTTTCGCTGAAGACAATAAACGACACTGCTTCGGAAATAACACTGATCCCTCTTCAGAAAGGCTTGTTTCAACATCTATTTGATCGTTACGTCGACAAATTCATCGCTGATGCCAAGGAATTCGCAGTGCCCGTCGTCAATATCAATGAACCGGCCCATGCCCAACGGCGAAAAAAAATGGCCTTGGGCGACTATTTCACACGTCTCAAAAGTCCGACCAATGACTTCATCAACCGCTTGCGAACTCATCCAACAGATCGACTGCTGCGCACCGTATTCAACAGCGTGGAGAACTGGCCGGTGCCCGAAAGACACCAAGCCCTGATTCGGTTGCTGGATCTGAAAAAAACACCGTCACCCGCCGATGGCAATGACGAAAAACCACAGGCTGACCAAGCCACCGTCACTGATTATTTCGAGCAATTCGAATTGACGGGCGCATCAAGCGGGCAACCGGTCTACCTACAGAAAAAATCTGCGGGGTCTGAATATGAAGTAAAGGCCTACATCGCCAGTCTGGTGTTCGCGCAGGCGAGTCTGGATCACTATGAACACAAAATATACGAATGGAACGACCGTCACTTCATCAAAGTCGCCGACAGCGTTTTTGAAGTGGAACCCGACCCTCTTGCCTGGCGCGTCTGCCATCCGCTGGATCCGGGCGCTTACCGTCCACCGGCCGTGTATTCCCCCAGTCATGGCTGGAGCGTGCAACACGACGCGATCGTAAAGCAAAGCACACAGGCTGATGTAGACATCGATCACAAAGCACTTGAGGGCTGAAGGCCAGAAACGGACTCAACGCCTCGCTTATAACTTATCGTTCTAAAACTCCATTTACCGGGGCGGGTCAGTTTCTGAGTACCCGCCCTTTTGGCGAGGTAGCGATTGACCCCTCCCCAACGGAAAAACCGGTAAGGATTTTATGTGTGGATTAGCTGGCGAGTTACGTTTTGATCAACAACCTGCAGACCTTGCAGCGATCGAGAGAATCACCCATCACCTGGCCCCTCGCGGCCCCGACGCGTGGGGCTTCCATGCCCAAGGGCCGATTGCCCTCGGTCACCGTCGCCTGAAAATCATGGACCTGTCGGACGGCTCGGCGCAGCCGATGATCGACAGCCAGTTGGGCTTGTCCCTGGCCTTCAACGGTGCGATCTACAACTTCCCGGAACTGCGCGCCGAGCTTGAAGCGCTGGGTTATGCCTTCTATTCCGGTGGCGACACCGAAGTGCTGCTCAAGGGCTATCACGCTTGGGGCGAAGCCCTGCTGCCCAAGCTCAACGGCATGTTCGCCTTTGCCATTTGGGAACGCGACGCCAAACGCCTGTTCATCGCTCGCGACCGTCTCGGCGTCAAGCCGCTGTACCTGTCGCGCACCGGCCAGCGCCTGCGTTTTGCCTCGGCATTGCCGGCACTGCTCAAGGGCGGCGACATCAACCCGATTCTCGACCCGGTGGCGCTCAATCACTACCTGAATTTCCATGCGGTCGTCCCGGCGCCGCGCACCCTGCTGGCCGGCATTGAAAAACTGCCACCAGCGACCTGGATGCGCGTTGAAGCCGATGGCACCACCGAGCAGAAAACCTGGTGGACCCTGCCCTACGGCCCACACGACGACGAGAAAAACCTGACGCTGGAAGACTGGGTCGACCGCGTCCTCGACAGCACCCGCGAAGCGGTGGCGATTCGTCAACGCGCCGCTGTGGACGTCGGTGTGCTGCTCTCCGGCGGTGTCGATTCGAGCATGCTCGTCGGCCTGTTGCGTGAAGTCGGCGTGGAGAACCTGTCGACCTTCTCTATCGGTTTCCAGGATGCCGGTGGTGAGCGCGGTGACGAGTTTCAGTATTCCGATCTGATCGCCAAACACTACGGCACCCAACACCATCAATTGCGCATCGACGAGAAAGAGATCATCGAGCAACTGCCCGCCGCATTCCGTGCGATGAGCGAACCGATGGTCAGCCATGACTGCATCGCTTTCTACCTGTTGTCGCGCGAAGTGGCCAAACACTGCAAGGTGGTGCAGAGCGGCCAAGGCGCGGATGAACTGTTCGCGGGTTATCACTGGTACCCGCAAGTCGACGGCGCGGCCGATCCGTATGCGGCTTACCGCAACGCATTTTTCGACCGCAGCTATGACGACTACGCCGCCACTGTGCAGCCGAAATGGCTGACCGCGAACGATGCCGCAGGCGACTTCGTGAAAGAACATTTCGCCCAGCCCGGCGCTGATGCGGCCGTCGACAAAGCCCTGCGTCTGGACAGCACGGTGATGCTGGTCGACGACCCGGTCAAACGCGTCGACAACATGACCATGGCCTGGGGCCTGGAAGCGCGTACGCCGTTTCTCGACTATCGACTGGTCGAACTCTCGGCCCGCGTACCGGGCCAATTCAAGCTGCCGGATGGCGGCAAACAGGTCTTGAAAGAAGCCGCGCGTCGAGTGATTCCAAGTGAAGTGATCGACCGTAAAAAAGGTTACTTCCCGGTGCCGGGCCTCAAGCATTTGCAGGGCGATACCCTGAACTGGGTGCGCGAACTGCTGCTCGATCCAAGTCAGGATCGCGGCCTGTTCAACCCGGCCATGCTCGACAAATTGCTGACCGATCCGCAAGGCCAATTGACGCCGTTGCGCGGTTCGAAGTTGTGGCAACTGGCAGCCCTGAACCTGTGGCTCAGTGAACAAGGAATCTGATCGATGAAACCCCACGCCACGGCCATCAGCCAACGGCTGCTACGCGGTCAGACACCGTCCTATGAACGCTTGCAGGCACGTCTGGCCGAAGACGGCAGCACGCTGGCCGCCGACCCGATCGCGCTGCATTGCGGCTGGGGCCGGTTGCTGATCGGCCACACCTTTCCCGACCCGGCATCGCTGGCGCAGGAACTGCTCAAAGAGCAGCCCGGCGAGCGCGATATCGCTTTGTACGTTGCAGCACCGCAGCAGATTCTCGGCCTCGAGCCGACGCAATTGTTCCTTGATCCATCCGACACCTTGCGCCTGTGGTTCAGCGATTATCGGCAGGCGACTCGAGTGTTTCGCGGCTTTCGTATCCGCCGCGCGCAGAGTGAGGCGGACTGGCAGGCGATCAACCTGTTGTATCAGGCACGCGGCATGCTGCCGATCGATGCCACGCGGTTGACCCCGCATCATCAGGGCGGCCCGGTGTATTGGCTCGCCGAGGATGAAGACAGCGGCGCGGTGATCGGTAGCGTCATGGGCCTGAACCATCAAAAAGCCTTTAACGACCCGGAAAACGGCAGCAGCCTGTGGTGCCTGGCGGTGGATCCACAATGCTCGCGTCCAGGTGTCGGTGAAGTGCTGGTGCGACACCTGATTGAGCACTTCATGAGTCGCGGTTTGAGCTATCTGGATCTGTCGGTGTTGCACGACAACCGCCAGGCGAAAAACCTCTACGCCAAGCTCGGTTTCCGCAACCTGTCGACCTTCGCCATCAAGCGCAAGAACGGCATCAATCAACCGCTGTTTCTCGGCCCGGGGCCGGAGGCGCAGTTCAACCCGTACGCGCGGATCATCGTAGAAGAAGCCCATCGACGCGGCATCGACGTGCAAGTGGATGACGCCGATGCCGGGCTGTTCACCCTCAGCCACGGCGGGCGCCGCGTGCGTTGCCGCGAATCGTTGAGCGACCTGACCAGCGCGATCAGCATGAGCCTGTGTCAGGACAAGAGCCTGACGCACAAAGTGCTCAAAGGCGCCGGTCTGAACCTGCCTTCGCAGCAACTGGCGGGCAATGCCGACGATAACCTGGCCTTCCTCGACGAGCATCAACGGGTGGTGGTCAAGCCGCTCGACGGTGAACAGGGGCAAGGCGTGGCGGTGGATTTGCAGAGCATCGAAGAGGTGCAGCAAGCCATCGAAACAGCGAAGCAATTTGATAGCCGCGTGCTGCTGGAAAGCTTCCACGAAGGGCTTGATCTGCGGATTCTGGTGATCGGTTTTGAAGTGGTCGCGGCGGCAATTCGCAAACCGGCGGAAGTGGTCGGCGATGGCCAGCATTCGGTGGGCGCGTTGATCGAGGCGCAAAGTCGGCGTCGGCAAGCGGCCACCAGCGGCGAAAGCAAGATCCCGCTGGACCACGAAACCCAACGCACCCTGCATGCGGCGGGTTATGACTACAGCAGCATTCTGCCGGCCGGCGAGCACCTGTTTGTGCGGCGTACGGCGAATCTGCACACCGGCGGCACGCTGGAAGATGTCACCGCGATTCTGCATCCGACCCTGGTCGATGCCGCCGTGCGAGCAGCGCGGGCACTGGATATTCCGATGGTCGGCCTCGACTTGATGGTGCCGGCGGCGGATCAGCCCGAGTACGTGTTTATCGAGGCCAACGAACGCGCCGGTCTGGCCAACCATGAGCCGCAGCCGACGGCGGAGCGGTTTGTCGATTTGTTGTTTCCGCACAGTCAGCCGGCTGTCTCTTGATTCTCTAGTGACTGAACCGACGCCATCGCTGGCAAGCCAGCTCCCACAAGTTTTGCGGTACACACAAAAACTGTGGGAGCTGGCTTGCCAGCGATGAGGCCCGATCAAGCAACACAAAACTTTCCTCATCGAAACCATCGGTGTGCTCAACCCATCAGGAGTTTCCATGACCACGCAAATCCCCGAACCGGATCTCAACTACCTGCAAAAAGTACTGCTGGAAATGCTCGCCATTCCCAGCCCCACCGGGTTCACCGACACCATCGTGCGCTACGTCGCCGAGCGTCTGGAAGAACTCGGCATCCCGTTCGAAATGACCCGGCGCGGCACCATTCGCGCCACGCTCAAGGGCAAGAAGAACAGCCCCGACCGCGCCGTTTCCGCCCACCTGGACACCATCGGCGCCGCCGTTCGTGCGATCAAGGACAACGGGCGCCTGACCCTCGCCCCGGTCGGCTGCTGGTCGAGCCGCTTTGCCGAGGGCAGCCGCGTCAGCCTGTTTACCGACAACGGCGTGATTCGCGGCAGTGTCTTGCCGCTGATGGCCTCCGGACACGCATTCAACACCGCCGTCGATGAAATGCCGATCAGTTGGGATCACGTCGAACTGCGCCTGGACGCCTACTGCGCGACCAAGGCTGACTGCGACTCACTGGGCATCAGCATCGGTGACGTGGTCGCATTCGACCCGCTGCCGGAATTCACCGAAAGCGGCCACATCAGCGCCCGTCACCTCGATGACAAGGCCGGCGTCGCGGCGCTGCTCGCGGCACTCAAAGCCATCGTCGACAGTGGTCAGGAATTGATGATCGACTGCCACCCACTGTTCACCATCACCGAGGAAACCGGCAGCGGTGCGGCGGCGGCATTGCCGTGGGACGTCAGCGAATTCGTCGGCATCGACATCGCACCAGTCGCTCCAGGGCAGCACTCCAGCGAACACGCGGTGAGCGTCGCGATGCAGGATTCCGGCGGACCTTACGACTATCACTTGTCGCGACATTTGCTGCGTCTGGCCGGTGAAAACGAACTGCCGGTGCGCCGCGACCTGTTCCGCTATTACTTCAGTGATGCGCATTCGGCGGTGACGGCCGGGCACGATATCCGCACTGCCCTGCTCGCGTTTGGTTGTGATGCGACCCATGGGTATGAGCGTACGCACATCGACAGTCTGGCGGCCCTGAGTCGTTTGCTCGGGGCGTACATTTTGAGCCCGCCAGTGTTTGCCAGTGATGCAGCGCCGGCGAATGCCTCGCTGGATCGCTTCAGTCACCAGATTGAACATGACACCCAGATGGAGAGCGATACGCGGGTGCCGTCGGTGGATAGTTTGGTAGGGCAGCGTTCCGATAGTTGATCCGGCTTTGTGATGACAGGACTGGCCCCATCGCTGGCAAGCCAGCTCCCACAGGTATCGGAGGTGTACACAAATATTGTGTTGCCCCAATTACCGTGGGAGCTGGCTTGCCAGCGATGAGGTCGGTACAGGCAACACAAAACTGGCAGGCAAACAGCAATCGCCGTAGCATCCCGCCATTGATTCAGCCGAGGTGCCCATGCTCATTCCTTACGACGCTCTTGAAGTCGACACCCTCACCCGCCTCATTGAAGATTTCGTCACCCGCGACGGCACCGACAACGGCGATGACACGCCGCTGGAAACCCGCGTGCTGCGCGTACGTCAGGCCTTGACCAAAGGCCAGGCGCTGATCGTCTTCGACCCGGAAAGCGAGCAGTGCCAGTTGATGCTCAAGCACGACGTGCCCAAGCACCTGTTCGATTGAACCCTTCAGCGCAGCTTTTCGGCGGCCTGTTTGCGCTTGATCCGGTCATAGACCTCCGCGCGATGCACATTGACCTTTTGCGGGGCCTCGACACCAAAACGCACGCTGGAGCCGTTAACCGACAGCACGCGCAGGGAAATGTCGTCGCCGATTGAAATCAACTCACCAACAACACGGCTGAGTACAAGCATGAGATTCGTCCTTCAGGGTTAGCGAACCCTGAAGATGCGCGGCTTGCAGCGGCTCTACAATGCGCGGCGAGCAAATCAGTTTTGCCTTACACCCATGCTCGCCTCTGGCCGTCAGACGTTTCCCACAGATTGCCGTCAGGCAGCGGAAAATCGCGGACCGAACAGAATCACGCTGGCGCCGATCACGCACAACGCCACACCGATCCAGTCCGAACCCAATGGACGCACGCGCTCGACCACCATCAGCCAGCCAATCGACGCGACGATGTAGATACCGCCATAAGCGGCGTAGGCACGACCGGCATAGTTGGCTTCAACACGGGTCAGCAACAGTGCGAACAGGGTCAGGCTGAGCAGCGCAGGGATCACCCACAACGCACTTTTGCCCTGCCGCAGCCACATGAAGAAGGCGAAACAACCGGCGATTTCAAACAGCGCCGCGAGGAAGAACCACAGGTAATTAAGCATTGATGCGTCTCGACAGGGTGACCATTGCGGCCACCCTAACGACGCTGTCTGTTACGGGCAAGCTCAGCCGTTGTTCTGTTTGGCTTTGGCGCGCATTTTCTCGGCCATGGAGGTCATTTCGTTGTAAAGCAGTTGCGGGTTCTTCTGCTTGATCGCCCACGCCATGCGGCCTTGTTCGTGTGGCAGGATCATGAACTCACCGGCCGCCACTTGCTGGTAGATATAGTCAGCAATGTCCGCCGCCGTAATCGGCGAACTTTCCAGCAACTTGCCGACCTGCGCTTTCATCGCCGGGGTCGGGCCACGGAACGAATCGAGCAAGTTGGTCTGGAAGAACGACGGGCACACCACATGCACGCCGACTTCCTGCTGCGCCAGTTCAATCAACAGGCTCTCCGAAAGTGCGACCACGCCGGCCTTGGCCACGTTGTAATTGCTCATCGCCGGGCCTTGCATCAGTGCCGCCATGGAGGCGATGTTGATGATCTTGCCTTTGCTTTGCTCAAGCAGCGGCAGGAACGCCTTGCAGCCCTTGACCACGCCCATCAGGTTGATCGCGATCTGCCAGTCCCAGTCTTCCAGCGATAGCTCGCTGAAGAAACCGCCCGACGCAACACCGGCGTTGTTGACGATGATGTCGATGCCACCGAGTTTCTCTTCGCAGGCTTGGGCGAATGCGGTGAGCTGACTGTAATCACGCACATCGCAGCGCTGAGTGAAACCGTCACCGCCCGCCTCGCGGACCAATTTCAGGGTTTCCTGCAGGCCGGGTTCGCTGACGTCGGACAAGGCCAGTTGCCAGCCTTCACGCGCCCAGCGCAGCGCGATTTCGCGACCCAGGCCCGAGCCCGCACCAGTGATCATCATGCGATTTTGCATAGCACACAGCCTTGTTGTTCCGGGGAAGATGCGCGGAGTGTAGCGAAGGATCGGCGCGCGCCCACGCTCCATCAGATTGCTGAATGGAGGATCAAAAGATCGCAGCCTTCGGCAGCTCCTACATGGATTCGTGTAGGAGCTGTCGAGTGAAACGAGGCTGCGATCTTTTCGCTGCAAAGGAAATAAACGAGCAATCCAAATACATTAAAAAAACATTGAATTTTCTTTCATGCGCACCGGTCGGAATTTGTAAGCCGTCTGGAATTACTTAGTCTCCAGTCGCCCTTGAATACCAAGACTTCTCGAACACTATCAACAAGGAAATCGACATGGGCACAATTCTAATCATTATCCTGATCCTGTTGCTGATCGGTGGTCTGCCGGTCTTCCCGCACTCCAGAAGTTGGGGTTATGGTCCATCGGGCATTATCGGCGTGGTGTTGGTGGTGCTGTTGGTCCTGCTGTTACTTGGTCGGATATAACGATTCAAGCGTAAAAAAAAAGAGGCCCTGTTCAGGGCCTCTTTTTTATTGCACGGATTTTATGATCGCTGCGCGATCAGTCCGGCTTGCCGTTGATTACACCGGCAGTGTTGTCCATCAGGCTCTTGGTCGCCGTTTGCAGGAACGCCTCGAGTTTGAGTTTCAACTCGGCCGTGCGCGGTGCATTCGGAACGATCTCGGCATGTGGATTGGCACCCAACTGGTATTGCCAGATCTTCGGACCCATTTCCTTGTCTTTCGGCAGGACCAGAATCTGGTCGGCAGTGACGATGGCGGTGGTCTGCTCGCTGCCCGACGGCTTGATCACACCGAAACCGGTGTCGCCTTCCGGCAGGTTGAGCAAGTCACGGCCCCAGCACTGATTTCGCACTTCGCCACCCAGACGACCCATGATGGTCGGCACGATGTCGATCTGCGTGCCCACGGTGTGGTCACGGGTACCAAACTTCTCCTGGATGCCCGGCGCGATCATCAGCATCGGCACGTTGAAGCGACCCAGGTCCATTTCGGTGATCTGGCGCTCGTTGCCGAAACCGTGGTCACCGACGATGACGAACAGGGTTTCCTTGAAGTACGGCTCTTTGCGCGCCTTCTCGAAGAATTGACCCAGTGCCCAGTCGGCGTAACGCATGGCGGTCAAGTGTTCGTTGAGGCTGCCACGGTCAGTCACACGCTCAACCGGCAATGGCGTCGGCAAGGCGTATGGCGTGTGGTTGGACAGGGTTTGCAGCAGCGCGTAGAACGGCTTGCCGTTTTCCCGCGCCTTGAGC
Organism: Pseudomonas sp. VD-NE ins; assembly: GCF_031882575.1. Lineage (NCBI taxonomy): Bacteria > Pseudomonadati > Pseudomonadota > Gammaproteobacteria > Pseudomonadales > Pseudomonadaceae > Pseudomonas > Pseudomonas sp. VD-NE ins. The sequence goes on from NZ_CP134772.1 coordinate 4,803,237, forward strand.
TCCTGCAGGCCACGGTCGAACATGTCCTGATCGGACACGCCCCAGGTCGGATCGGAGAACACCGGGTTGACGAAGTCGTTACGGCCAACGAAGTTGGTCATGCCCTGGTTGCTGAAAAAGCCCGACTGGTTGTCCCAGGCGAAATCGCCGTTGTAGACGTACACGTCGTCGTAATTGCGGGCGCTGAGCAGCTGCGGCAGGCCGGACAGTTTGTGGCTGCCTTCCGGGGTCTGCATCAGGTATTCGAAACCCGGCAGGTTGGGGAAGCAGGCCATGGTCGCGAACATGCCCTGGTGGGTGTGCGTACCGTTGGAGAAGAAGCGATCGAACAGCAGGCCTTCCTTCGACAGTTTGTCCAGATAAGGCGTGATGTTGCCCGGCGCGCCCAACGCACCGACCGAGTGACCGGCCATGCTTTCCATCAGGATCACGACGACGTTCTTGATCGGCAGGGTCTTGTCGGCCGGCGGCGTGTATTCACGGCGCACGGCGGCGATATCGGCATCGACCAGTTTGTCATCCGGCATCAGCAACATATCGCGCACGACTTTCTGCGCTTGTTCTTGCGGCAGCGTGCCTTTCCAGATGTTGTCGCGGTCTTCGCCCATGCGGTCCTTGGCGGCTGCGATCAGCGACAGCGTGCCGTTGAGGCCGAGCTGGTTGGCGAAGTTGGAGTCGGTGGTGTACACGTCACCCCAACGCATTGGCGGGCCTTGACGCAGAGTGCCACGAGCGGCAACCACGCAGATCAGCAAGCAGACCACGAACACCGCAAGACGGGTGTACCACGGTGCGACTTGACGGCTGCTGACACTACCGCCGCTGAACGGTCCGCGCGGACGGGTGGCACGGTCGGCGCCTTTGAACGCCAGGGTCAGAATGACGGTGCCGATGACCCACGCCAGCAGATAACGCACCACCGGGAAGCCGTACCAGAGCATGCTCATTACGGTTTTCGGGTCTTCTTTCACATACTGGAACACCAGACCGTTGAGGCGCTGGTGAAACTCGCGATAAAAGTCCATCTCCATCAGGCCGAGGAACAGCGCGATGCTCGAGGCGATCGTCAGCCACAGACGGAAGAAGCCGCGTGCGGCCATGGCGCGCGCACTGAACAGTGCCAGCACCAGCGGAATGCACACGTAAACCACCAGGCGCAGGTCGAAACGCAGGCCGTTGGCGAAGGCTTCGAGGAAAGTCGAAGCCGGGGTGTCGAGGATCATCTCGCGGTTGTAGACCAGCAGCGCGAGGCGCAGCACGGAAAACATCACCATCATGACCAGCGCGCAAAGCAGCGTGTAGGCCAGATGCGATTTGACGGTCGGTTGCAGCAGGCGAGCAGAAGATCGCTGCTGATTCAGGGCGTCCGGGTTTGCCATGTCGTTTTAGGACCCATTGGAAGTTGAAGTTGCAAAAATACAGCGGCGCCATGCCCTCTATTGGTCATTCCAGACCCCGGGGCTTGCGCGGTGCGCAAATGTTGCACGATCACCCGCACCATTGCCATTGATTACTGCCCCGCCGCCAGACACTTTCATTCAGCGCAGCGCCAAACCGGGACAGCGTGCAAACAGCGCGGGCGAATTGTCTTGAACACTTTGTGAAAATTTCGTGCAACGCATATCTGGAAACACAATATAGATACAAAACAAAACGCCCCGAATCGGTCGGGGCGTTTCGTTGAACGCGGGCCGATTACTTCTCGGCGCGTTCTTTCAGAGCTTTCAAGGTGTTGAACGGCGCATCGACGACAAACTTGTTGGCAATCATCGACGGCACGCTACCACCCGGCTCGGTGTGCACCTGATAGGTCACTTCAACCTGATCACCTTTGGGTACGAACTTCCAGTAGCCTTTGACCTGCGCTACACGGACGAAGCCTTTCTCTTCCGGAAGGTACTTGGGCAGACCTTCGAGGTTACGGGTCAGGCTGCCATCGGCGCCTTCAACGGTGGTGATGTGCAACACCGAATCACGCGGAGTCACCGGCCAAGGCGTGTTGAACTGGGTGTAGGTCCAGCTCTGATCGCCCTCGTGCTTGAGCAGTTTCTGGGTCTTGCATTCGTGAATCCAGGCGCACGCGCCGGAGACGTCTTCCTGCAGTGCGCGCAGTTTGGCGACGGTGGTCTTCATCAGCGCAACGCCCTGGTAGGACTTGTAGTCCGAACCCGGCACTTCACTCAGGGACACCTTGATGCCGTCCTCATTCTTGGCGACTTTCCAGTCTTCAGCCTGAGCGACGGAGGTGGCCAGCACAGCGGTCAAACCACACAACACAGCGATACGATGCAGCGAACCCATAGTCTTATTCCTTATTGTTGAAGTTCCGTTCGTTTGACACATCACGCCGCCGTCATTTGCTCCCACCAGCCAATCAGCCTGATCGCTTCTTCCGAGCTGCTGCCACAGACTTCGACATCAGCCGCGAAGCCGGAGCAGACTGCCGGGCGCTCCGGGCGGCCGAAAATGCTGCACAGGTTTTCGACCGAGAGTTGCACGCAACGTTCGCCGGCAGGTTTGCCATCAGGCATGCCGGGAATCGGCGAACTGATGGAAGGGGCAATGCAGCAAGCGCCACAGCCTTCACGGCATTTCATGACGAACGTTTCCTCGCGACGGGCGATGTGTAAAAGGGACGCGGAACAGAGTAACCGCTAAAACGGCTGTTTTAAATTGCCGGAACCGGGTTTTTAGCGATAACTCAATATGACTGACCAGTCTCCGACAAAGCGTCTGGTCTGCGGGTCACAGATGGGCTGGTTTTACTGTTTGAATTCGAAATCCAGCGCCGCACCTTCGATTTCCCGGCGGTCTTCATTGCGCAGTTGCAACTGCATTTCGTTATTGAGCAAGCGGCCGTTGAGCTGGAATCCGTTGTTTTTCTCGCCAAACATCTGCGGCAGGATCGGCTCGCGCTTGGGCAACTCAACCGTGCCTTTGGGCTTCAGCTCCTGGACCATGTCCTTGGGCAGACTCAAATCGAGTCTGGCCGGCGGCAATTTGGTTTTCACCACTTCGCTGGCGGGTTTCGATTTGGAGGCGATTGGCTTGCGCTTCTTGATGATTTTTTGCTGGGGTTTCTTCGCGGAAGCGGCCTTTGGCGCAGGCGTGGTTTTTTTAACGGGACTCGTTGCGGCCGGTTTGTCCTGAACCGCAGCGGCCACGGCTCCAGGCGCATGACCGATCATCAGCAAACCCAACAAAACCCAAGCGGCAGGAAAAATCGCTTTCATGGACCCAACGACACTAACGGCAGAGGGCCATATGCTCGCTTGTTGGACGCCACAAGACAAGCATCAGCCACCGCCCGTTCAGAATCCGCCAGCGGTTTCCTGACACAGTTGAGTCGCCAACAGCCCCAGCGTCATCAACGCCCGCTCCGCCTCGCGGTTCCACGGAATCCCGCAGTTCAGGCGGATACAGTGGTTGAACTGCTCGGTATTACTGAAAATCAGACCCGGCGCAATACTGATGCCCTGCTGCAAGGCGCGGACATGCAATTCCTGGGTATTCACCCTCCCCGGCAAGCTCACCCAGAGGATGAAACCACCCGTGGGCCGGGTCATCTGCGTACCTTCGGGGAAGTACTGCTGCACCGCCAACTGGAACGCGCTGAGGTTTTTCCGGTATTCCTGGCGGATGTACCGTAAATGCCGGTCATAGCCGCCGTTTTCCAGATAAGCGGCAATCGCCATCTGCGTCACGCTGCACGCCGAATGGGTGCTGAAGGTCTGCAGGCGCTGGATTTCCTGCTGGTACTTGCCAGCGATCATCCAACCGATGCGCACACCGGGTGACAAGGTTTTGGAGAAGCTCGAACAGTAGATCACCCGATCCAGTCGGTCATAAGCCTTGAGCGCTTTGGTTTTGCCTTGCTCGAACATCAGTTCGCCATAGATGTCGTCTTCGACGATCTGGATATCGAAATCCGAGGCCAGCCGCAGCAACTGTTTCTGCCGTTCTTCGGGCATGGTGCCACCCAGGGGATTGCTCAGGCGCGTAGTCAGCACCAGCGCTTTGATCGACCACTGGTTGGCCGCCAGTTGCAGGGCTTCGAGGCTCATGCCGGTGGCGGGATCGCTGGGGATTTCGATGACCTTCAAGCCGAGAAGATCGGCCAGTTGCAGCAGACCGTAATAAGTCGGCGACTCAGCGGCAATCAGATCACCCGGCCGGGTCAGCACACGCAACGACATCTGCAAGGCATCGACACAACCGTGGGTGATCACCACTTCCGACGGGTCGACCACCACACCGGCATCGCGCATACGGATCGCCACTTGCCGGCGCAGCGGTTCGAAACCGGGGCTGAACATGTAGCTGAAGGCACGCGGGCTATGGAAGCGGGTGACCTTGGCCAGTTGCTGATGCAGTGCGCGCACCGGCAAGTAATCGACACTTGGCACAGCCGCGCCCAGCGGAAACACGCCTTCGCGGCGTGATTCGACCAGAACCTGTTGAATGATGCTGCTGCGGGTGACCAGCCCCGGCCGTTCGACCCGGGCAATGTCTGGCGTCGGCGCCGTCAGTGCCGGCGTCTGGTGCACGTAATAACCGGACTGCGGTCGGGCGCGAATCAAGCCCTGATCTTCAAGATTGGCGTAAGCCTGCAACACCGTCGCATGGCTGACATTGAGCTGCGAACTCATCTTGCGCACCGAAGGCACGCGCTCCCCCGGTTGATAGACCCCACGGCGGATGTCTTCGGCCAGTTGCTGAGCAATACGTTGGTAGAGCAAGAGATTGGTCATGACGCAGCACTCGATTTCACGGGCATTTTATTCTTGTGTGAAACAATACCGGAACAGTTTAGAAGTGTACTGGGACAGTTGCCACATTACTCGACCATACAGTGCGGTGTCTGCCCCTGACTGTACTGATTTGCGAGCCATTCGACAGACGTAAAAAAGCCCGGTGCTGCATGACAGCCCGGGCTTTCCAGAGACGCAACCCTTAACGGGCGGCGCCGAGCTGGCCTTTTTCGTCGGAGAAGACAATTTCCACGCGACGGTTCTGTGCCCGCCCGCGCTCGGAAGCGTTAGCGTCCACCGGGTATTCGTCGCCGTAGCCTTCGACCTGAATGCGTTTGTCGTCGATGCCCAGGTCCATCAGCACGTCCGCGACCGATTGTGCGCGGTCACGGGACAGCTTGAGGTTTTCCTGTTTGCCGCCGGTGCTGTCGGTGTAGCCCTCAATGCGCACCACGCGTTTCGGGTTCAGTTGCAGGAACTGCACGATCTTCAGCACCACGCGGTTGGCCGAGTTTTTCAGCTCCGCTTCACCGGTGTCGAACAGCACATCGCCCAGGGTCATCACCAGACCTCGGTCGGTCTGCGTGGTCGCCAGTGCAACGATCTGTTCTTCCAGCCATTTACCCTGCTGCTGCACGCTGAGCAACTTGGATTCACGCAGGGCCAGTTGCAAGCGCTGGCGGTCCAGTTCGAGCTTGGCCGCGCGCTCTTCGTTGAGCACTTGATTGGTGTGCTCGCGGGCGATCTCGCTGTAGCGCTGGCTCAGGTAGGCGTAATGCACCACGTCGGAACCGCTGCCCCAATAGGTCGACAGGCGATCGGCACGGGCCAGCGACTCACCAGCGCGGATCACGTCTTTCGGCGCGATGCGCAGCACGTTGGAGTCTTCCTTGACCTTCTGGAAGTCGGCGCTGGCTTCTTGCAGCGCGGATTCGCTGTGTTGACCGGCGCAGCCGTACAGGCTGACACACCCGGCGAGGATCAGGCCGCCGACAACTTTCGACTTGAGGCTCATTGGGCATCTCCCAGTTGCTTGCGCAGACGGACGATGCGGGTGTTAAGCACATTCACCTGTTCTTCACTTTTTTGCGTCAGCACTTTGGCTTCGGCCAGACGCGCATCCAGTTCGGCCTGTTCGGCGCGCATCCGCGCATTGCGGTAGGACTCGTCCGCCATGTTGCCTTTGGCGCGGTTGTACTTGGTTTCGGCCAGTTTCATTTCCGGCACTTCGTCGGCGGTGGCGCCAACAGCTTTGGCCTGGGTGATGGCTTGCTCGGTCAGGCGCATTTGTTCATTGGGTGCCGGATCGGTTGCGCAACCGGCCAGAGCCAGAACGGCCACAGCCGCGAAAAGAGGTCGAATACTCACTAAGAATCCCTACTGTTTTGGGGCACTGACAGGTTGTTGCGGCTGTTGCTGCTGCGCCTTCCAGCGCTCGATATTGCGTTGCAGCGCGGCTTCCGTCAGTCCGGACGCGGGCAATTCTGTCATCTTTTTGGCTAGCTGTCCGCGCAACCACGGATCGTTGCAGGCCGAGTTATGCGAAACCGCGAGGAACAGGCCCGGGCGGTCGATGGGTTGCTCGAACGCCAGCAGGTCATTGGCCATGCCCAATGCCTGCGCGGCGGCCATGCCTGAGTAACGACCGGCGAGTACATATTCCACTTCGCCGAGGAGCAATTTCTGCAGGGCCTGGGTGAGGTTGGCTGTCTTGGTCAGGGTCAGATTCTGCTCGGCGAAAGTGCCAAATGCCTGGGTGATTCGAGACTTTTCCGACAGCGCACCCGTGTGGCCGTGCAGGTCTTTGGCTTCGCCGTAGACCAGCGTCGAGCCTTTGCGTGTCCACACCAGATAGTCGTTTTCCAGCAATGGCGGATAGATGTAGTCGAGGTTTTCCAGCTCAGTAAATGTCAACGGCGCGTCGGCGAGCATGTCCATGCGCCCGCTGCGTACTTCGTCGAGGGCTTGCGAGCGTTTGCCGGCGTAGAGCAACTCGACTTTGATGCCGAGATCCTTGGCCACTTGCTGCAACAGGTCGGCGCTGGCGCCGATCAACTGTTTGGGATTCTGCGGGTCCTGCCACAGATACGGCGGTGCATCCGGGCTACCGGTGACGACGAGGCGCTCGCATTTGCCAGCGGCCATGGCCAAACCTGGCAGCAGGGCCAATCCCAGCAATACCGAGTAACGCAATCCGCAGCGCAGATCCATGGCAAAACGCTCCCACTCAAATCCGAGACAAAAAAAAGCCCGACCAAAAGGTCGGGCTCTTTATAAGTGAAGCCGCTGGATTAGACCAGCTTCTCCAACTCAGGGACGGCTTCGAACAGATCCGCCACGAGACCGTAATCGGCCACCTGGAAGATCGGCGCTTCTTCGTCCTTGTTGATCGCAACGATCACTTTGGAGTCTTTCATACCGGCCAAATGCTGGATCGCGCCGGAGATACCGACGGCGATGTACAGCTGTGGCGCAACGATCTTGCCGGTCTGACCGACCTGCATGTCGTTCGGTACGAAACCTGCGTCGACCGCAGCACGCGAAGCACCGACAGCAGCGCCCAGCTTGTCGGCCAGAGCGTACAGGTGTTTGAAGTTGTCGCCGTTCTGCATGCCGCGGCCGCCGGAAACGACGATCTTGGCAGCGGTCAGCTCTGGACGATCGGACTTGGCCAGTTCTTCGCCAACGAAGCTCGAAGTGCCCGCGTCGTGTGCAGCGCCGACTGCTTCGACAGCAGCCGAACCACCTTCAGCAGCCACCGGGTCGAAACCGGTGGCACGCACGGTGATCACTTTGATTGCAGCGGTGGACTGTACGGTAGCGATGGCGTTACCGGCGTAGATCGGACGCTTGAACGTGTCAGCGCTTTCGACCGAGATAATTTCGGAGATCTGGTCAACGTCCAGCTGAGCGGCAACGCGCGGCAGGATATTTTTGCCGTTGGAGGTAGCGGCAGCCAGGATGTGGCTGTAGCCAGCGCCCAGCTCTGCAACCAATGGCGCAACGTTTTCCGGCAGCTGATGCGCGTAAGCGGCATTGTCAGCGTTGAGGACTTTGCTCACGCCTGCGATTTTCGCAGCGGCTTCAGCCACGGCGCCAGCGCCTTGACCTGCAACCAGAACGTGGATGTCGCCGCCGATTTTGGCAGCAGCAGCCACGGTGTTCAGTGTGGCCGGGGCCAGCACTTTGTTGTCGTGTTCAGCGATTACCAAGATAGTCATTTTTAGATTACCTTCGCTTCGTTTTTCAGTTTCTCGACCAGTTCAGCCACCGACTTGACCTTGATGCCTGCGCTGCGTGCAGCCGGCGCTTCAACTTTCAGGGTCTTGTTGGTGGAGGCGGTGGAAACGCCCAAAGCGTCCGGAGTCAGCACTTCGAGAGGCTTCTTCTTGGCTTTCATGATGTTTGGCAGGGACGCATAACGCGGCTCGTTCAAGCGCAGGTCAGTGGTGACGATTGCCGGCAGTTTCAGCGAAACAGTCTGCGCGCCGCCGTCGATTTCGCGAGTTACGGCAACGCTGTCGCCCGAGACTTCGACTTTCGAGGCGAACGTGCCCTGACCGTAGCCGCTCAGTGCAGCGAGCATCTGGCCGGTCTGGTTGTTGTCGCTGTCGATGGCCTGTTTGCCAAGGATCACCAGCTGCGGCTGTTCCTTGTCGACCACAGCTTTGAGCAGCTTGGCCACGGCGAGCGAGGTCAGATCTTCAGCGGATTCGACGAGGATGGCACGGTCGGCACCCAGAGCCAGTGCGGTACGCAGCTGCTCCTGAGCGGTGGTCGGGCCGATGGAGACGACGACGATTTCAGTCGCAACACCTTTCTCTTTCAGGCGTACGGCTTCTTCCACTGCGATTTCGCAGAACGGGTTCATCGACATCTTGACGTTGGCGAGATCGACGCCGGAATTGTCCGCCTTGACGCGAACCTTGACGTTGTAATCCACAACGCGTTTGACAGCTACAAGAACCTTCATGGATTCCTCGTTACTCTCCGGTGAAAAGAAAGTCGCCTAGGCGAACCTGGCGGTTGATGCTCATCAGGCTAAAAGGGCACCTCTAAAAACGCCGACTCGGGTGTCTGGTGGCTGCACAGTGCAAAGACCTGCGACCGTTCGTCAGGGGTGACCGACGAGTCATTGATCTTCACGCTGTGTAAACTGCGCGCCGGACTGCGCTGCGCATCACCTTCTACTGCCTGTGCCCTGTCTTTAGACGTGCTCTTGAAACCGCCAGTCTGCCTACGACGAGCGCAAAACCGCCCGTATCTTGACCGGAACGCCTATTCCGGTCAATACAGCAAAATGACCATTCATAAGCCGCGCTTCTTTGATTTCTCTGGGCTGGAGCCGATTCAAACAAACGTTTGTATTGGACGCTAGGAGTGGTGTAGATATAATGCGCCGCCTAGAGAGAAAGGTCAGTTCTCCAATATTCCCCTTGACGTTAACGTAAAGGAATAGCGGATGCGACATCAAACCTCCAAATTAGAAAAAAAACTGTTGAGCCTTGAGTAGGAGATAGCCTGTGGAACGCGAATACATGGAATTCGACGTGGTCATCGTCGGTGCCGGCCCCGCTGGCCTGTCCGCCGCCTGCCGTCTGAAGCAGAAGGCCGCCGAAGCCGGTAAGGAAATCAGCGTCTGCGTGGTCGAAAAAGGCTCCGAAGTCGGCGCACACATCCTCTCCGGTGCCGTGTTCGAACCACGCGCTCTGAACGAACTGTTCCCGGACTGGAAAGAACTTGGCGCCCCGCTGAACACGCCAGTCACCCGCGACGATATTTTCGTGCTGAAAAACGCCGAAAACGCGCAAAAAATTCCAGACTTCTTTGTGCCCAAGACCATGCACAACGAAGGCAACTACATCATCTCCCTCGGCAACCTGTGCCGCTGGCTCGCCCAGCAGGCCGAGAACCTTGGCGTAGAAATCTACCCGGGGTTCGCTGCTCAGGAAGCGCTGATCGACGAGCAAGGCGTGGTGCGCGGGATCATCACCGGTGATCTGGGCGTCGACCGCGAAGGCAACCCGAAAGAAGGCCTGTACACCCCGGGCATGGAACTGCGCGGCAAATACACGCTGTTCGCCGAAGGCTGCCGTGGCCACATCGGCAAGCAACTGATCAAGCGCTACAACCTCGACAGCGATGCCGACGCCCAGCACTACGGCATCGGCCTGAAAGAAATCTGGGAGATCGACCCGGCCAAACATCAGCCAGGCTTGGTGGTGCACACCGCTGGTTGGCCGCTGGACATCATGGGCACCGAAAACACCGGTGGCTCGTTCCTCTATCACCTGGAAAACAACCAGGTGGTGGTTGGTCTGATCGTTGACCTTTCCTACAGCAACACCTACCTGTCACCGTTCGACGAGTTCCAGCGCCTCAAGCATCACCCGGTGCTGGCGCAGTACCTGGAAGGCGGCAAGCGCATCAGCTACGGCGCGCGTGCGATCTGCAAAGGTGGCCTGAACTCGCTGCCGAAAATGGTCTTCAAGGGCGGCGCGCTGATCGGTTGCGACCTCGGCACCCTGAACTTCGCCAAGATCAAGGGCAGCCACACTGCGATGAAGTCCGGCATGCTCGCCGCTGAGTCAGTGGCTGATGCGCTGTTCGCAGAAAAGGACGGCACCGAAGAGCTGACCACTTACGTCGATGCGTTCAAGAAGAGCTGGCTCTACGACGAACTGTTCGCCAGCCGCAACTTCGGCCCGGCGATCCACAAGTTCGGCGCCATCGTCGGCGGCGGTTTCAACTGGCTGGACCAGAACATCTTCGCCGGCAAACTGCCATTCACCCTGCACGACACCAAGCCGGACTACGCCTGCCTCAAGCTCGCGGCCGACTGCAAGAAGATCGACTATCCGAAGCCGGACGGCAAACTCAGCTTCGACAAGCTCAGCTCGGTGTTCATCTCCGGTACCAACCACGAAGAAGAACAGCCTTGCCACCTGAAGCTGACCGACCCGAGCATCCCGATCAGCAAGAACCTGCCGCTGTACGACGAACCGGCGCAGCGCTACTGCCCGGCCGGCGTCTACGAAGTGATCACCAAGGAAGACGGCGAGAAACGCTTCCAGATCAACGCCCAGAACTGCGTGCACTGCAAGACCTGTGACATCAAGGACCCTTCGCAGAACATCACCTGGGTCACGCCGGAAGGCGCTGGCGGCCCGACTTATCCGAACATGTAAGTCGAACCGCTGAACAACAAGGCTCCCGAAATGGGGGCCTTTTTGTTGCCCAAAATACTTCTAACACCACAAAAACCTGTGGGAGCTGGCTTGCCAGCGATGGGGCCGTGTCAAACGACATCATGGCAAATTGAACCACCGCTATCGCTGGCAAGCCAGCTCCCACAGGGATTGTGAAAATCCTCAGGCAGCGCGTTCGTCCCCCGGACTACGCTCAAAGTAGCGCTTATATTCGCGACTGAACTGCGAAGTACTCTGGTACCCCACCCGATGCGCGACCTGCGCCACACCCAGCCCTTCCGCCACCAACAGCGTCTGCGCCTTCAACAACCGCAGACGCTTCAGATACTGCACCGGCGACAACAACGTGCTGCGTTTGAAATGCTCATGAAAGGTCGACACGCTCATGTTCGCGCAACCGGCCAGGGTCTCGACATTCAACGGCTCGGTGTAATGCGCATGCAGATGACTGATCGACGCCGCCACCCGCGCGAACTGCCCCTGTTGTTCCACCAGCGCCCGCAACACATCCGCCTGCGGCCCGCGCAATGCAACGAACAACAACTCGCGCACCCGCGCCGGCCCGAGAATCTGGCATTCCAGCGGATCGTGCAGGCAACTGAGCAAACGCTCGACGCATCCGCGCATGGCATCGTCGAGTACCACTGAGGTCATCGACTCCGGCGTCTGCGCCGGAATATGCCGGCCCGGCGCCAGCCCCATCGCCAACACCAGTTCACCGAGCAACACCCGATCAATCGCCACCGACACTCCGAGCAATGGCGCATCCGGCAAGGCAAACGTCTCGCACTCGAATGGCACCGGCAGCGCCTGAATCAGATAATGCCCGGCGCCGTACTCCATGGTGCGCGGTCCGAGAAACGCCAGTTTGCTGCCTTGGGCGATGATCATCAGGCTCGGCTCATAAATATGCGGGCCACGGGCGACGTCGCAACTGGCGCGCAACACCTGCACGCCGGGCAGCCCGGTCTGACTGTAACCATCGCGCAACGCCAACGGTTCGATCAGCGAAACCAGCCGCGCATTGGCATCAAGATGACGGGTCAATTGCATCGAATTGCTCTTCACAAAAAATCACGGAAATAAGGGATGAAAGCATCATCGCAGATCCTTTTGCCAATGCGACCGATCAAACCCGCATGCCGGAGGATTAGGCATGAGACCCGGAGGAATCGTCATGGCCGGACCGACAGTCGACGCCCAGAATGCGCCGCCTCACCTGTTCCTGCTTTTGCGAGGTTTCACATGTACACCGCCATCGGTTATGCCGCCCAATCGGCCACCACCCCCCTCGCCCCGATGAAGTTCGAACGTCGCAGCCCGCGCGCCGACGACGTTGCCATCGAGATTCTCTACTGTGGCGTCTGCCACTCCGACATCCACCAGGCGCGCAACGAATGGGGCATTGCCGTTTACCCGTTGATGCCCGGCCACGAGATCGTCGGAAAAGTCACCGCGATCGGTGCGAATGTCACCCAACACAAAGTAGGCGATCTGGTCGGGGTTGGCTGCATGGTCGACTCGTGCCGCACTTGCGAAGCGTGCCAGTCGAACCTTGAGCAATATTGCCTCGAAGGCCCGACCATGACCTACGCCACCCCGGATCGGGTCGATGGCAGCAACACCATGGGCGGTTATTCGGACAGCATCGTCGTCAGCGAACACTTCGTCGTGCGCATCCCGGAAAAACTGGCACTCGCCAGCGCCGCGCCGATCCTCTGCGCCGGCATCACCACCTACTCGCCGCTCAAGCACTACGGCGTCAAGGCTGGCGACAAGGTCGGGATTCTCGGCATGGGTGGTCTGGGCCACATGGGCATCAAGTTCGCCAAGGCCATGGGCGCTGAAGTCACGCTGTTCACCCGCTCGGCGAGCAAGGCAGAAGAAGGTCGTCGTCAAGGCGCCGATCACGTGATCGTTTCCACCGACGCCGAGCAGATGAAAGCCGCTGCCGGTTACTTCGACTTCCTGCTCGACACCATTCCGGTGCAGCACGATCTCAACCCGTACCTCGACACCCTGCGTTTTGACGGTGTGCACATTCTGGTCGGCCTGATCGAACCGATTGATCCGCCGGTACACGCTGGCAAACTGGTGATGAGCCGTCGCGTGCTGGCCGGTTCGTTGATCGGCGGCATCGCTGAGACCCAGGAAGTGCTGGATTTCTGCGCCGAGCACAACATCACCTGCGACATCGAGATGCTCGACATCCGCCAGATCAACGAAGCTTACGCCCGGATGATTGCCGGTGACGTGAAGTACCGTTTCGTGATCGACATGGCAACGCTCAAGGTTTAAACCTTCAGGCCTAGCTCTGCCGACAGCCGGGCTGTGACCCCTTTGATCAGGGGAATCAGCTCGGCCATTTTTTCCAGCGGCATATACGGCACGGTGCTGGCGATACTGATCGCCGCCACGATGCCCTTGCTCGCATCGCGAATCGGCGCCGCCACGCAGCGGATCGACGGTTCGTTGTCCTCCAGATCGAAGGCGTAGCCACCGGCAACGTACTCGGTCATGCGCTGCTCAAGCTGTTCCCACGACTGCTGGGGATGCTGCGGCCAGAACTGACTTTTCCCACCGGCCGGCAAGCTGATGTCGTACAGCCGCTGCCAATCCTGCGGCGAGTCATCGAGCATCAGCGCCTTGCCAATCCCGGTGCGCGCCAACGGCATGCGATGGCCGACCCGCGAACGCATTTCCGGACCATTGCGTCCCGGGTTCTTCAGCAGATACAGCACCTCGTCGCCTTCACGAATGCCCAAATGCACGGTGTCGCCGGTCAACGCCGACAACTCGTCCAGATACGGCCCGGCCAAGGTCACCAGCGGCAACTCTTCGCGGGCCTGAAAACCCAGTTCGATCAACTTCGGCCCGAGCAGATAACCGACTTGCGGCACCACGCGCAGGTAGCGCTCATCAACCAGACAACTGGCCAGACGATGGGTGGTGCTGCGCGTGGTGCCGATCAGCCGGGCAATCTCCTTGAGATCGCGGGCGCCACTGGCCACCGCTTGCACCACACCCAAGCCACGCAACAGCGTCTGCGTGCCGGTGGGCGCGGCGTCCTTGGTTTTTTCCGGGGCGTCTTCCTGCATATCCAGCCTTTTACCGTTTGAGCGAGGGAACGGGCGGCATTATGGTCGCCCGACGCAGACCACTACAACTCGATACGCTCGACCTTGCCGACCAGCAGCACGTAGGACAAAGCACCAATCAATGCGAGAACCGCGATATAGGTGATCGCCGGCGCGAACGAATCGCCGCTGGCAAGGAAGCCAATCACGATCGGTGTAGCAATCGCCGACAGGTTGCCGATGAAGTTGAACACTCCGCCGGTCAACCCCAACAACCGCGCTGGCGCCAGCGTCGACACCAGCGACCAGGTGATCGACGCCAGACCGTTACCGAAAAATGCCAACGCCAGAAAGGCAATCACCAGCGGCGTCGACTCAACGAAATTGGCGCCGATGATCGAGGTGGAAATCAGCAGCCCGCCGATGATCGGCAACTTGCGCGCAAAACCCACAGTACAACCGCGTCGGATCAGGAAATCGGAAAAGAACCCTGAACACAGCACGCCAATAAACGCGGCGAGAAACGGCAGCGACGCCAACAGGCCGGACTTGATGAAGTCCATGCCGCGATACTTCACCAGATAAGTCGGGAACCACGTGAGGAAAAACCACAGCGTCGAGTTCAGGCAGAACTGGCCGAGGTAGATGCCCCATAACTTGCGCTTGGTCAGGACGATGCCGAGATCGGTCCAGCTGAATTTGGCTTTGACCTTGGCGGACTCTTGCTGAATATCGACCAGACCACCGCCCTCGCGGATCAGGTCGATTTCAGCTTCGTTGGCGCCTTTGAAATCCCGCGGCTCGCGATACACCGCGTACCAGATCGCCGCCCAAATGATGCCTACCGCGCCTGTGGCGACGAAGACCATGTGCCAGCCGAATTCGTGTTGCAGCCAGGCCAGCACCGGGGTCAGGAATGCCAGGCCGACGAACTGCCCTGAGGTGTAGAAACCGATCGCCGTGGCGCGCTCACGTTCGGGAAACCACGTCGTGACCACGCGGCTGTTGATCGGATACGCCGGCGCTTCCAGCGCGCCGACCGCCATGCGCAGCACGAACAGCGCAATGAAACTGGCCGCGAAACCAAGCATCACCGTGGCCAGCGACCACAGCAGCAACGCCACGCTGTAAAGAATCCGCGGCGGCACGCGATCGACCAGCCAGCCGCCGGGGATCTGCATGGCGGCGTAGGTCCAGCCGAATGCGGAGAAAATCAGGCCGACGTGAATCGGATCAATGCCCAGCTCACTGGTCAGCGCCGGCGCGGCAATCGACAGGTTGCTGCGGTCGAGGTAGTTGATGACCACGGTGATAAACAGCAACACCATGATGAAGAACCGCTTGCGGCTGGGCGTGACTAAAGACGCCTGCCCGGTGAGGGTTTGCGGTTGCATGGGGAGAGCCTCTTTTTATGTTTATTGAGGTCGGCCTGAGGCCTTGCACAAATCCCTGTAGGAGTGAGCCTGCTCGCGATAGCGTCTTGTCTGTAACATCAATGCTGGATGTCATATCGAATCGCGAGCAGGCTCACTCCTACATTTGAACTGTGGTGAATCAGAAGGGAATCACCACTCGGCAAAGCTGCCATCGGCGTGGCGCCAGATCGGGTTGCGCCAGCGGTGGCCGACGGCCGCACGTTCGATCACGTATTCCTCGTTGATCTCGATGCCCAACCCCGGCCCGTTCGGAATCTTCACGAAGCCTTTGTCATAATCGAAGACGCGCGGATCCCTGACGTAATCGAGCAAATCGTTGCTCTCGTTGTAATGGATACCGAGGCTTTGCTCCTGGATAAACGCGTTGTAACAAGCCGCGTCCAATTGCAAACACGCCGCCAGCGCAATCGGCCCCAGCGGGCAGTGCAGCGCCAGAGCCACGTCGTAGGCTTCGGCCATGTTGGCGATCTTGCGGGTTTCGGTGATGCCGCCAGCGTGGGAAGCATCCGGCTGGATGATGTCGACGTAGCCTTCGCTCAACACCCGTTTAAAGTCCCAACGCGAGAACAGTCGTTCGCCAAGGGCAATCGGTGTGCTGGTCAGCGGCGCCAGTTCTTTCAACGCTTCGTAGTTTTCGCTGAGCACCGGCTCTTCGATGAACATCAGTTTGTACGGATCAAGTTCCTTCATCAGCACCTTGGCCATCGGCTTGTGCACGCGGCCATGGAAGTCGACGCCGATGCCGACGTTCGGCCCGACGGCATCACGCACAGCGGCAACGTTGGCCAGCGCCAGATCGACTTTTTCGAAGGTGTCGAGAAATTGCAGCTCTTCGGTGCCGTTCATTTTCACCGCAGTGAAACCACGGCTCACCGCCTCTTTCGCCGCACGCGCGGTGTCGGCCGGACGATCGCCGCCAATCCACGAATACACACGAATCTTGTCACGTACCTGACCACCGAGCAGATCACTCACCGACACACCGAGGGCCTTGCCCTTGATGTCCCACAGCGCCTGATCAATACCGGCCAGTGCGCTCATATGAATCGCACCGCCACGGTAGAAGCCGCCGCGATACAGCACGGTCCAGATGTCTTCGATATTGCGTGGGTCTTTGCCGATCAGGTAGTCGGACAATTCTTCAACGGCAGCCGCCACGGTATGCGCGCGCCCTTCAACCACGGGTTCGCCCCAACCGGTTACGCCCTCGTCGGTTTCGACCTTGAGGAAACACCAGCGCGGCGGGACGATGAAGGTGGTGAGTTTGGTGATTTTCATCTCTGCTCTCTTTTTGTAAATGCAGCTCTTATAGATGCAGCGCACGCAGCGCCAGAAAGTCTTAACGAAGCGCCTTCCACGCGGCCACGTAGGCCTTGGCATTCACCGCCACTTGCTCCGGCGTCATGCCCGGTTTGAACAGACCGGAGCCGAGGCCGAAACCTTTCACGCCAGCGTCGATAAACGCCTGCATGTTGTCCGGAGTAATGCCACCGACCGGTGCCAGTACCGTCCCGGCCGGCAACACCGCGAGCCAGGCTTTGACGACCGCCGGGCCCATCTGCTCGGCCGGGAACAACTTGAGAATGTCCGCACCCTCCGCCAACGCCGCGAAGGCTTCGGTTGGCGTCGCAACACCCGGCGACAGAAACAGCCCCGCCGCTTTTGCTGCGCGTAATACCTTGGCGTCGCTGTGCGGCATGACGATCACTTGGCCGCCAGCCTCTTTCACCAACTCGACCTGTTCCGGGGTCAACACCGTACCGGCACCGATCAGGCAATCGGCGGGCAAGGTCTTGCGCAGGATGCGGATACTTTCGTACGGCGAAGGGGAATTGAGCGGTACTTCGATGACGCGAAATCCGGCTGCATACAGGACTTCTCCGACAGCGACAGCTTCCTGCGGATGCAGGCCACGCAGAATCGCGATCAGACCGTTTTGTGCCAGTGCTTGCTTGAGCATGTCAGGCCTCCAGTCAGGGTTAACGGGATGAGGTGTCGATCAGTCCGGCGGCCAGCGCCAGTTGCCACAGACCACGCTCGGTGGCCTGCTCGGCCAGGGTCACGTTGGCGAACCCGCAGGCATCGAGGGCACGGCTATAGCGCGCACAGAGTTGAGCGTTGCCGATGAGGATGATCGAAGGGAGATTCGAGTTGTTGCGACGACGTCGCTGAACCGTGGCGAGCGCCGCCAGTTCATGGCCGATCATCAAGCCGGACAGATAATCCGCCTGCGCCGTCGGGCTGAGTTCGCCGGTCAGGCCCAAGGTACGGGCGCTGAATAAGGTCGACAGCACGCCAAGCTCACCGTCCGCCGATTGCGCAACCTGCACGCCTCGGTCAAACGCCAGAGCATCGAACGTCGCGCCTTGCTTCAGGGTCCGGCCGAGGATGCTGTGTTCACTGAGCACGGCGAACACTTCGCCGGTCATAAACGTGTCGAAGTGAATGATGCAGCCATCGACCACGTCGACCCATTTCGAGTGGCTGCCCGGCAGGCCGATCAACAGATCAGCGCCTGCCTCAATCGGCAAATTCTGCAGCACGCCGAGCACTTGGGTTTCTTCGCCGCGCATCACGTTCGGCAGACGCGAACGTTGGATCACGCCCGGCACGATATGCACAACGGTGCCGCGCAGACTGATCACTGTTTGTAGGGATTTTCCGAGATTGGCGACGTTCGCCGGCGTCTCGCAGTAGGCCGCTTCACGCCAGCCCTGTGCGCTGCCAACCATGCCGCAGGCAATCACCGGCAGATGAGGCTGAGCATCGAGCCAGTCGCCGCACGCCTCGTCGAAGGCCAGTTCGAAACCGTCGGCGCATTCGCGACCGTTGATGACTCGCGGAGTCTTCGGCAGTTGCATGATCCCGGACGACAGCGCGCGCTGCTCCAGCACCACGCCGCCCGCCGCGAGTTTGTAAGCACGTAATGAGGTCGTCCCCCAATCGAGCGCGATCAATTGCGCCAGCATCGCTTCACCTGTTTTGTTTTTGGCAGTGAGTGCGACGGACTATAGACCTCTCAGGCGCTAAATCTCAATATGTAATTTCACATCCCATATTATGGGATATCATCTATATCGCCAACGATCCCAGCCCCTCCTCAAACAGAAACAGCTTAAAAGTTTCAGAATGATCCGAGCCAAACACATGAGTATCCCCCTGAGCGTCGCTCAGGCCTTCCTCTTCGCGGCCATCCGGTCGCTTGATCATGTACCTGACACCCTCCTTGGGATATTGGGTGCGAGTATCGAAAATGCGGAATTTTCCATTCAGAGGTGCAAAAGAGCTCAACAACCCGCTGTAGGGCATGCTGCTGCACGCTCCGCCATGAACAATAATGTCCCCGCCGTGATAGCGTTTATCTGTAATGCATATCTGTTCAAACATCAACCACGATAATGGCTGTACTTCTGGCGGTAGAATTACATATTCCGGCGCGGTAATTTCATGCTGAACTTCTTTTATGACCCGAGAGGTCGGGACATACATAATCTTTGAATAGTAAGCATTGTAGAACGCAGCAGTAGTTGTCGTCCGGCAAGGTATATAGTCCTGCACCCTCAACATTGAAAGCAGTGTTTCCTTTCTGATGGACAAAGAACTAGTACCTTGATCAACATCCTCCTCAAATCTGACTTGCACGTTAAACTCATAACGGCGGTCACCTTCAACGGTGCGAACTTCATCAACGACACCATTAACGGTATAATGAATGTGATGCAGAATTGAAAAATCGACATCACCATCAAGTGAACAGATCAGCCACGTACCGACCTGCGCACTTATCCCGTGCGCGTCGTACAAGTTGACCAAGTCTCTGTCGGACCTAAAGCGCAGATTGTATCGACCCGCGTCATATTCGATTGATGTAAATTCAATCCTTGGTGCTGGCACATGCAACTGCATACAAGAGGAACACAAAACAAATAAAACAACCAACAGCAACCTAGCCATTACCGCTCCCAAAAACACGAACAACGCACCAACTAAAAATTGGCGTAAGACACTTACTCCAAATAACATCCAAGCGATACATGCAAAACACCAGAGAAACACATATTGCAAATAACGCACACTTCAAACACAGCATCTTTTACATTCAACTCAACGATCACTCACTGCCTGAAGAATTTCCACCACCGGCACATACATCACATTGGAAAAATAAGTGTCCATCATCGTAACACTGGCCATAAACTTGCACGGGATTTCAGCCTTGTACTGCAGAATACGTTTGATCTCTACAGGCGTTAAATCTGTCTCACTAGAGCCATTGGCATCGGACTCACTAAAAGTAAGCCGCGAAATGAAATCAAGATCTGAGCCTGCCCGATTTCGCGAAACCGAGCCATTAACAAACCACTTCATTCTGTGACCCACTTCAAAATTAAAGTCGTCCCCCAACGCACAAATAAACCTAACGCCAACCAATGACTTGTAGGGGCCAAGAATATTGATATCCGACGAAAAATAAAGATCGTACAACACCGTTTCACCCACTCTCTCAATCTTTGAAAATTCAAGATTAGCGGGCGGTTTATCCTGCTTTAGAGTACAGCCCGCAAGCATCACTCCCAGAACCAGCAAAAACACTCTAAAGCCACTCATATTTCGCCTCGATAGTATTTATTCAGCGAATTTATCATGTAATGCAAGGCAGACTTTCCATCAGCCAAAACGGTAGTAAACATCACCGCAGCCTTGTCGTGATTGACATCCATTATGCTGTTTACGTTAGGCCCACTTTCCAACACCCACTGTTCACCAACACCCGCAACCCAGTCGGACACATTGGATTCTGACGACTTGGCCAAGATATTTATCCACAGCCCGGCTTTGGGTCTAGGTGTATCCGGGTAAATATTAGAGATACTTCCCACCAAGGCCCCTTTGCCGACAGGATCGAGCGTCACCAACATCTTCACGGTGTATCCCAAGTCACTCAAAATTGCTGACAAATGCGCTCCATTCCAACCACCGAGACTATGCCCAACGATATAAACAGCATCATTTTTGCACAATTCCCCTAACACATTGGCCTGTATATTTTGCTCGCCAATGACCTCGTTATATCCAAGATGATGTGACTTCACGCCCGGAGCGTAGTCGGCCTTCTTTACCGATTCATCAAAAGGCAATCTTGCATAATTGACATTATTTTCCGGCCCAAAACCATAATAACTTTCTTTATCGCCTGCTCCCCCGACAAAGAAAGCTACAGCACGCCGCCTGTACTTGAACTTTTTAACTTCCTCGTCTGTTGGACACGTTAACGCATGGGTCCCAAGGCTCTTTTTGCTGTCATCCGGCGTTGAATTATCCGCTCCCACTTCAATCACTCCGCAAACAATTCGATGGTTTCAGCAAGATGAGAGCTGACGGCATGTGTAAAGCCTGCTGCATCCGTAACGCCGTGTTCTTCGCTGCCATCTCCACGTTTGATCGTGTAGGGATGATTCGCGACAGGTTCTCCTGAGAACTCATCGACCAGTTGCATCTTGTCCGTAAAATGCACCGGCATCGGCAGCAATCCGCTAAACGCCGCCCCGCCGCCGCTCTGGCCAATGATCACCGTCCCCGAACCACCGACCACGACATTGCCGTGACCTCCAGTGCTGTCGAGCGTGGCGGCATTTAAACCGTTGATGAATACCGTGCCGGAAACGGCTCCGGTAATGGGACTGCCGCACGCCGATTTATCGGTCATGCGCGCAGCGGCGAGGCCGTCGAAGAAGACGTTCGGCGAGCCGGAAACAATCGGGTTGGTGCCATGGCCCGGTAATGGGCAAGCGGTAGGGTCGGTGACGCGTGCAGCGGGTTTACCACTCAATTCAAAGCTCCTTGCTTCAGAGGTTCCGGGTGCGGCTGATGAATATCGATGTCGGTCGCGGCGAAGCGCCAGCGGTTGTCGACGGGGTCGAACAGGGCGTGGCAATGCTTATGGCTGTCGGGTGATACGGCGGTTTGCAGGTGTCGCCAGGCTTCGTCGGTTTGCCAGGCCAGTTCGGCCGGCGAGGCGTCGTCGAGTTCGTTGAGCCAGGTGTTGTAGTTGCGCAGGTGATTGCGCTCGTAAGTCGATTGCAGCAGTTCGGCCATTTGTGCGCCGAGGTCGAGATGATGCTGGGCGGTCCACTGGCCGATCTCGGAATAGGCGTACCAGCCCACCGGCATCAACCCGCCGTCCTTGAGCAGCGAATGCTCGGCAGGAGCGACGAAACCACAACAGATGTGCAGCGTCAGCCAGCCTTGATGGGCGTCGATAAACGCCGTCGGATCGAAGGTGCGCAGCGGTATCACGCGGTACTCGGCGAGCCCGGCGCTGCGGGTCATCAACTCGGCATCAAGGCGTGACACGAACGCACGAATGGCGCTGCCGCCCGTACGATTTGTCATGCACAGAATGTCGACCGGTTGGCGCTGGGGGTTGTCGCTCAAGCCTGAGTTTTTCAACAGGCCATACAGACGCATTGACGCCCGTAGTCCGCTCATCGCCGGTCACTCGTTGACGCAGCGAAGGCTCCACGGGCGTGGAGAAGTTGTGCCAAAGGCATTGCAGGTGTCGTCCGTGAGCGCGCAAAAATGGCGCGTAGAATGCCGGACTAGAGCGCTGGCTACAATCGAATTACTGCCGGTTTGCCATCATTGTGATCAGCCCTCGGCAAACTCACGCAGGACCTTGCCATCCATGCGGTAGCGCACCCACTCTTCCTGCGGTTGCGCGCCGAGGGATTTGTAGAAATCGATGGCCGGCGTATTCCAGTCCAGCACACTCCATTCGAAGCGGCCGCAGTCATTGTCGCAAGCGATTTTCGCCAAGTGACGCAACAAGGTTTTGCCAGCACCGCCGCCGCGTTGTTCGGGGGTAATGTAGAGGTCTTCGAGGTACAGGCAGTTGCTGCCGAGCCAGGTCGAATAACTGAAGAAGAACACCGCGAAACCGATCGGCACGCCGTCGCGCAGGCAGATCAGGCCATGGGCGGTGGCGCCTTCGCCGAACAGGCTGCGTTCGATGTCGGCGACGCTGGCGATGACTTCGTGGCGGGCCTTTTCGAAATCGGCGAGTTCAGTGATGAAGGCGAGGATTTGCGGGGCATCGCTGGGGGTCGCCGGGCGGATGTCGATCGTCATGGACGGGCCTTGTCGGAAAAGGAAAACGCCATACTAAGGCCGTGCGCCGCGCTCGTCACATGGCAAAACACACACTACCCTGCGCAATGTTGCAAACACTGCAGTTCCCTGTGGGAGCGAGCCTGCTCGCGAATGCGTCCTTTCAGTCATCTGCGTTGTTGATTGACAGACAGCATTCGCGAGCAGGCTCGCTCCCACACAGGGGACTTCGACAATCTGAAAGGATGCTTATGAACCTGGATAGTTTTACACCCGTGGCGGCACTGGCAGCAGAGTTACTGCCGCATGCGCTGGAGCCGTCCGACGACGGCGCTCACGACCTCGCCCACCTGCAGCGGGTCTGGCACAACGTGCGTACGCTGCATGAAGAAGAAGGTGGAGATCTTGAGGTGCTGTTGGCCGCCGTGCTCTTGCACGATTGCGTGGCCGTCGAGAAGAATTCGCCACTGCGTTCGCAGGCTTCGCGGCTGGCGGCAGATAAAGCATCGGCAGTGCTCGCGGAGATGAACTGGCCGGAAGAAAAAATCATGGCCGTCGCCCACGCCATCGAAGCCCACAGTTTCTCGGCCAACATCACCCCGCTCACCCTCGAAGCCAAGATCGTCCAGGACGCCGACCGCCTCGATTCACTGGGCATGCTTGGCGTCGCCCGCACGTTCTACGTCGCCGGACGCATGGGCTCGGCGCTCTATGACCAGCAGGATCCCGAAGCGAAACAACGCGACTACGACGACAAGCGGTTTTGCCTCGATCATTTCCAGACCAAACTGCTGCACCTCGCCGACGGTTTCCAGACCGTCGCCGGCCAGCGTCTGGCGCAGATCCGTCATCAACGCTTGAAGGGGTTCATGGAGCAGTTCAAGGAAGAAATCGGCATCGTTTGACCACTTACTCCGGCGTGCGCTGAACCTGACTTCGCCAAGCTCAGACCTAATCCGCCAGCCTGCCGTGTTAAACAGATGACGCTGAATTTTCCGCTCAAGGAACCGCGTCATGTCGCCAGCAACACCCAAGGTTTCAGGCAAGCTGTTCGGCCTGTTCTGTCTCGCCAGTTATCTGCTGTCGCTGTCCTATGGCTCGACGTTTTTGTTGTCGCTGCTGATCGCTTCTCGCGGTGGCAATGAGCACGACGCCGGCAGTGTGATTTCGGCGGCGATGCTCAGTACATTTGTCGCGGTACTGGTGTCCGGGCATCTCTCGGACTGGCTCGGCGCAGCGCGCTCGATTGCAGTGTTCGGGCTGTTGCTGGTGGCGGCGAGTCTGGGCTTTGCGCTGACGCCGGGGTTCGGTCATCTGCTGTTGTTTTTTGGTTTGTTGTTGGGCTTGGGTTGGGGCGTTTTCTACACCTTGGGGCCGATCATCGTCGCCAGTCTGGTGACGCCGGCGCAGCGGGCGAAATATTTCGCCTTGCTGTCCGGGAGCATGATGACCGGGATCGGCAGCGGTCCGTTGCTCGGGCGTGCGGCGAGTGCGCAGGGCCTGTCGGTGACCTCGGCGTTCTATCTGGCAGCGTTGGCGAGTCTGGTCGGTGTGCTGCTGTTCTGGCGGCTCGGCGCTCGATTGAAAAGCACACAAGCCGCCTCAGCGGCGAGAATCACCTGGCAAGCGACCACTCAAGTGCTCGGCTCGCGAGCGCTGTTTCCGATCATCATGGTCGGCCTTGGCGGTTGCGTATTTGGCGGTCTGTCGAGTTTCCAGACCAGTTACGCCGCTGCGCGATCGCTGGATTATTCGCTGTTCTTTCTCGGTTTCATGAGTGCGGCAATCAGCAGCCGCATGCTGATCGCAGGATTTGTCGTCAAGCGTGATCCGCTTCGTGCTTCTTGCTTGTTGTCGGGGCTGATGCTCGGCTCGATCGTGCTGTTCGCCTTCGGCGTGCACAGTGGATTCACCTATTTGCTGGCGGCGTTGATGCTCGGCGTCGGGTATGGGCTGACGTATTCGGTGATCAACGGGCTTGCGGCTAACGAAGCGCCGACCGGCACCACTTCGCAGGCGTTGCTGCTGTTCAGCCTCTCGTATTTTATCGGCGTGTTCGGCTTTCCGTTGCTGGCCGGGAAAATCATCGTTGAGCAGGGCATGAGCACGCTGCTTTTGACGGTTTTGATCGTCGCGTTGGCCAACTGGCTGATTACCCTTGGCCGCTTGCTCTGGCGGCGGATCAGTCTGAAAGCCGCACAGGCAACTTAGACCGTTCGTCGCTGATCAGGCACCAATCCGATCACTGGGCAGACCAACGACAGGTAAGGATTCCAATCACTGGAGAAGCCCTATGATCCCGTCAAGGTTGACCGCTTTCGTATTCAGCGCCCTGCTCTGCCCTGCGGTTTTCGCCGCATCCGCCACCGCTGCGGGCACTGGCCCTACCGATCCGACCCCGCCACGCGCCCCCGCCATCAACAGTGCTCCCGGTATGAATACCGATGGCTCCGGCGTGCCCTTGATCAATCAGCCGCCCGCCACTGGTACTGATCCGCGCACTCAGGGCAGTGATCCGGGCCGTCAGGGCGGGATGAACACCCCCGATGCCCCCGCAACGCCAGACAATGCGGGCCCCGGCATCGGCTCGAAAACCACCACCGGTGGCTCCGGTTCCGAAGGCTCCGGTCAGTAGTTCGCCGACGCGAGCGTCCTATTCAATCCAATGAAGAGGTAACCATGAACGTCGATAAAAACCTGGAAAAAGAAGTCCTCACCCGCTTGCTGCACGCCCACCCGAGTGGTCTGGGCAAGGAGGTGCTGGACAATTACCGGGGCGAGAAGGTCGTGGCCAGCGCCCTCGCCGCTTTGCAGGATCGTGGACTGATTCACCACGGGCATGTGACCTGCAACGAGGCTGGCGAACATTCGTTGAACCTGCCGATCAAGCTCAGTGCCGCTGGCGTTGAGGCGGCGCGCAAGCTGGATCTGCAGTAGGGATGAAGCCGCTCGCTGTTGATGCGGCGGGCGGCCAACTCAAGTTTTGACTTGAGGCTGATGGCCTCATCGCTGGCAAGCCAGCTCCCACAGGAACCGGGGTGTACACAAATGTGTGTTCACCACAAAAACTTGTGGGAGCTGGCTTGCCAGCGATGGCGGTAGATCAGGCGTCGCTGGACTCGCGGATAAACGCGTCCACTTCAGTCGCACCCGGCGAAGTCGCCGGCCCCCAGCGCGTCACCGCCAAAGCTGCCGCCGCGTTCGCCCGCCGCGCTGCTTCATGCGCGGTCAAACCCTGCGCCAGTCCCGCGACAAAGACGCCGGCATGGGCATCGCCAGCGCCATTGCTGTCCACCGCTTTCACAGCAAACCCCGGGACATGCCGACGCTCATCGCGCTGATGAATCCAGCACCCTTGCGGCCCGTCACGGACCACGATCAGCACTTCATTGGGCAGATGCTCAGCGAGACGATCCAGCGCCCCCCCAATATCCTCAGCCCCGGTACAGCGCAGCGCTTCAACACTGTTGCTGGTCCACACATCGATGCGCGGCAGCAACGCCCGCATCATCGGCGAATCCGGCGATTCAACCAAAGGGCCCGGATCGAACACCACGTTGATCGCCTCCGGTAACGCCAATGTCCAGTCGAGCAACGCTAGGGCTTTACCCTCGTGCAACAGGCTGTAGCCACTGAGGTAAACGTAATCGCCCGCCTCAACTGGCACGCTGTTCAGATCCGCCTCAGTCACCTCACCTTCAGCGCCGATATAGGAAATGAAACTGCGCTCGGCCGACGCATCGGTCAGCGCCACACACAAACCGGTGTCTTTCTGTGCGGGTTCGGTGATGCCGATGTGAATCCCCTCGGCGTTCATCGCCTGACGCGCGAGATCACCGAAACGCCCAGTGCCATGACGACCGAGATACACCACCGGCAGCCCATTACGCACCGCCGCCGCCATCACATTGAACCCGCCACCGGCTTCGAAACCGGCCGACTGCGCCAGTACGTCACCGCCAATTTGCGGCAGTTTATCCACGGCCATGACCAGGTCGATGATGACCTGGCCGGTGTGCAACATCTTAGGCATGTGCATTCTCGGTTTGCGCGGCGCGGCGATCTTTCGCCCCACCGAGGACGAAGTAAATGCCACCGGCGACGACGAAGGTCACGATCCAGCCGAGGCCGTTGTGGCCCAGCCACGAGTCGGACAGGAAGCCTTTGAACCAGACGTTCTCGGCAGTGGTGCCGATGGTGGTGAAACTGAAGCCAAGGACGATGGCAATCGCCCATGCACCGAACGCACGCCACTCGATGCCGCCGCGATACCAGTAGGCGCTGCTCGGGCTGACGTCGAGCAGGTCTTTCGGGCTGTAGTAGTGACGGTGAATAAGGTCGACGACGAAGATCCCGACCCACGCAGTGATCGGCACCGCCAGCAAGGAAATGAAGGTGATGAACGGGCCGTAGAAGCTGTCGGCGATCAGCATGAAGTAGATCGAACCGGCGAAGATCGCGACGATATCGACCACTACCGCGTAGACGCGTTTGACCTTCAAGCCAAGGGTCAGCGTGGTCAAACCGGCGGAGTACACCGACAGGTTGTTCGACAGCAGCAGGCCACCGAATGCAGTGATCAGGTATGGCACCGCCATCCACGTTGGCAGCATGTCGCGGATCGCCACGATCGGGTCAGTCGCCGACGCCAGGTCGTTGTTGCCCACCGACAGCAAGCCACCAAGAGTGATCAGCAGCACCAGCGGAATGCCCGCACCGAACGCGGCAGACGCGACCAGACGTACAGCCTTGACGCTGCGATGCTGATAGCGCGACATGTCGGCGCCAGCGTTGGCCCAACCGATACCGGTGCCGGCGGCCATGGTGCCGATACCGATGATCATTGCGCTCATCGGCGCTGGCGTAGCGTTGAACACGGCGCTCCAGTCGATGGTCGCGCAGAGGAAACCACCGACGAGAATGTTCAGCGCGCCGAACACGTAGGTCGCCCACTTCTGGATCACCAGCAAGGTCGCGTGGCCGAGGCCGGACACCGACAGGGTCAGCAGGACGAAAATCGCGATGAAGATCAGCGTCAGTACCGGTGCGCTTTTCGCCTCAACCGGTGAGCCGAACAGGATCGAGCACAGCGACAGCAGCACGAAAGCGGCGGTTGTGGTGTTGACGGTTTCCCAACCGAGACGCGACATCAGCGAGACCAGTGTCGGGCCGATGTTGCCGCGTACGCCGAAGATCGCTCGCGACAAGGTCAGGCTCGGTGCACGGCCACGACGGCCGGCAATCGAGATGATCCCGACCACGGCAAACGAACCGGCGGCACCGATAATCGCGACGATGATCGCCTGCCAGATCGCCAGCCCGCGAAACGCCACCAGCGTGGCGCCCAACGGCAGGCCGAGGATGGAGATGTTGGCGGCGAACCAGACCCAGAACAGCTGCAGCGGATGGCCGTTGCACTCGGCTTCCGGAACCGGTTCGATGCCGCGGGTTTCCAGTTGCCCGGCGCTTTGCCCGGTGTTTGATGAACTCATGAAGGTGCTCCTGTTTGCCTTTTTTGTGGTTGTGGCAATGATGCAAAACGACAAGACATCGCGGCCGTCCTCGGCCTGTCTGCGCGATCCATTGCGGGTGAGTATTCGAATATGCGGTGCGCCTATCGCTGGCAAGCCAGCTCCCACAGGTACAGAGTGAACCTCAAGGTGTGCACTTTCCCTGTGGGAGCTGGCTTGCCAGCGATGGCGCCAGTTCACTCAGCGCAAAGCCAACAGCCCCTGCACTAATGGCTCAAGCTCCAGATGATTAACGGCCTTAACCGTCTCGATCATCTCGACAGGCCAACTCTCAAGACCCAGGCAGGCCCCCAGCATCGCGCCAAGAATCGCCGCGATGGTGTCAGTGTCACCGCCAAGACTGGCGGCCATGCACAGCGCATCAAACGCGCTCATCTCACCGACGGCCACCTGCTGCGCCAAGGCGAACGAAACCACCACCGATTCCTGCGACGCCACCGAAGTGCCGATCACGTCGTAGAGCAGATCCGCGAGCAGTGCCTTGTCGCTATCGACACTGATGGTACGCGCCCAACTGATGCGCGAGGCGATACGCCCACCGGCGACCCAGTGCCCGTGCGCCTCGGCTTGCTGAGCGATTTGCTGGCCGAGGTTCAACGCCTCACCGAGGTCAATGCCATTGATGCCAGCGGATACCACCGCCGCCACCGCCGCCGCGCTGGAAATCCCCAGCGTGGTGTTGTGCGTGACCTGACAGGCCTGCACCACCGCCGCAATAAACCGTTGAGGGTCGGCAACATCCGCCGCGATCCCGACGGGTGTGATGCGCATCGCCGCGCCGTTGGTGGTGCCGTAGCGCCCGGCCTCTTCCGGCGAGTGGCCGGCGAGGATCATCTCGATCGCGCGTTTGGTCGATGGCCCGAGCAAGTCCTGCGAGCCCTTGGCCTGCATCTCGGCTTCCCACTCGATCAAGCGCTGCGCGAGGATGGCCGGCTCGATGCGGCCCTTGCCTTCGACCAGCAACTCGCCGACCAGAATCGCCTGCTCGGTGTCGTCGGTGATCGAGCCTTTGGGCATGTTTGCGGCGATCGGTTGCAAGGGGCCGGCGTCCTGCAGATCGGTGATCTGGCCGAAACGGGTCTTGATGGTTTCGCGGTTCAGCGATTGCGTCGGCATGCCCAGCGCATCACCGAGGGCCAGGCCATAAAAAGCGCCGAGGGCACGGTTGAGCGCGGTCATTTCGATTCTCCAAATTGCAGGTGCAGACGGAAATGCACCGGGTCGAGCAGGCTTTCGACCAGCTCCATGAAACGGTTCTGGCGGTCGTAGGTGGTGCGCAGGGCTTTGAGGAACACCGTGCCCTCAGGGCGGCCAAGCAGTGCGGCGTCTTCGGCATTCAGCGGTTCGGCGCCGATCCATTGATCGCCGCGTTCGCCGATGTAACCGTAGGCAGCCAGGGTGATGGTCAGGGAGTTGTCTATCAGACCGACGCGCGGCAGGCTTTCCAGGCCGCCGGTGGCCGGCATCAAAGAGCGTTCGAGGGAGACCAGCGTGCCTTCGTTGGAGCGGCGGCGACGGTCGAGGGTGATGAATTGGTCAGTGCCGAACCGCGAAAGCAGGTCTGGCCGGGTCACGGCTTCCAGACGCAGCACTTCGGTATTGATCATCGCCCCGCTATCGGCCAAGGCCTGCGCCCAGCCGCTGCGCTGATCGAGGGCGACACCGTCGAAGGTGACGATCGAGCCGACGCCGCTTTGCGTGGCGATGTAATTGCGCCGTTTCAGTTCGGCCAGCGCTTCGCGCAGCGTGCCTCGGCTGACTTGGAATTCTTGAGCCAACTGATGTTCGCCGGGCAACAGAAAGCCGTCCTCCATGAGGCCGCTTTCGATGCGTCGGACGAGTTCGTCGACCACCCGTTGTTTCTTGTCAAATCGTACCTGTCTAATCATGTACAAATTGATAACCGAAACGGGCATCGGCGAGCAAGGAAAATTTGGGGGGTAGTGACGAAAGGCGGGAGAATCAAAAGCCCCTCACCCTAGCCCTCTCCCGGAGGGAGAGGGGACTGATCGAGGTGTTTATTCGAATTACATCGACCTGAAATATCCAGTCGAACTCAGGTTTGAAAAGCTAGGAGATCTGCTCCCTTTCCCCCTCTCCCTCTGGGAGAGGGCTGGGGTGAGGGGCTCTTGATCTTAGCGCTGCTTCAGACGGTCAATCACGACGGCCAACAGCAGGATCGAACCACGGATAACGTATTGGTAGAAGGTATCAATATTCTTCAGGTTCATCGCATTCTCAATGATCGCCAAAATCAACACCCCGGCAATCACATGCCGGATCATGCCGATCCCGCCGCTCAGCGACACCCCGCCCAACACGCAAGCCGAGATCACCGTCAGCTCAAAACCCTGGCCAATCATCGGCTGCCCCGACGTCATCCGCGACGCCAGAATCACCCCGGCCAACGCACCAATCACGCCATGCACGGCAAAGATAATGATCTTGGTCCGGTCAACGTTCACGCCCGCCAGCAACGCCGCTTCCTGGTTGCCACCGATGGCCATGGTGTTGCGCCCGTAGGTGGTGTAATTCAGCAGCCAGCCAAAAAACAGAAAGCAGACGATGGTGATCAGAATGGGCACCGGCACGCCGAACAACTGGCCATTGCCGAAAACGAAGAACGATTCCTGCGACACGCCCACCGCTTTGCCATTGGCAAAAATGTACGCCAGACCGCGGACGATCTGCATGGTCGCCAACGTCGTGATCAAGGCATTGACGCGCAACTTGGCAATCACGATGCCGTTGATCAACCCGACAATCAGGCCCATCACCAACGCCGCGCTGACACCGAGAAACACGCTATTGGTGTCGCGCATCACCACCGCCGCAACCACCCCGGCGCAGGCAATCACCGAGCCCACCGACAAGTCGAAATGCCCCGACGCCAGGCAGTACAACATCGTGCACGCGGCAATCCCGGTGGTGGAAATCGCCAGGCCCAGGCCACGCATGTTCAGCGGCGAGAGGAAGTTGTCGATCAGCAGCGTACAAGCGATGAAAATGCCGATCGCCGCCAGCAGCATGACCCAGTCATCGAGGAAGCGGCGCATGTCCAACGGTTTGCGCGCGGTCGGCAGGGTTTCGTTTTGGGTTGTCATCATAGTCACCTCTCAGTTCGCCACGCCGTCAGCGCGGTGGCGCGGCAAAGCCAGTTGCAGCAGGTTGGATTCATTGGCCTGGTCGCGGCTGATTTCGCCGCGCAGGGCGCCTTCGCAGAGCACCAGAATGCGGTCGGAAATGCCCATCACTTCCATCAGATCGCTGGACACCACGATCACCGAAATGCCGTCGGCGGCGAGGTTATGGATGATCTGGTAGATCTCCGCTTTCGCACCGATGTCGATGCCGCGTGTCGGCTCGTCGAGCAGCAGCACCTTCATCGGCATCGACAGCCAGCGGCCGAGAATGGCCTTCTGCTGGTTGCCGCCGGAAAGGAACTTGATCTGCTGACCGGCGTGCGGGGTTTTCACTTTCAGTGCCTTGATCTGTTTGTCGGCGTTGCCCTTTTCCCACAAGCCGCGAATCAGGCAACCGAGGCCGGAGTTGGCACCGCGCGCACTGATGTTGATGTTCTCGGCAACGCTGGCGAGCGGGATGATGCCTTCCTTCTTGCGATCCTCCGGACAGAGCAAAATGCCCGCCGCAATCGCGTCGCGCGGTGAGCGCAGTTTCAATTCATGACCGCGCAATTCGAGGCGTCCAGCGGTGTTGCGTTCCAGCCCGCTGAGCAGGCGAAACAGCTCGGTGCGCCCTGCCCCGACCAGTCCGAACAGGCCGAGAATTTCGCCTTTGTGCGCCTCGAAACTGACCGGTTCACGCAGGCCCGGGCCAAGCAGCCCAGATACCTTCAACGCGACGGCGCCGCGTGGACGATGGCGGTAATCGTAGATGTCCTGAATGTCGCGCCCGACCATGCAGGTCACCAGTTGATCGTGGCTCAACTGACTCATGTCCTCGAAGGTGCGCACATAACGACCGTCCTTGAACACCGTCACCGCGTCGCAGATGCGGAACACTTCTTCCATGCGATGCGAGACATAGAGCACCACTTTGCCCTCGTCACGCAGACGGCCGATGATCGCCATCAAGCGGTCGATCTCGCGCGCCGAGAGGCTGCTGGTCGGTTCGTCGAAAGCGATGACGTGGGCGCCGCGCGACAGCGCCTTGGCGATTTCCACCAATTGCCGCTGACCGAGGGACAGGCGTCCGACTTTGGTCTGCGGGTCGATTTCATCGGCCAGGCCTTTGAGGCAGTTCAACGCTTGCTGACGCAGGACACCGCGATTGATCAAACCGAAACTGGCCGGCAGATGGCCGAGGAACAGGTTTTCGGCGACGGTCATTTCCGGCACCAGATGCAGCTCTTGGTGAATCACTGCGACGCCGCTGCCAATGCTGTCGGCGGTCGATTTGAACGCCATGGTCTGCTCGCCGATCTGCAACTCGCCGCTGCTCGGGATGTAAGCGCCGCCAAGGATTTTCAGCAGGGTCGATTTGCCGGCACCGTTCTCGCCCATCAAGGCGTGAACCTGGCCGGGATGGGCGACGAAGCTGATCGCGTCCAGCGCTTTCACGCCGGGAAAGGTTTTGCCGATCCCGTTGAAGCGCAGGCTGCCGCCGGAGCTGTGTTGTTGTGTCTGTACTTGCGCGTGCATAAAGCCACCTCTTCACACCGAAACACGGCCCGGCTGCCCGGGCCGTCGCGGCATCAGTTCCACAGGCCGATTTTTTCCAGCTCTTGCTTGAAGTTCTCGCGCGTGATCAGGGTGACATCGTCCATCGCGGTGTACTTCGGCGGTTCTTTGCCGGTGGTGACCCACTCGTACATCATCTCTGCGGTCTTGTAGCCTTCGATGTGCGGGCTTGGCAGCATCGAGCCGAAGAAGCCGCTGTTGGGCTTTTTCAGTTCGCCGATGGCGTCAGTGCCGTTGATGCCGATGCCGATCACGTTGGCCGCCGCAAAACCGGCGGCTTCGGTAGCGCGTACGCCGCCAAGCACGGTGTTGTCGTTCATACCGCCAATGATCAGGTTTTTTGCGCCGCTCGGCAGTTTCACCAGTGCCGAGTTGGTCGCGTCCATGCTGCCCGGTACGTCGAGGGTTTTCAGCGCGGCGAACAGAATGTGATCCTTCGGCATGCCGGCGTCTTCGAGGGACTTCACCGAGCCGTCGGTGCGTTTCTTGCCGGTGTCGAGCTCGTTGTAGGTGTTGACCACCGCGTAGGTGTCTTTCCAGTCCCAGTTGCGTTTTTTCGCTTCGGCGACCATGGCGTTGCCCTGCTTCTGGCCGACTTCGAACGCGGCCATGCCGAGGTACGGCACGTCTTCCATGAACTTGCCGTTGGCGTCGACGAAACGGTCATCGACGGCAATCACTTTCAGGTCATTGAGTTTGGCTTTGGCCATGATCGCCGGGCCGAGCGAGACGTCCGGCGGGCAGATCACAAAGCCCTTGGCGCCGTTGGCGGCAAGGCTGTCGATGGCCGAGAGGGTTTTCTCGCCATCCGGCACGGCGATCTTGATCAGTTCGAAGCCCTTGTCCTTGGCGGCTTTCTCGGCGAAAGCCCACTCGGTCTGGAACCACGGTTCTTCCGCCTGCTTGACCAGAAAACCGATTTTCACGGTGTCGGCAGCGAGCAGCGCACTGCTCAGGCTGAACGCGGTAACCGCCAGGGCGGCACTGCACAGGGTACGAATCCCGAAACGACGTTTCATAAGCTGACTCCTTGTTATTTTTTTTGAGCAATGTTTGAAAAGCGTTGAAGCATGTTCCTGCAAAGCCTGTTGAAAATAGTCATATCGTATGATGATTGGATTTCACACGGATCTCTCCCTGTGAAAGCCACTGCACTCAGTCGTGGTACATCACCGAGCGCCCACCATCGATGGTGATGCATGAAGCATTGATGAACGGCGCTTCGTCGCTGGCCAGAAATACCGCTGTCATTGCCACTTCGAGCGGCTGACCGATGCGTTTCGGCGGGTGCAGATCGAAAGCGCGCTGACGCTCGGCGTGCGGGTCGGCGAATCCGTTCCAGTAGTCGACGTTCAGTTGCGTTTCAATGTAGCCCGGCGCGATGGCGTTAACGCGAATGCCCTTCGCGGCGTACTCGATGCCGAGCGCGCGGGTCAGGCCGAGCAAACCGTGTTTGGCCACCGGGTACGGGAAGCAACCGGGAATAATATGGCTGGAATGAGTCGAGGCAATGTTGATAATGCTGCCGACGCGCTGCTCGATCATCTGCGGCAGCACCGCTTTGCAGCCGAACCAGGCGCCATCGAGGTCAATGGCGAAGCAGCGATGCCAGTCCTCTTCGGTCATTTGCAGCGGATCACGGAACACGTTGACCCCGGCGCAGTTGACCAACACATCAATGCGCCCGTGCAGTTCAACGGCACGTTTGGCCATGGCGTGCAGATCGTGCTGACGCGAGACATCGGCCTTGAGCGCCCGCACGTCATAGCCCTGCTCGCGCCAGTGGGCGGCTACCTTCTCAACCTTTTCGGCCTGAATATCGCTGATCAGCAGTTTCGCTTGCTGCGAGGCAAACGCAGCAACGATGGCTTCACCGATGCCTTGGGCGGCGCCGGTCAGCAAGACCACTTTGTCTTTCAGACGCTCGCCCTTCGGCGGTGCAGGCACCGGCGGCAGGGAAAGGGGTTCAGCCATGGATCTCGACTCCTGTTTCGCAAGCGCAAAAAAACCGGGCATCTGCCGATGTCCGGTCTGGAAGGCGGTTGGAACGAAACAGGCAGGCGCGGCCGACAGCTTGGGGCCGTTGCGAGACGCGGACTCCACACGGGAGTGCGATAGACATTCGCTGCATCACTTCACCTGTTTTGTTCTTTTTAAGTGTGAGTGCGTGTTACTGCTGGAGCCGACTATAAACCCGACCGCCAAATAATCTCAATATATAATTTTGCATCCCATATTCTGGGATTTAATCTGCAAAGCGCGTACAGAGTTTTCCTGCGACATCCACACGCATCGACAGCACTGCGCCATCCAATGGATGCTTGTGCGGGCTCTGGGCGCTGGTGATGAACAGGGTTTTCAGGTCTTCACCACCGAACACACAACTGGTCGGGCGGCTGACGGGCAGATCGATCCTGCGGTCGACCTTGCCGTCAGGCGTCAGCCGCAGCAGGCAGCTGCCGTCCCAGCGCGCATTCCACACATAGCCTTCGGCATCCATTGCTGAACCGTCCGGACCGCCCTGCTGATCGGGGCCGTACCAGACTTGCGCAGCACCGAGATTGCCATCGGTGTGAATGAAATAGCGGTGCAGCGTGCTGTCGAGGCTGTCACCGAACAGCAGTGTGGTGCCGTCGTCACTCCACAGCAGCGTGTTGGGTATGCCCAGGCCACGCAGCAAAGGCGTGACGCGGTTATCCGGATCGACGCGGAACAGGCCACCGGAGCGACGGGTGATCGGTAGATCTTCGCCCTGCTCGCCGATGTTGTTTTGCATGGTGCCGAGCCATAGACGACCCTGAGCATCGCAACGCGCTTCGTTGGGGCGATTGCCCGGTTGCGGGTCGGCGACGCAGAACAGCGTCAGACGTGGTTCGAGGCCCGGAGAGTCGAGATCGAGACGGTAGACGCCGCTGCTCAGGGTCACCAGCGCATCGCCGCTGGCGCAGGGGATGAACGCGGAAACGTGCTCGGGCATCTGCCAGATCTGTACGTTCTGGCCGATCAGGCGCAGGGCCTGTTTGCCGGCAATGTCGACCCAGTACAACGCCTGGGTTGGCGCGTCCCAGAACGGGCCTTCGCCGAGTTGGGCGCGGTGTTGGGTCAGGGCGGTCCACGTCATGACAACTCCTTGGATCTTGTTGTTTTTAATGTGGGAGCGAGCCTGCTCGCGAAAGCGTCGTGTCAGTCGATGCATGAGTTGCCTGATACACCGCCTTCGCGAGCAGGCTCGCTCCCACAGGGAAATTTGTGTTAGCTGGCTTTTCTGTCGGCCATGACTTTCGGGTAAAAGCGTTTGATCGCCAGATCCGCGTTATCGATCAGGGTCATGCACGCCCACACCCCGCGCGCAGAATCTCGCGCCGCGATCGCATCGGCCATGTCCTTGTGGATCGGCAAAGTGCGACGCAGTTCATCCGGGTCGGCAGCGGAGACTTCAAACGACACCGCAAGCAACGCGCCGAGGGCCGGGACCATTTGTTCAATGAATTGATTGTGGCTGGCGGCGAGGATGCATTCGTGAAAGGACTGGTCGGCGCGGTTGTAATCGATGCCGCTGTCGACCGCGCGCTCAAGGGCGTTGTAAGCCAGTTGCACCGCTTCTATCTGCTCCAGGGTCGCCCGCTCGCAAGCCCAGCGCACGGCCATCGGTTCAATGGTGCGGCGCAGGTCGAGCAAGTCATCGACGAAGTTTTCCGGCAAGCCGTTGCGCGACAGCCAACCGACCACTTGCGGATCGAACAGATTCCAGCGCCGCACCGGCAGCACGCGTGTGCCGACTTTCGGCCCGACTTCGAGCAGGCCTTTGGCGACGAGGGTCTTGATTGCTTCGCGGATGACTGTGCGACTGACGCCGAGCTGTTCACCGAGCTCGGCCTCGACCTTGATGGTCTGCCCCGGTTTGACCTGGCCAGCGGCAATCCAGCTGCCCAGCCAGTCGACCGTGGATGCGTGAAAGCTGCTGGACATGAACACCTCAAAGCGGATCGCGATGGGTGATCAAGCTAATCATCATACGATTAGCTGTCAACGACAAAAAAGATCGCAGCCTCCGGCAGCTCCTACAGGTGTACGCCATGTAGGAGCTGCCGAAGGCTGCGATCTTTCAGGGTTCCAGGCCGATGCGGAAGAACTCGCCGCCGCTCCACACCCCCAGCCAGCGCTGACCATCGATTTCACGGCTCACCGCCAGCTCCACCAGTTGATAGAACACGTTGCGATGAATCAGCGCTTCAAGGTTGGTGCGCACATGCACGTAAGGCGCAGGCTCCTGCGTCGCCGGATCGATCTCGACGCGGATCGGATGCTCAGGCCCGGCCTCGGCGGTTTCATCAACGTTAGTAGTGAAGCGCAACAGTTGCGCCTCCCCCTCGCCTTCCACCTCGACCGCAATCGCCACAAACGGCGCATCGTCGACCTTGATCCCGACCTTCTCGACCGGGGTGATCAGGAAATAATCATCGCCATCGCGGCGCATGATCGTGGAGAACAACTTGACCATCGGCTTGCGCCCGATCGGCGTGCCCAGGTAATACCAGGTGCCGTCGCGGGCGATGCGCATGTCGATGTCGCCGCAGAAGTCCGGGTTCCACAAGTGCACCGGCGGCAGGCCTTTGGTTTTCGGGATCTGTCCCAACAGGTCATTGGCTTTTTGCGGGCCACTCATGGCGTTCTCCTTGAATTATTGGTCGCCGACTCCCAACAGGCTGCGCGCGTACTGGGCCAGCGGCGGGCCGATCAGGTCTTCGGGTTTGCTGTCGTGGAACGTCAGTAAACCGCCACGACTCTTGATTCGTGCAGTATCAATCAAATACTGGGTGCTGGTCTCGATCAACATGATCTGAATCACGCCACCGTCGATGCCGAGGCGATCAACCGCCTCTTCATCAAGCCATTCATCGGAGTTGCCGATGCGGTCGTCAGCCTTGGCGAAACGCGTGTACAGCAGATAATGAGCACCGGCGTCGCGGGCTTCACCCATTGCCTGATCAAGGCCTTCCGGCGCGCGGGCACGGCGGACCATCGGGAAGTATTCGACGAAACCTTTGAAGGCTTCTTCGGCCACCACGTTCGGGCGCGGATAAGAACCACCCGGCGGTGCGAACGCGCCTTGAGCGATGTAGATGAACGAGTCCGGCTGAATGCGGAAGTTGTTCACGCGACGGCTGTCGCTGTGATCCAGCAAGCCCGCGTCGCTCATCTGATAGCGAGTGCCTTCGGCCATATCGCTGACAGTCATACAGCCGCCAAGCGCCAAAACGGCCAGCAGCAAAACCAGGCTACGCATCCTATTCCTCCAGAGGCCGGTGACGGAAAACCGGCGAATGGCCGTTGGATGCAGCTTTTGCGCCAGCTCAAGAAATTTGTTGAGGGTTAAATCGTATTCGCGAGCAGGCTCGCTCCCACAGGATTGCGAAAACCCTGTGGGAGCGAGCCTGCTCGCGAAAAAGAGGTATCAGCCGCCGATAATCTTCATGACTGTTGCGCCGCCAGAGAACGCCACTTCCTGCTTGTCGCCCAACGCCTTGACCAGCAAACGCTGGAGCGCCGGCAATGCCTGATGGCGCGGCTTGTCGAGCAGATCGCCGACATAGTGGCGGTTGCTCGACGACAGACAGCCATGCAGCCAACCGGTCGACGACAGGCGCAAGCGCGAACACGTCCGGCAGAACGGTACGCTCTCGTTGGCGATCACACCAAAGTTGCCGAGACCGGGAATTGCGTAACGCACGGCGGTGGCGTCTACGGGGGCATCGGTTTGCGCGTACTCGTAGCGTTCGCCAATCAGCTCCAGCAATTGCTGCAGGCTGACGAACTGTTGCAGGAACGCATTGTTGTCCTTGGCCAGGTGGCCCATGCGCATCAGCTCGATGAAGCGCAGTTCGTATCCGCGTTCCAGGCAGTAATCGAGCAGCGGCATGACTTGATCAAGGTTCTGTCCGCGCAACGGCACCATGTTGACCTTGATCTTCATCCCCGCCGCTTTCGCCTGATCCATGCCATCCAGCACGGTGGCCAGATCTCCGCCACGAGCGATGCTGCGGAAGGCGCCGGCGTCGAGGGTATCGAGAGACACGTTGATCCGGCGCAGACCGGCATCCACCAGCAGTGGCAGTTTTTTCGCGAGGAGTTGACCGTTGGTGGTCAGGCTGATGTCGTCCAGGCCCATTTTGCCGACGGCGGTCATGAACGATTCGAGTTTGGGGCTGACCAGCGGCTCACCGCCAGTAATGCGCAAGCGCTCAATGCCGGCGGCTTCGATCAGATACGCCACGCCACGGGCCATGGCTTCAGCCGACAGTTCATCCTGCGCAGCCACCAACCGCTTGCCGTTGGGCACGCAGTAGGTACACGCGTAATTGCAGGCTGAAGTCAGACTGATCCGCAAATTGCGAAAACGCCTGCCTTGACGGTCAACGATCATGATCACTCCGGCGAAAGGATTTCGAGCCGCTAAAACTTGACTCACAAATCAAGTTTTAGCAAGCCCTATGCCTGAGTATATTCCTGCGGTACTGCGTCATGTAGCGAAATCATGGCGCAATAAGGCAGCTGAATGGCTCAGCTGCTCGGAGTTTCCGGATCGCGCTTGCGCTTGTTGCCCATGCGCACGCCAATGTCCATGAGGAACTGGAAGAAACCTTCCTGATCTTCCAGCACATTGCTCCAGAACGGCGAGTGATACAGCGCAACAGCGCCATGCACCAGCGCCCAGGACGCGCAGTAGTGGAAGTACGGCGGCACGTCTTCAAGCTTGCCTTCGCTGATGCGGCCCTTGATCAGCAGGGTCAGGCGTTCGAAGTTCGAGGCACGGATCTTGTGCAGCTCCTCGACCATTTCCGGCACCTGATTGCCTTTTACGACCTTCTCTTCGAGGCGGTCGAACAGGCGATAGCGCTGCGGGTCGCGCATGCGGAATTCGAAGTAGGCGCGGGACAGCGCTTCCTTGTCCTTGTCGACATCAGCCGAATGCAGCAGCTCGTTCAAATCGCGCTCGTAGTCGAGCATCAGGCGCAGATAGATCTCGGCCTTGGATTTGAAGTGCTTGTAGATCGTGCCTTTGCCGATACCCACGGCATCAGCAATCATCTCGACGGTGACACTGTCTTCACCTTGGTCGAGGAACAGCTTGAGCGCGGTATCGAGAATTTCTTGCTCGCGGCGACGAAACTCACGGACCTTACGAGGTTCTTTGTGCATAAGAAAAAGGTCTGAAGGGTCAAAATTCGAAGCCGCGTATTATGCCTAACTTGCACAGAATTGCACGGATCATCCGACCATATCTGTGTTTCTTGTTCGTTTTGAGAACGTTTTGGGCGCAATGAGAACTCAACTGAAGCGAACGTATTCCAAATTTGTTTAAAAACCCCGACCGGCTAACTGGACTGCACGCCAGACTGATCAATACTTGAACTGTCGGGCGACATCTCCCCCAAGTGTCGCGCCGATAAAGGTACCAAGGGACCGCGTGCCTTTGTTTTACTCCTAATGGTCTTAACCCGGATTCACCCCCCAGAACCCGGGTTTTTTTTGCCTGCGATTTAACGCTTGGCCCAGCTACCTGGACATCACAACTGTAGGAGCTGCCGCAGGCTGCGATCTTTTGCCTTTGCCTGTCAAAATCAAGATCAAAAGATCGCAGCCTTCGGCAGCTCCTACACGGCAGATTTAACGGAGGCCAGCGGGAACAGGCGCTTGAAGTTCTCGGTGGTCTGCTCGGCAAAGCGCTCGTAGTTTTCCCCGCGCAACATCGCCAGGAACTCCGCTACTTCGCGTACGTACTGCGGCAGGTTCGGCTTGCCGCGATAAGGAATCGGCGCCAGATACGGTGAATCGGTTTCCACCAGCAAGCGATCCGCCGGCACCTTGCTCGCGACGTCGCGCAGCGCATCGGCATTGCGGAACGTGACAATGCCCGACAGGGAAATGTAATAGCCCATGTCCAGCGCAGCCTTGGCCATGTCCCAGTCTTCGGTGAAACAATGCAGCACACCGGCCTGAGGCAACGCCGCTTCGCGCAACAATTCGAGGGTATCGGCCCGCGCGCCACGGGTGTGGATGATCACCGGTTTACCGGTCTGCTGCGCCGCTTGCAGGTGCAGACGAAACGACTCCTGCTGCAGCTCGGCGGCTTCCGGTTCGTAGTGATAGTCGAGGCCGGTCTCACCGATCGCCACCACTTTCGGGTGATTGAGTTCGTGCAACAGCCAATCCAGCGCCGGAGCCGCGCCGGGTTGTACATCCAGCGGATGCACACCGACCGAACAGTCGACATCGTCATAACGCTCAGCCAAGGCTTTGACGTCGGCGGCGTTGTCAGCACTCACGCCGATGCACAGGAAGTGCCCTACTCCGCGCCCACGGGCCGCATCCAGTGCAGCATCCAGCGAGCCGTCATGGGCGGCGAGGTCGAGGCGATCAAGGTGACAATGGGAATCTACAAGCATAAAAAGACGGCTACTTACATCGTATGAGTGGGACGGTCGGATTTAAGCGCTCCGGCCAGATGGGTTTCGATGCGACTGCGCGCCGTGTTGTCGCCATCGTTGAACTGTACGCCGACACCGGCAGCGCGATTGCCTTGCGCCCCTTTGGGGGTGATCCAGGCAACCTTGCCGGCCACCGGAATCTTCTCGGCCTCATCCATCAGGTTGAGCAGCATGAACACCTCGTCGCCCAACCTGTAACTTTTGTTGGTCGGGATGAACAGGCCACCGTTCTTGATGAACGGCATGTAGGCGGCGTAGAGCACCGACTTGTCCTTGATGGTCAGGGACAAAATGCCGTTGCGCGGCCCCGGGCTGACAGGTTCATTCATGTTGACCTCCACTGCTGATGTTCAGAGTCTAGGTACACATTCTTATCTTTGACCAGGCAATCCCGCCCATTGCACCAACAACGCTTCCAGCAGCAAGGCCGGATTGAGGTTGGCCTTGCTCAGGACTTTCTGTCGCTGGGCGAGAATCCAGTCCTGAATCTCCAGGACTTTGCCTTGCGCACTTTTCTGCGCCAGGTACTGCACGACTTTGCGCATGTCGGTCAGGCCGAGGCCGGCTTCATCCTGTGTCAATTGATAACGCAGGACCAGGCTCGACCAATCGCAAAACCAGTCAAACAGACGCAGCATCGGAATGCTTTTCCACTCCTCAGCCAGTTGCGTCGGCGATTGCTGCTGCTTGAGCAGCTTCTTCACGCCTTCGACCACTTGCGCACGCTGCTCGCGCACGCCCTGCGATTGCAGACT
Source organism: Pseudomonas sp. VD-NE ins (assembly GCF_031882575.1). Classification (NCBI taxonomy): domain Bacteria; kingdom Pseudomonadati; phylum Pseudomonadota; class Gammaproteobacteria; order Pseudomonadales; family Pseudomonadaceae; genus Pseudomonas; species Pseudomonas sp. VD-NE ins. The sequence continues at coordinate 4,845,292 of NZ_CP134772.1, forward strand.
GACCGCCATCAACGGCGATCCGGCTGCCAGCGTCAGCAATTCGATGCGCTCCTCTTCCGAGCAATCGGGCAATGCTTGCGCCAGCCATTGCAAACTCATCGCCTCGCCCGGTAACGGACAGGCCTGCTGCACGCAACGGCTCTTGATCGTCGGCAGCAAGCGGCTGGTCTGGTGGCTGACCAACAGCAAAACGGTATCGCCGGACGGTTCTTCAAGGCTCTTGAGCAAGGCGTTAGCGGCGTTGATGTTCATAGACTCGACCGGCTCGATCAGCACCACCTTGCGCCCGCCGAGCTGCGCGGTCTGCACCACGAAGCTGACCAGATCACGCACCTGATCGACCTTGATCGCCTTGTCGGCTTCTTCCGGTTCGAGGATGTAATTATCAGGATGGCTGCCAGCCTTGAGCAGCAGGCAGGATTTGCATTCGCCGCACGCGTCCGGCGTCGGCCGCTGGCACAACAGACTGGCCATCAGGCGTTCGGCCAACGCGCGTTTGCCGATCCCGGCCGGCCCATGCAGCAGATAGGCGTGCGCGTGCTGCTTACGCCCGGCCAGTTGCTGCCAGAGGCTGTCCTGCCATGGATAGGCCTCAGCCACGAGCCAGCTCCAGCAAGTTCGGAATCAGGGTATCCAGCGATTGCTGAACCTTGGCCAATGGCTGGCCGGCATCGATGCGCACATAGCGCGCGGGATCGGCTTCGGCGCGTTTGAGGAACGCGCTACGCACGGCCTCGAAAAATGCCCGGCCTTCCAGTTCAAAACGATCCAGGCGACCACGGGCACTGGCGCGGGCCAGGCCTATTTCCACCGGCAGATCGAAAATCAGCGTCAGATCCGGGCGCAGATCGCCTTGCACGAAGGTTTCCAGCGCGGCGATGCGCTCCAGCGACAGACCGCGACCACCACCCTGATAGGCATAAGTGGAGTCGGTAAAGCGATCACACAGCACCACCGCGCCTCGGGCCATGGCCGGACGAATCACTTCGGCCAGATGCTGGGCACGCGCGGCGAATACCAGCAACAGCTCGGCATCCGGATTCATGACTTCGTCGGCCGGCGCCAGCAGCACTTCGCGGATCCGCTCGGCCAGCGGCGTACCACCGGGCTCGCGGGTCAGCACCACTTCGATACCGGCGGCGCGCAGGCGCTCGGCGAGGTATTCGCGGTTGGTGCTTTTGCCGGCACCTTCCGGGCCCTCCAGCGTAATAAACAAGCCAGTCACAGGCAGTCCTTAATCAAAGTCATTGCGTGTTTTGTGGGGCGGCGGCTTCCGGAGCCGGCGCAGGTTCCTGAGGCGCAACTTGTGGCAACGATTCCGGCGCTGTATCAGGAGAGGCCGCGGGAATCGCCTCTTCGGCAGCGGGAGCGGTTTCAGGCGTTGTCGCCGGCGCAGGGCTGGAGCGGTAATCGGCACGGCGCTTGAGCTGGTACTCACGCACCGCATTATTGTGCGCATCCAGGTCGTCGGAGAACACATGGCTGCCATCGCCACGTGCGACGAAGTACAGGCTGGTGCCATCCACGGGATTCAGTGCCGCGTGAATCGCTTCACGCCCGACCATCGCAATCGGCGTCGGCGGCAGGCCGGGAATTACGTAGGTGTTGTAAGGCGTCGGTTCTTTCAAATGGGCACGGGTCAACTTGCCGGTGTAGCGATCACCGAGGCCATAGATGACGGTAGGATCAGTCTGCAACTGCATGCCCAACGCCATTCGACGCACGAAGACGCCGGCAATCTGCCCACGCTCCTGCGGCACACCGGTTTCCTTCTCGACCAGCGACGCCATGATCAGCGCTTGATAGGGTTCGGTATACGGCACATCGGCAGAACGACTTTCCCACTCTTTCGCCAGCACTTCATCGAGGCGATCAAAGGCCTTTTTCAGCAACTCGGCATCAGACATGCCACGCACGAAGCGGTAGGTATCGGGGAAGAAACGGCCTTCCGGGAACAACCCTTTATGACCTATCTTCGCCATGACGTCGCTGTCGCTCAAACCGTTCAGGGTCTGCTCGACCTTGTCATCCTTGGCCAACGCCGCGCGCACTTGATGGAAATTCCAGCCCTCGACCAGCGTCAGGCTGTACTGCACCACTTCACCACGCTTCCACAAATCGATCAGGCCGTTGACGGTCATGCCCGGCTGCATGCGGTATTCACCGCTGTGGATCGGCGTACCGGCGAGATTGAAGCGCCAATAGACTCGCAGCCAGAACGCGTCCTTGATGACGCCATCGGTTTCGAGGGAAAGGAACGTACGGGTCGGAGTGGAGCCTTTCGGCACATCCAGCAGTTCTTCCTGCGTGATGTTCAGAGGCTGTTCCAGTGCGCTGTGAATCTTCCAGGCGCTGGCGCCCATCAACAGCCCTGCCAGAACCAGTCCGGTTTCCAGCAGCAGCAAAAGTTTACGTCTCACAAATCAGGCATCCAGTAGGGCGCGGGCAATGGTTTGCAGTTTACGGGTGAGCGGGCCAACCGGCCAGCTTAGTGCAGCGTAGGCGCGTACCGGCCAGACGCCATATACGCTGTTGCAGACAAACACTTCATCGGCCCATTGCAGCTGTTCGAGGCTGATGTCGGCGATTTGCGTGGGAATGGCCAAAGACTCGGCCTGAAACAATATTTCGGCGCGCATCACACCGGCGACACCACAACGCTTCAGATCCGGCGTGATCAACACACCGTCGCGCACCAGAAACAGATTACTGAACACAGCCTCGATCACTCGACCGGCCTGATCGAGCATCAAGCCTTCGGCGTGTTCGCTGTCCTGCCATTCGGCACGGGCGAGAACCTGCTCCAGGCGATTGAGGTGTTTGAGTCCGGCGAGAAACGGCTGTTTGGACAGTCGCGTGTTGCATGGAAACAGGCGAACGCCTTGTTCAGCATGCACAGCGGGATAAGCCGCTGGAGGATTGCCTTGCAGAATACGGCGGCCCGGCGCCGTCGGGTCGGGCGCATAACCGCGCAAACCGTCGCCACGGGTGAGGATGAACTTGAGCACGCCCTCGCCCATCGCGGCGGCGTAGCTCAGCAGCTCGTGGCGAATCAGCTCGATATCGGCGGCGATGGCCAGACGCGAGCAGCCATCGGCCAGACGTGTCAGGTGCCGATCCAGCAGGATCGGCTGGCCGCTACGCACAGCGATGGTCTCGAACAGACCGTCGCCGTATGCCAGGCCGCGATCTTTCAGCGACAGAGTGTCAGCCGGTTGACCGTCGACCCAGCTGTCCATCAGCCTGCGAACCGGCGGAACGCCAAGGTGCCGTTGGTGCCGCCAAAACCGAAGGAGTTGGACAGCACGACATCGATGTCCATGTTGCGCGCGGTGTGCGCGACGAAATCAAGGTCGCAGCCTTCGTCCGGCTCATCGAGGTTGATGGTCGGCGGGGCTACCTGGCTGTTGATCGCCAGCACGCTGAAGATCGCTTCAACCGCGCCCGCCGCACCCAACAGGTGACCGGTCATCGATTTGGTCGAGCTCACTGCCAGTTTGTAGGCGTGATCACCGAACACGGTCTTGATCGCATTGGCTTCGGCGAGGTCGCCGGCCGAAGTCGAAGTACCGTGAGCGTTGATGTATTGCACTTGATCGGCGTTGATCTTCGCATCGCGCAGCGCGTTGGTGATGCAGCGTGCTGCACCGGCGCCGTCGGCAGGTGGCGAGGTCATGTGGAACGCGTCGCCACTGGTGCCAAAGCCGATGAGTTCGGCATAGATGGTCGCGCCGCGCGCCTTGGCGTGCTCCAGTTCTTCGAGAACCAGTGCACCGGCACCGTCGGACAGGACGAAGCCATCACGGCCCTTGTCCCATGGACGACTGGCGCGGGTCGGTTCGTCATTGCGGGTCGACAGCGCACGGGACGCGCCGAAGCCACCCATGCCCAGGCCGCACGCGGCCATTTCGGCACCGCCGGCAATCATCACGTCGGCTTCGTCGTACATGATGTTGCGCGCCGCCATGCCGATGCAGTGCGTACCGGTGGTACATGCAGTGGCGATGGCGTAGTTAGGTCCCTGTGCCCCCAGGTGGATGGACAGGAAACCGGAAATCATATTGATGATCGAGCCTGGCACGAAGAATGGCGAGATTCGACGCGGGCCCGTCTCATGCAGGGTACGGCTGGTTTCTTCGATGTTGGTCAGACCGCCGATTCCTGAACCCATGGCTACGCCAATGCGTTCACGGTTGGCGTCAGTGACTTCCAGCCCGGCGTTGCGCACGGCTTGAAAGCCTGCGGCGAGGCCGTACTGAATGAACAGGTCGAGCTTGCGCGCTTCCTTGACCGACAGGTATTCCTCGACATTGAAGCCCTTTACCGAGCCGCCAAAGCGGGTGGAGTAGGCAGAAAGGTCGGTGTGTTCGATCAGACCAATGCCACTGCGGCCAGCCAGAATGCCCTGCCAACTGCTCGGCACATCCGTGCCCAGTGGCGACAACATACCCATACCGGTGACTACGACGCGTCTACGCGACACAGCACTCTCCTTTTTCAAATGACGATTTTGCATCAGGCCTAAAGAAAAAACCGCACGCCATGATGGCAGTGCGGTTTTTCCATGACAGCAAACAACGATTACAAACTATTACGCCTGGTGGCTAGTAACGTAGTCGATTGCAGCTTGTACAGTAGTGATCTTCTCAGCTTCTTCGTCAGGGATTTCGGTCTCGAATTCCTCTTCCAGAGCCATCACCAGCTCAACGGTGTCAAGGGAGTCGGCACCCAGGTCTTCTACGAAGGAAGCGGTGTTGACCACTTCTTCTTCTTTAACACCCAGTTGCTCGGCAACGATTTTCTTGACGCGCTCTTCGATGGTGCTCATACCTTGTTTTCACTCCTAATGGACAAATTCAGGCAGCTGGCCAGTGGGTAAGTGTATAGAAAGACTTTTCAGTTTTTCAACTGAAAGCTTCACTCCTCAAACCCTGCAGCCCTCTGCCTATAAATAGATTGCAGCTTTATAACGGATTTTAGACAGCTCGTATGACATTTTTTTGAAGCAATCCGTCACATTTTACTTACATGTACATCCCACCGTTCACCGGGATTGTAGCCCCAGTGACGTATGCCGCACCGTCGGATGCAAGAAAAGCGACCACAGACGCGATCTCTTGAGCTTGTCCCAAACGACCCAGCGGAATCTGCGTCTGCAAGGCTTCACGCTGTGCTTCAGGCAGCTCGCGCGTCATATCGGTGTCGATAAACCCTGGGGTTACCGAGTTGACCGTAATCGAACGCGAACCGACTTCACGCGCCATTGCACGGCTGAAACCTTCCAGACCGGCCTTGGCGGCTGCATAGTTTACTTGGCCTGCGTTGCCCATGGCACCCACCACCGAGCCAATACTGATAATTCGCCCCCAACGCGCCTTGGTCATGCCGCGCAGAACGCCCTTGGACAGGCGATACAGACTGTTCAGATTGGTATCGATCACGTCGTACCACTCGTCGTCTTTCATGCGCATCATTAGGTTATCGCGGGTGATGCCGGCATTATTGACCAGGATCGCCACCGGCGCACCAAACTGCTCCTGAATGCCCGCCAGCACAGCACTGACCGATTCATCGCTGGTAACGTTGAGCTCAAAACCTGCGCCCTGAATACCGTTTTCCTTCAGGGTTGCGGCGATACGCTCAGCGCCCGAAGCGGAAGTCGCGGTGCCAATGACGATGGCGCCCTGACGACCCAGCTCCAGTGCGATAGCCTGGCCGATACCGCGGCTTGCACCGGTGACCAGTGCAACTTTACCTTGCAGACTCATGCAAGTTTCTCCTGATTCAGGCTTGCGCTGCGCGAGCGGCAGCGAAAGCGTCTGGGGTATTGAGGTTGGAAGTCGCCACGCCTTCGGCGCAACGCTTGTTCAGACCGGCCAGGACCTTGCCCGGGCCGCATTCGACCAGATTGGTCGCGCCTTTGGCGGCGAGAGTCTGTACCGACTCGACCCAGCGCACCGGCTTGTACAGTTGTTCGAGCAGATCACGCTTGAGGGTTTCCAGATCGGCCGGCACTTGCGCGCTGACGTTCTGTACCACCGGGATCTGCGGCGCCTGCCAGTCGATGGCGGCAATGGATTCGGCAAAGCGCTCGGCGGCCGGACGCATCAGCTCGCAGTGCGACGGCACGCTCACCGGCAGCGGCATGGCACGCTTGGCGCCACGCGCCTTGCAGCCTTCGATGGCACGCTCGACAGCAGCCTTGGCACCAGCAATCACCACTTGGCCCGGCGAGTTGAAATTGACCGCGCTGACCACTTCACCTTGCGCCGCTTCGGCGCAGGCAGCCAGTACATCGGCATCTTCCAGACCGAGGATGGCAGCCATGCCGCCCTGCCCGGCCGGAACCGCTTCCTGCATCAGTTGACCACGGCGCTCAACGAGCTTTACCGCGTCAGCCAGTGTCAGGCTGCCAGCAGCGACTAGCGCGCTGTATTCACCCAGGCTGTGCCCGGCAACAAAGGCCGGACGCGCACCGCCTTCAGCCAGCCACAGACGCCACAGGGCGATCGAAGCGGTCAAAATGGCCGGTTGGGTTTTATCGGTTTGATTGAGCAACTCTTCGGGGCCCTGCTGGGTCAGCGCCCACAGGTCATAGCCCAGAGCCTCAGAGGCTTCTTTGAATGTTTCGAGGATCAACGGATATTCCGCGCCCAGCTCGGCCAGCATGCCGAGGGACTGCGAACCCTGTCCTGGAAAGACGAATGCGAGGGAAGCAGACATGTAACAAGCCCCTAATGATCTTGTCGTCGGAAAATGACGCCCCGCTGGGGGACGCAAGAAACTGACAGTTGGATGGCCCTTTGAACCGGGCGGTCACATTTAAGCATTGTCCGACGAAAACGCCTAAGACAACAAATCCTCCAGACGACCGTGGAGGCGCTCGGGAAGATTTTCCTGGATCTCGATCAGCGCACGCGAAATAGCACTCTGAAAGCCCTGAACCCCGGCTGAGCCGTGGCTTTTCACCACGATACCCTGCAAGCCGAGAAAGCTTGCACCGTTATGTCGCGCCGGTGCCAGATCGGCCTGCAAGCGCTTCATCAACGGTAACGCCAAAGCCCCAACGGCACGGGAGGCGAGATTTCTTTTGAACAGCGCCTCGATGCGCGCCGCGATCATCGTTGCCAGACCTTCGCTGGACTTGAGCAGGATGTTGCCGACAAAACCATCACACACCACAACATCGGCCTCGCCACGATACAAGCCGTCGCCTTCGATAAAGCCGATGTAGTTGATGCCACGAGCAGCCTGCAACAGTGTTGCGGCCAGTTTGACCTGCTGATTGCCCTTGATGTCTTCAGTGCCGATATTCAGCAGCGCCACGCGCGGGCGATTGATCCCCAGCGTCTGCGCCGCCACCGAACCCATCACCGCAAACTGCAGCAGATGTTCGGCACTGCAGTCGACATTGGCGCCCAGATCGAGCAACTGGCAATAGCCCTTCTGCGTTGGAATCGCCGCCACCATCGCCGGCCGATCAATACCCGGCAGCGTCTTCAGCACAAACCGCGACAACGCCATCAATGCACCGGTATTGCCAGCACTGACACAGGCCTGAGCCTTGCCATCACGCACCAGCTCAAGGGCGACACGCATCGACGAATCCGGCTTGCCACGCAAGGCCTGGGTCGGCTTTTCGTCCATGGTGATGACTTCGCTGGCCGGGACAATCGTCAGGCGCGCGCGATCAGCAGCCGATTGGCCGTGGATCAATTCTTCAAGAAGGGAGGGTTGACCGACGAGGGTCAGGTGCAGCGAGGGCGTAGCAGACAGACAAGCAAGGCTGGCCTGAACAATGCTGCGGGGACCGAAGTCCCCGCCCATTGCGTCAATCGCGATGACTTGAGCGGACAAGTGATTACTCGTCAGCGCCCTTGTCGATCACTTTACGGCCACGGTATACGCCTTCTGGCGATACGTGGTGACGCAGGTGAACTTCACCAGTGGTTTTTTCTACAGACAGGGTGCTAGCCTCGAGAGCGTCGTGCGAACGGCGCATGTCACGGGCAGAGCGGGATTTTTTGTTCTGCTGAACAGCCATAATTGATTAACTCCTAAACGTTTGGGTCACGCTTTAACTGCGCCAATACACTGAACGGGTTGGACCGCGTTGACTCGTCCTCGCTCGGTTCGGGCTCATCGAGACCCGCCGGCTGCTGGCATTCTTCCGGATGATGAGCAGGCACAATGGGCAAGGCGAGCAGAAGCTCCTCCTCGATCAGTGACTGCAGATCCAATGGATCTTCGCCCAGTTCCAGCACGTCATAACCTTTCGGCAACGACTGGGTATTCGCACCCTCTTTCACCACAGCATAACTGCATTCGCTGTGGATCGGCAGGGTGACCAGCTCAAGACAACGCTGGCAAACCATTTTGACCTCGGTGTCGATAAAGCTGTGGATCACCACAGATTTACGTTCATCTCGTTCAAAAACGAATTTCGCCTGCACCGTACCGACATCGTCGGAAAGCGGGTCGCAGAGTCTCTTCAAATCGGCCAGCAGCAGTTCACCTTGAAGGGTGGTGCCACGATCAGCCAATTTGCGCGGGTCAACGTGAGGTGGAATCGGGTCATTCAACATAGGCGCAGCATTATAGGGATGCACCCACCCATGTCAAAGGAAATTGTGCCCTGTCCGTCACTTGCGTGCCTCCGCTAGAATTCGCACCTGCCCCAGGAGACGCAAATGCCGCCTTTATTACTTGCTTCAAGCTCGACCTATCGTCGGGAATTGCTCGCCCGCCTGCACCTGCCGTTCGTCTGCAGCTCGCCGGATATCGATGAAAGTCACCGCCCAGGTGAGTCAGCCATCGAACTGGTCAAGCGCCTCGCCGAACAAAAGGCCCGGGCATTGGCTGATAGCCATCCCGCCCATCTGATTATCGGCTCGGATCAGGTCGCCGTGCTCGGCGAGCAGATCATCGGCAAGCCGCACACCTTCGAGAAGGCCCGTGAACAGTTAATGGCCGCCAGCGGCGCCAGCGTGACCTTCCTGACCGGCCTGGCCCTGCTTAACAGCCAGACCGGCCGATGCCAGGTCGACTGCGTGCCGTTTACCGTACACATGCGCCAGCTCGATCAGGCGCGCGTCGAGCGCTATCTGCGTATCGAGCAGCCGTATGACTGCGCTGGCAGCTTCAAGGCGGAAGGGTTGGGGGTGAGCCTGTTTCAGTCCACTGAAGGGCCTGACGCCACCAGCCTGATCGGTTTGCCGCTGATTCGGCTGATCGACATGTTGCTGGTTGAGGGCGTGCAGATTCCTTAAAAGCAAAAGATCGCAGCCTTCGGCAGCTCCTACATGGGAATGTAAAACCCTGTAGGAGCTGCCGAAGGCTGCGATCTTTTGATCGTTACAACGAATCAGCGCAACGAAGGCCCGTGGAAACCCATCCACATCGCCAACTGCTCAGCCACACTGGCACCGAGCTTCTTCGAGAAGCGATCGAACGGTGACTCCTGCACAGTGAAGTCGACCAGCTCTTTCTCGCCAATCACATCACGTGCCACCGAACTGGCATTGCCCAGGCCATCAATCAAACCCAGCGGCAGCGCCTGCTCACCCGACCAGACCAACCCGGAGAACAACTCTGGATGATCCTTGTCTTTCAAGCGATCGCCACGCCCCTGCTTGACGCTGTTGATGAACTGCTTGTGCGTCGTATCGAGCACGCTCTGCCAGAATGCCGTCTCTTCAGGCTTCTGCGGCTGGAACGGATCGAGGAACGATTTGTGTTCACCCGAGGTGTACGTACGACGCTCGACACCCAGTTTTTCCATGGTGCCGACAAAACCGTAACCGGCCGCCGTCACGCCAATCGAACCGACCAGACTGGCCTTGTCGGCGTAGATCTGATCCGCCGCACTGGCGATGTAATAAGCGCCGGACGCACCGAGATCGGAAATCACCGCATACACTTTGATCTCCGGATGCAGACCGCGCAGACGCTTGATCTCGTCATACACATAACCTGACTGCACCGGACTGCCGCCAGGACTGTTGATCCGCAGGATCACACCCTTGACCTTCTTGTCCTCGAACGCCGCCCGCAGGCTGCCGACGATGTTATCGGCACTGGCCGGTTCCTTGTCGGCGATCATGCCGGTGACGTCGATCAACGCGGTGTAGTTCGAGCCGCGTGTGGCGCTCTTTTCCATGTCCATCAACGGCGTGAACAGGATCAGTGCCACAAACAGATAAACAAAGGTCAGCAGCTTGAAAAAAATCCCCCAACGCCGCGAACGACGCTGTTCCTGCACGCCGGCGAGCAGCGTCTTCTCCAACAGCTTCCAGCTTTTCTGGTCACCGTCGTCGGCACTTGCCTTGGCCGGTGCTTTCCATTCGTCGGTCATGCCATCCACCCCAGCAAAAACGTATTAAGCCTGCTGCCCCAGCCAGGCATGCAATTCACAAAAACGGTCAATCGACAGGCGCGGCTCGAACTGCTGCAGCGATTCGATCGATTGCGCGCCATAGCTGACCGCTACAGAATCCATCCCGGCATTACGCGCCATCAGCAGATCGAAGGACGAGTCGCCGACCATCAATGCCTGCTCCGGGCGCACACCACAATGCGCAAGGATCTGTTCCAGCATCAGAGGGTGCGGCTTGCTCGCAGTTTCATCGGCAGCGCGGGTGATATCGAAATAATCTTCCCAGCCATTGGCCTTGAGCACTCGGTCCAGTCCGCGACGATTTTTGCCGGTCGCGACGGCGAGGTGATAACCCTGCCCGCGAAAGGACGCCATCGACTCGACGACACCGTCGAACAGTGGCGAAGGCACCGCTTCTGCGGCAATGTAGTGGTCAGCGTAATACTCGCGAAACAAGGTCATTTCGGCATCGCTGATTTCCGGGTACAGCGTGCGAATCGCCTCGGGCAAGCCCAGACCGATGATGCCTTTGACGGCAAAATCATCACGCAACTCGAAACCGGAGCGCCCGGACGCCGAGTGCATGGCCTCGACGATCCGGTGAATGGAATCGGCCAGCGTGCCGTCCCAATCGAAAATCAGCAGCTTGTAATCAGATGGGCGCACTCAATCGCTCCACGGTCTTGGCCCACATTTCATCGACCGGCGCCTGCAAGGTCAGCTTGCCGCCATCGGGCAGCGGCACGGTCAGCATGTAGGCGTGCAGGAACAGCCGCTTGCCGCCCAGATCGCGGATCTCCTTGGTGAAATCCTCATCGCCGTACTTGCTGTCGCCAGCAATGCAATGGCCAGCATGCAGGGTGTGCACGCGAATCTGGTGGGTACGACCGGTAACCGGTTTAGCCTCGACCATGGTGGCAAAGTCACCGAAGCGGCGCAGCACCTTGAACATGGTCAGCGCTTCTTTGCCCTCGTCATTGACTTCGACCATGCGCTCGCCGGAACGCAGATTGCTCTTGAGCAATGGCGCGCTGACTTTCTTGATCGAGGTCGCCCAGTTACCACGCACCAGCGCCATATAGCGCTTGTCGACGCCGTCACCACGCAATTGCTCATGCAAGTGGCGCAACATGCTGCGCTTTTTGGCGATCATCAGCAGGCCGGAGGTGTCGCGGTCGAGACGGTGAACCAGTTCCAGCTCTTTGGCATCGGGACGCAACTGACGAAAGGCTTCGATTACGCCGAAGTTCAAGCCGCTGCCGCCGTGAACCGCAATGCCGGCAGGCTTGTTGATCACGATCAGAGCTTTGTCTTCGAAGACAATCGAGGCTTCCAGGCGCTGCAACAGGCCTTGGGCCAGTGGCACCGGCTCATCGCGCTCAGGCACGCGAACCGGCGGCACGCGCACGATATCGCCGGCCTGCAGCTTGTATTCGGGCTTGATCCGACCTTTGTTAACACGCACTTCGCCTTTACGCAAAATGCGGTAAATCAAGGTCTTGGGCACGCCTTTGAGCCGGGCGAGGAGAAAGTTGTCGATTCGTTGGCCGGCATACTCCGGCGAGACTTCAAGCAATTGAACGCCTGGAGTCGAAGGTGCAGTAGTTGTCATGCCGGCGATGATAACAATTTTTATGGAATTGAAGCACTTAATCATTGCTGCTATAGTCGCGAACGCCGCCAAAAGCGGCCTGGACAGAGGAACCACGGTCAAAAACCGGCCCTGACCAACGCAATTCACCAGGACGCGAGGCCGTCCTACGGGGCTTTTGCTACGTAACGGTGGAGTTTGCAGTTGTAACAAGCGCAGGTGACATGAGGCCTGAATTACACCGTCGAGCAGAGTTTTTACTCGCCTGACAGGCACACATTCAAGGCCAGTTCACAAAGTGCAGTCAGCTGCAGATGACCCCGAGCGAATGCTTCGGAAACAACGCCTGAATTAGCCATGATGCGTGACCTCCCCTTTCGGAGCTCACGGTAAATGCCAACCCGCTGCGGATTCTGCGCGCGGCAGCACCCGAATTATCAGGGATACGTGTAGGGTGGAGATGCACAACCGCTGGACTGTGTAGCAATAGGCTTTATCAAGACGCTTCATCTCGTCCACAGCCGCTGGTTGATTCCTCCTCCTGACTGAGTGCTTAAGTAGCCACAGCAAGCAGGACGCGTACGTCGCTATATCGGCCCAATTGGCCGCATATCGCTGGACACGGGAATGGCCAACCACTCCCGACGCACCTGACACCGACCGTGAGAAGTCGTGTGTGCCGAACGCCGTTTCCGGCAGCCCGGAAACCGACGGTACTACATGAAAAGAATGCTGATTAACGCAACTCAACCCGAAGAGTTGCGTGTTGCACTGGTAGATGGCCAACGCCTCTACGACCTGGACATCGAATCCGGTGCACGCGAGCAGAAGAAGGCCAACATCTATAAAGGCCGTATCACTCGCATCGAACCAAGCCTTGAGGCTGCCTTTGTCGATTTCGGCTCTGAGCGCCACGGCTTCCTGCCCCTCAAAGAAATCTCCCGCGAATACTTCAAGAAAGCCCCTGAAGGCCGCGTCAACATCAAGGACGTCCTGAGCGAAGGCCAGGAAGTCATCGTTCAGGTCGAAAAAGAAGAACGTGGCAACAAGGGCGCAGCCCTGACCACCTTCATCAGCCTGGCCGGTCGTTACCTCGTGCTGATGCCGAACAACCCGCGTGCCGGCGGTATTTCCCGTCGCATCGAAGGCGAAGAGCGCAACGAGCTGCGTGAAGCGCTGAACGGCCTGGTTGCACCGGCCGACATGGGTCTGATCGTGCGCACTGCCGGCCTTGGCCGCAGCAGCGAAGAAATGCAGTGGGACCTCGACTACCTGCTGCAACTGTGGACTGCTATTAAAGAAGCCTCGCTGGATCGCTCCGCGCCATTCCTGATCTACCAGGAAAGCAACGTGATCATCCGCGCCATCCGCGATTACCTGCGCCAGGACATCGGCGAAGTGCTGATCGACAGCGTTGAAGCCCAGGACGAAGCCCTGACCTTCATCCGTCAGGTGATGCCGCAGTACGCCAGCAAGATCAAGCTTTACGAAGACAGCGTTCCGCTGTTCAACCGTTTCCAGATCGAAAGCCAGATCGAGACCGCTTTCCAGCGCGTCGTTGAACTGCCTTCCGGCGGCTCCATCGTTATCGATCCGACCGAAGCCCTGGTGTCCATCGACATCAACTCGGCGCGCGCCACCAAAGGCAGCGACATCGAAGAAACCGCCCTGCAGACCAATCTTGAAGCCGCCGAAGAAATCGCCCGTCAGTTGCGCCTGCGCGACATCGGCGGCCTGATCGTCATCGACTTCATCGACATGACCCCAGCCAAGAACCAGCGCGCCGTGGAAGAGAAAGTCCGCGAATGCCTGGAAGCCGACCGCGCTCGCGTGCAGATCGGCCGCATCTCGCGCTTCGGTCTGCTGGAAATGTCCCGTCAGCGCCTGCGTCCATCGCTGGGCGAAAGCAGCGGCATCGTCTGCCCGCGTTGCAACGGCACCGGCATCATCCGTGACGTTGAATCGCTGTCGCTGGCGATCCTGCGCCTGATCGAAGAAGAAGCCCTGAAAGACCGCACTGCCGAAGTGCGCGCTCAGGTGCCGATTCCGGTCGCTGCGTTCCTGCTCAACGAAAAACGCAACTCGATCACCAAGATCGAACTGCGCACCCGTGCTCGCATCGTCATTCTGCCGAACGATCACCTTGAAACGCCGCACTTCGAAGTTCAGCGTCTGCGTGACGACAGCCCGGAAGCCGCGACCAACCAGTCCAGCTACGAAATCGCTGCTGCCGCTGCCGAAGTCGAAGAAGTCCAGCCAGCCGCTGCGACCCGCACCCTGGTTCGCCAGGAAGCAGCCGTTAAAACTGCACCGGCCCGTGCCAACGCTCCGGTTCCGACCGAAGCCGCCGCACCTGTCGCCGCTGCACCAGCTCCGGTTGCCGCGCCAGAGCCAAGCCTGTTCAAAGGCCTGGTGAAATCGCTGGTCAGCCTGTTCGCCACCAAAGAAGAGCCAGCCGCTCCGGCTGTGGTTGAAAAACCTGCCAGCGAACGTCCGGCCCGTAACGAAGAACGTCGCAACGGTCGCCAGCAGAGCCGCAACCGTAACGGTCGTCGCGATGAAGAGCGCAAGCCGCGCGAAGAACGTGCTCCACGTGAAGAACGTGCCCCACGCGAGCCGCGTGAAGAGCGCGCGCCACGCGAAGCCCGTGAAGTCCGCGAACCGCGTGAAGCCCGCACCGAAACGCCGGTAGCCCGCGAAGAGCGCGCACCTCGTGCTCCGCGTGAAGAGCGTGCACCACGTGCTCCGCGCGAAGATCGCAAGCCACGTGGCGAACGTGAAGAGCGCGTGCGTGAACTGCGTGAGCCGCTGGACGCCGTTCCGGCAGTTGCTGCAGCCGCAGCCGTAACCGCTGAAGAGCGTCCAGCCCGTCAGCCACGTGAAGAGCGCGCACCGCGTCCACCGCGTGAAGAGCGTCAACCGCGTGCCGAACAGGCTGCTGCTGCCGTCGCTGAAGAAGAAGTGAACAGCAACGAAGAGCAACTGCCGGAAGACGGTTCGGAGAATGCCGAAGGCGATCGTCCACGTCGTCGTTCGCGCGGTCAGCGTCGTCGCAGCAACCGTCGTGAGCGTCAGCGTGATGCCAACGGCAACGTGATCGAAGGTTCGGAAGAGTCCGAGTCCGGCGAAAACGCTGAAGAGCCAAGCACTGCCGATCTGGCTGCTGGTCTGGCTGTCACCGCCGCCGTTGCCAGCACCGTGATCAGCGCTCCGGCCGAAGCCCAAGCTCACGAGCAAGCCGAACGCGCCACCGCTGCTGTTCAGGAAACCGCTGCAGTGGAAGCGCCGGCTGTTGAAGCGACCACTCCGGTAGAAGTGGTTGCTGCTCCGGAAGTCGAAGTGGCTCCGGTTCAGGAAACCCTGCCGCAGGTCGAGCCAGCGCCATTTGTGGCTGCCGAGCCGGCGGTTGAAACCGTCGCTGAAACCGTGACCGAAACCGTGCGTGAAGTTCGTGAAGAGCAGACCGCTTTCAACTGGATCGCCGAGCCGGCTGTTGTTGAAACACCAGCGCCAGTGGTTGAAGCACCGGTTGTTGAAAAGCCAGTGTTCGAAGCGCCTGTGGTTGAAGCTCCCGTGGTTGAAGAGACCAAAGTAGCCGAGCCAGTGGTCGTTGCTCAACCAGCCCCGGCTGTCGAAGCACCTGTCGTTGCCGAAGCGCCAGCCCCGGTGGTTGAAGCGCCAGCTCCAGTCAGCGCCCTGACGCCAAGCGGCCGCGCGCCAAACGACCCACGTGAAGTGCGTCGTCGCAAGCGTGAAGAAGAGCGTCTGCAGAAGGAAGCCGAACTGGCTGCCGCTGCTGCTCCGGTAGCTGAAGTGGTTGAGGCAACTCCTGCCCCGGTCGCTGAAGAAGCGGTTGTCGAAGCGGTGATTGCTGAAGCACCACGCTCCGTTCAGGACGCGGTCGAGCAGCACCAAGAGGCTGAGGAAAAAGAACACGAGCCTAAACCACTCGTGTAATTCCCAAAGCCGTTAAAAAGCCCCGCCCGGTGAAAACCTGGCGGGGCTTTTTTATGCCTCGATTTTTTGTGGTGGACTCTAGATCCCCCCCTCACCCCAGCCCTCTCCCCACGGGGCGAGGGGGAAAGGGAGCCGATCTCCGTGTGCGTCAAAGCCGGAGTTCGACTCGAAGTTTCAGGTTGGTGTACCTCGAAAGAACACCTCGGTCAGTCCCCTCTCCCGCTGGGAGAGGGCTAGGGTGAGGGCTCTAAGGAATTCACACAAACCTCAAGACGAAGTAAAAACCAAAGCCTCAGGCACATCGATATCCCACAGAACGCCTGGATCATCGACGGCGATCTCCACCACCCTGCCCTGCTTGAACAAAGGCCTGGCCCCACGATCACCACTCAACGCCTGCAACCCCAAACCAAACGACCGCCCAAACCCCACCGGATGACCAAACTCGCCACCCTGCACCGGCACGCTCACCGCATCGTCAGCAATCGCCGCAACCACCCGCTCAATACTCGACGGCAAGATAAACGGCATATCCCCCAGCACAATCAACCAGCCATCGGCATCCGGACAAGCCGCAACGCCGGCGGCAATGCTGTCACCCATTCCGGTCGAATCGATCGACACAACCTCACAGCCATAAGCCTGCGCCATGCGCATTGCCTGCGGCCGCGCCTCAGTCGTCACCATGACGCGCTTATCAAGACCGGCCGGCAGATTCACCAACACCTGCTCGATCACCGAACGCACCGCGCCATCACGCCCGGTGCAGTCCGCCAGCAACTTGTCCTTGTCCGCACCCGCCACTTGGCGAAAGCGATTGCCCTCGCCCGCTGCCAGCACAATCACTGCAATGGATCGACTCATGCGTCCTCCAGTGTTTTCTTCTGCTTCAACTCGACACCGTTCTTGATCGCGACGATCTCTGCCAGCAAGGACAAGGCAATTTCCGCCGGTGAATGACTGCCGATGTGCAGACCGATCGGCCCGTGCAGTCGATCGATCGCCTGTACCGACAAGCCTAGCTGAGCCAGATTCTCCCGACGTTTCTGACTGTTGACCCGAGAGCCGAGCGCACCAACATAGAAGGCTGGCGAATCCAGCGCCGTCAGCAACGCCATATCATCCAGACGCGGGTCGTGAGTCAGCGCGACAATCGCCGTGCGCTCATCGGTCTGGATACTCAGCACCGCGTCATCCGGCATACCCGGGACGAAACGCCCGTGGTGCTCTTCCCAACCGTAGACAAACTCGGTACGCGGATCGCAGATCAGCACTTCGAAATCCAGCAGCCGTGCCATGTCCGCGACGTAGCGCGACAACTGGCCGGCACCGATCAACAGCAGCCGCCAACGCGGACCGTAGATCGCACGCAGGGTTTTACCGTCGAATTCCAGCGCATCGCTTTTGCTCGCCGGTGACAGAAGCACTTCGCCGGTTTCGATGTTCAATTCGCGAGCAACGATCTCGTGAGCCTCACAACGAGCCAGTAATTCGGCAACCCACGCAGGGTCGCCGACGCGCTCTTCAGTCAGGCGCAACGTACCGCCACAAGGCAAGCCAAACCGCGCCGCCTCCTCTCGCGTGACGCCATAAGTGATCAACTGCACCGGCGGCCCATCGGTGGCGATGCGTCCGTCGTGCAGGCGGGCGATCAAGTCATCCTCGACGCACCCGCCCGACACCGAACCGATCACCACGCCATCCTCACGCAACGCCAACATGGCGCCTGGAGCGCGGGGCGCGGTGCCCCAGGTCTGCACCACGCTGAACAGCACCACCCGCTGTCCGCCGCGGCGCCATTCAAGGACGCTGCGCAAGACGTTGAGGTCAACGCTGTCCATTACGCCTCTGCCTTCTGCCAGCCCTGCAACTGATAACGCACCGGCAGATTGCGAATGCGCTTGCCGGTGGCGGCGAAGATCGCGTTACACAAGGCCGGAGCAATCGGTGGCACGCCCGGTTCGCCGACACCGCCCAACGGCACATCGCCCGGCGGTGTAACCAAATGCACCGCGACTTCCTTCGGTGCCAGCGACATGCGCGCTACTTCATACATATGGAAGTTGTCCTGCTGAACCATGCCGTCCTTGAAGCTGATTTCCCCCAGCACGGCATTACCGAGGCCCATCACACAAGCGCCTTCGAACTGCGAGCGAATGCGCTCAGGGTTGATCTGCGGCCCGCAATCCACGGCGATATCGGCCTTATGCACGATCAGCGTGCCGTCGTCTTTGACCTCGACTTCGATCACCGCCGCCACATAAGTGACGAAGCTGTAATGCACCGCCAACCCCAGACCACGGCCCTTGGGCAATTTTCGCCCCCAACCGGCGGCCTTCGCGGCAGTTTCCAGCACGGTGCGCATGCGCCCGGTATCGATCGGGTAACGCTCGGGCGATTCGCCGTAGTTCCACTCTTCGCTCAGCGTGCGCGGGTCGATCTGCCGGTCAGGGCCGAGCAGTTTGACTTGGTACTTGAGCGGATCCTCGCCAGCCTTGTGCGCCAGTTCATCGACAAAGCTCTGAATCGCGAAACCATGGGGAATGTTCGACACCGAGCGATACCAGCCGACCCGCGTGTGCACGGTCGCTTCGGGGTTTTCCAGGCGCACGTTGGGAATCGCATAGGCCATGTTGGTGAAACCCATGCCCAGCTCGAATGCCGCTTCATGGTTCATGCCCGGCGCGAACAACGCAGTGATGCTCGGCGCCACGGTGCGATGCAACCAGCCGGAGGGCATGCCGTCCTTGCCCACGCCCGCCTTGAGGTATTCGGCGGACACAGTATGGAAATACGAGTTGTGGATGTCATCTTCACGCGTCCACTGCACCCGCACGGCTTTGCCGGGGAATTCTTTGGCGAGGATCGCCGCTTCGACGACGAAATCCGGCTTGGATTTGCGCCCAAAACCACCGCCGAGCAGCGTGACATTAAAGGTGACGTTGTCGAACGGCAAACCAAGGCGCTCGCCGATTCGTTCGCGGGTGACTTGTGGTGCCTGACTCGGTGCCCAGGCTTCGCAAACGCCGTCCTTGTAACGGGCGATGGCGACCATTGGCTCCATGGGGGCCTGGGCGAGATGCGGTAAATAGTAGGAAGCTTCGAGCGTACTCGCGGCGCCGTTCAGGGCCTTGTCGATATCGCCGGTGTTGCGCACCACTTTGCCGGGCTTGAGCGAGGCGGCTTCCAGCTCCTTGCGATAGGCGATCGAGTCGTAACTGGCGTTAGGGCCGTCATCCCATTCGATTTTCAACGCCTCGCGACCCTTGATCGCTGCCCAGGTATTGCTGGCGACGACTGCCACGCCACCCAACGGCTGAAACTCCGAAGGCAGCGGACGACTTTCGATCTGCAGCACTTTGAGCACGCCGGGGACTTTCAGCGCGGCGCTGTCATCCACCGATTTGACCTTGCCGCCGTACACCGCCGGACGGGCAATGGTGGCGTACAGCATGCCGTCGAAATGCACGTCCGCGCCGTATACCGCGCGACCGTTGACGATGTCGTCGCCATCGATGGCTTTGGTACCTTCCTTGCCGATGTAGCGGAATTCCGACGGCTGCTTGAGGCGCAGGCTGTCCCGTGCCGGCACCGCCAACGCACTCGCGGCAGCGGCCAGTTCGCCATAACCCAGCTCACGGCCGGACGATTTATGGATGACTTTGTGCAACTGCGCCTGGCATTCGCCGACCGGCACTTTCCACTGCGCAGCGGCGGCTTGTTCAAGCATGGTCCGCGCCGCCGCACCGCAACGCCGCATCGGCTCATACCAATGGCGCATGCTGCGCGAACCGTCGGTGTCCTGGTTACCGAAACGCACTTCATCGCCCGGCGCCTGTTGCACTTTGACGTGGGCCCAATCGGCCTCCAGCTCATCGGCGACGACCATGGTCAGACTGGTGCGCACGCCCTGGCCCATCTCGGAGCGGTTGCACACCACGGTCACCGTGCCATCAGCGGCGATGCTGACGTAGACCTTCGGATCATCGATCCAGCCGTTAGGCATGCCATCGGCGCCGAATTGCTTAGGTTTGTCTTCAGCCAACGCATCCTGCCAACCCCAACTGGCGGCCAGTACCAGCGCACCGGTGGCGCCGACGCCTTTGAGGAAACCGCGACGGCTGAGATTGCTCAGGGCGAAATCATTCGGAAGGCGACTCATGCCTTGGCCTCCTTCAAGTGAGTGGAAGCCTGACGAATAGCGATTTTGATTCGGTTGTAGGTGCCGCAGCGACAAATGTTGCCGACCATGGCTTCTTCGATTTGCTCGTCGCTCGGATTCGGGTTGGTCTTGAGCAACGCGGTGGCCGACATGATCTGCCCGCCCTGACAGAACCCGCATTGCGCTACAGCACTGTCCAGCCAGGCTTGCTGGACCACCTGACCCACCGGGTCGGCGTGCAGGTTGTCGATGGTGGTGACGTTCTGGCCAACCACCGAACCGATCGGCGTGATGCAACTGCGCGCCGGCAAACCGTCAATGTGAATGGTGCAGGCGCCGCACAGGCCCATGCCGCAACCGAATTTAGTGCCGTTGTAACCGGCGACATCACGAATCGCCCACAACAGCGGCATGTCTTCAGTGACATCGAGGGGATGGTCTTGACCGTTGAGTTTCAGGGTAATCATGGGCACGCCCGCATATTTTTAGTGGTTATGGGGTCGAGCAATCTGCCGCCGTTGAATCGGCGGTGGTTCACGCAGATCGACTCAGGCTAATCAGGCTCTCTTGTGCCGACGCGAAGGTCTGCACCGGGCCTTTGGTGGAGCAAATGACGGTTATCGTTAGCTCGCTAAGTTAACCCAACATTAACGAAAAAGCCCTGCTGAGACAGGGCTTTTCAATTACGAGCTTTTAGCTACAAGCTGCAAGTAAAAGCAGTAGCTGGCTCACGCTCAAGATTGTAGCTTGCCGCTAGAAGTTTGAAGCTCGCCGCTGCTTCAATACCGATTGGGCTCCATTTCCAGCTCGACATTGAAACGTTCGGCAATGTCTTTCTGGATGCGTTGCGCCAGATCGAGCAGTTGCAGCCCGGTTGCCGCGCCGTAGTTGACCAGCACCAGCGCCTGCAATTTATGTACGCCGGCATCGGCCTCGCGGAAGCCTTTCCAGCCGGCACGCTCGATCAGCCAACCCGCCGCCAGTTTCATCTGCCCGTCCGGTTGCGCATAGGCCACCACATCCGGGTGCTGTTCTTTGATCTGCGCGACGATGGCCGCCGACACCAGCGGATTTTTGAAGAAGCTGCCGGCATTGCCAAGCACCGCAGGGTCCGGCAGTTTTTCACTGCGGATGCTGCAAATCGCGCGACTGACATCGGTCGGCGTCGGCTGCTCGATGCCCTGCTCGGTCAGGCGCTGACGCACCGGGCCGTATTCCAGATGCAGATGCGCGACGCGGTCGAGGGTAAAACGCACGCGCAGAATCAACCAACGCCCAGGCTGCTGCTTGAACAGGCTGTCGCGGTAGGCGAAGTTGCATTCATCGAGTGTGAAGTCGCGCAGCTCACCAGTCTGGCAATCCAGCGCGGTGAGCCCGGCAAATACATCCTTGATCTCGACACCGTAGGCACCGATGTTCTGCATTGGCGCAGCGCCTACGGTGCCGGGAATCAGGCTGAGGTTTTCCAGTCCGGAAAAACCCAGCGCCAGCGTGTGCTGAACAAACGGATGCCAAGGCTCGCCGGCTTCAGCTTCGATCACCACACGGTCGCCGTCATCGCTGATCACGCGGATGCCACGGGTGGCCATGCGCAGCACCAACGCCGCAATGTCGGCAGTCAACAGCAAATTGCTGCCACCACCGATCACCAGCAACGGCACGTCGTGCGCGGAGGCATACGCCAGCGCTTCACGGACATCGGCATCGCTGTGGGCTTCGGCGAACAGTTGCGCGCGCACATCTACGCCAAAACTGTTGAACGGTTTCAGGGAAACCTGCGGTTGCACCTGCAAACTCATAACCGGCCCTTCACTTCGATCAACAATTTTTCACAAGCGGCTTCGATCAGATCCAGCACCTGCTCGAAACCCTGATCGCCGTCGTAATACGGATCCGGCACTTCATCAACCACCCCGGCATAACGACGCAGAAACAGATCCAGCTCGGCTTTGCCGGTGGACGGCTGCAATGCCTTGAGATTGCGCAGGTTGCTGTTGTCCATGGCCAGAATCAGGTCATAACTGGCGAAGTCGGCGCGGCTGACCTGCTGCGCGCGTTGCGCCGACAGGTCATAACCGCGCACCTTGGCGGCGGCCTGACTGCGCTTGTCCGGCGGATTGCCGACGTGCCAGTCACCGGTGCCGGCGGAAGCCACTTCGACCTGATCCGCCAGCCCCGCTTCACGCAGTTTGTGGCGCAATACGCCTTCGGCCGTGGGCGAACGGCAAATGTTGCCCAAGCACACAAACAAAACGCGCATCAGGCCCCCAGCAGGCGACGAACGCGCTCAAGGTCTTCGGCAGTGTCGACGCCCGTTGGCGGTGCGATCAGCGCATCGGCGACATGAATCCGCACGCCGTGCCACAGGGCACGCAGTTGCTCGAGGGATTCAGTGTTTTCCAGCCAGCACGGGCCCCAGCTCACGAAGTCATGGAGGAAACCGGCGCGGTAGGCATAAATGCCGATGTGACGACGGTACGGCACGCCTTCGGGCAATTGCTCGCGGCTTTTGGCAAAGGCATCACGCGCCCAAGGCAAAGTGGCACGGCTGAAGGTCAGCGCCAGACCGTTGAGGTCGCTGACGACCTTGACCACGTTCGGATTGAACAGGGTATCTACGTCTTCGATCGGCTCCGCCAGAGTGGCCATGCGCGCTTCGGTGTGGGCAGCCAGATTGGCGGCGACCTGATCGATCACGCTCGGCGGAATCAGCGGCTCGTCGCCCTGCACGTTGACCACGATCGCGTCGGGCTCAAGGCCCAGTTTTGCTGCGACTTCAGCCAGACGGTCAGTACCGGAATTGTGGTCTTCACGGGTCAGCACGACTTCGGCGCCAAAGGCCTGGCAGGCCTCGACGATGCGCGCATCGTCCGTCGCGACGACCACACGGCTGGCGCTGCTTTTGCTCGCCTGTTCCCAGACGTGCTGGATCATCGGCTTGCCGGCGATATCCAGCAGCGGTTTGCCCGGCAAACGGGTCGAGGCGAAACGCGACGGGATGACAACGGTGAAGGCGGTGGTCATTTATCCAGACGCTCGTCAGTGGTCAAGGTACGGGCTTCGCTTTCGAGCATCACCGGGATGCCGTCGCGGATCGGGTACGCCAGACCGGCGCCCTTGCTGATCAACTCGGTCTTGTCGGCGCTGAGCTTGAGCGGGCCTTTGCAGATCGGGCACGCGAGGATGTCGAGCAATTTGGTGTCCATGAACATTCCCTGAGTAAAGAGTTAAGGCAAAAGACGATCCGGCAACAGGCGCATCAACTGCGTGTCGAACCAGGCCACAAAGGCCGGCGACGGCAGCGCATCAACAGCCAGATACCACCAGTCGGCAGCTGCGAAGGCACGGCACTTCACCGCGTCCTTTTCGGTCATCACCAATGGCAATGACGGTGTGAAATTCAAGGCCTGCACGCTGTATTCGGCGTGGTCGGCAAACGCGTGCGGCACTGCTCGCCAGTCTAGCGCTTCGAGGGTATTGAAGAAACGTTGCGGATTGCCGATCCCGGCGACGGCGTGCACGGCCTGGCCAGCGGGAAAGTGATCAAGGGGTTTACGCTCGCCGCTGCGCAGATTGACCAGTGCCGTCGGTTGCAGACGGAAAGCGAAACCGTCATCACGGTCTTCAGTCGCGCCATTGAACAGGATGCCGTCGACACTTTGCAGACGTTCGATCGGCTCACGCAACGGCCCCGCCGGCAAGCAGCGTTTGTTACCGAGACCGCGAGCGGCGTCGATCAGCACCAGCTCCAGATCCCGCGCCAGACGGTAATGCTGCATACCGTCATCGGAGAGGATCAGATCCAGCGGTTCGCTGGCGAGCAAGGCTTTGACGGCGGCGCTGCGATCCGGATCGATCATCAGCGGCACACCGGTGCGCTGGACGATCAGCAACGGTTCGTCACCGGCAATGTCAGCGGTTTGCTCGGCCTCAACACGCCATGGCAGTTGCGGCGGTTTGGCACCGTAACCACGACTGACCACGCCGACGCGCAAGCCGCTGCGCCGGCAATGTTCGATCAGCCAGAGAATCATCGGCGTCTTGCCGGTGCCCCCCACGGTGATGTTGCCGACCACGATCAACGGCACCGACGGCTGATAGATATCGCCTTCACCGTCGAGAAAACGTTGGCGTTTGTTGATCACCACGCGGCGGTACAACAACTCCAGCGGCCGCAGCAGCGTCAGGGCCGGATGCCCCTGATACCACGCGGTGAGCAAGCGATCGGACAGGCTCATCAGGATTTGGGCGCCGCCTCGACCGTGGTCATTCGCAGATGGCTGAAACCGAGCTTGCCGGCCGCGTCCATGGCGGTGATCACGGATTGATGCTGCGTCTTGCCGTCAGCACTGATCGACAACGGCATGTTGGTATCACCGTTGGACTCTTTCTGCATGGCTTCCATCAGGGTCGCCAGGTCGTTCTTCGGCAGAATCTTGTTGTTCACCGAAAATACGCCTTCAGCGCTGATGGCCACGTCGATCTGCTTGAGCTGCTGGTCTTCGGCGGGTGAGCCACTGACCGCTTCCGGCAAATCGACGCGCAGCTGGGTTTCGCGAGTGAACGTGGTGGTCACGACGAAAAACAGCAGCAGAATAAACACCACGTCGATCAGCGACGCGAGGTTGATGTCGATGGTTTCCCGAGGCTTGCGACGGAATTTCACGCGCGGCCCTCGGCCAGGTCGACGTCACGATCGCCCTGCACCACTTCAACCAGTTTGATCGCTTCCTGCTCCATGCCCACCACCAATTCATCGATGCGGCGTTGCAGGAAGCGGTGGAAGAACACCGCCGGAATACCGACCATCAGGCCCGCAGCGGTGGTGATCAGCGCTTTGGAAATACCACCGGCCAATACCGAGGCGTTGGTGGTCATGCCTGAGCCAGTGAAGGCGCTGAAAATGTCGATCATGCCTAACACGGTGCCCAGCAGACCGAGCAACGGCGACATGGCGGCAATCGTGCCTAGCGCGTTAACGTAGCGCTCGAGTTCGTGAATGACCCGGGCGGCGGCCTCTTCGATGCACTCTTTCATGATCTCGCGACCATGCTTGGAGTTGGCCAGACCGGCGGCGAGGATTTCCCCCAGCGGCGAATTGGCGCGCAACTCCTTGAGTTTTTCTTTATTGAGCTGCTTGTCCTTGATCCAGACCCAGACCTGGCCCAGCAGATGCTCGGGGGTGACGCGACTGGCGCGCAGGGTCCACAGGCGTTCGGCGACAATCGCCATGGCCGCGATGGAGCTCAGAATGATCGGCAACATCATCCAGCCGCCGGATTTGACCAATTCCCACACAGTGACAGTCCCCTCGAAAAAGTGCGCCACTTTACCATACCGATTGATGATTAAGACCCGCCGCCCCGACGACCGTGACGCCCCATTGCCCCACGTCCCGATCAGCGGGCCAGTGCGGGCGGATCACGCCAGAAACGCCGCTGATGACGCATCGTCCACGGCGCTTGGAAGCGACCCAGTTGTAGCTGAATGGCGCCCTGCTCGGCGCTGTCATAGATGCGCAGGCCTTGTTTGCGATAACGCGCCAGCACGGTCGGGTGTGGATGGCCGAAGGAATTGCCGTGGCCTCGGGAGATCAGCACGGACTCAGGCTTTAGCGCCTTGAGCAGCGCCATGGATGACGAACTGCGGCTGCCATGATGGGGCGCTTGCAGCCATTGCGTCGGCACGGCCAAAGGACTGTCGAGCAGAACGCGCTCGGCATGGACATCGATATCGCCGGTCAGCAGCAGTCGCTCGCCATTGGCCTCGATCTGCAACACGCAGGAGCGCTGGTTACTGTCCTGGGCGTCCGCCCACATCCACAGTTGAAAACGCACGCCGTCCCATTGCCATTGCTGGCCGCTCTCGCAGGCTTCAGCATTCAATTCAGCAGGTAGCCCCGGCGGATCGCCGCTGAGTACCCGCGCGACCGGCATACCCCGCGCAATCGCCAGCGCACCGCCGGCATGATCGGCGTCGGCGTGACTGAGCAGCATCAGATCGAGATTGTCCACGCTGAGTTTGCGCAAGGCCGGTAGCACCACGCGTTCACCGAGATCGAAATCGCCAAAACGCGGGCCGGCGTCGTAGAGCAGCGTGTGATGCCGGGTTCGGATCAGGATTGCCAGGCCCTGCCCGACATCGATCTGCCAAACATCGGCCAATCCCTCGTCCAATCGCTCGCGCGGCGGTACCACTAGAATCAGCAGCAACGGCCAGCCCAGTGGGCGCAGCGGCACGCCGCGGGGCAATAGCAACAGCAAGGCACCGAGACTGCCGAGAATCCACACCCAGCTCGATATCGACGGCGCTGTCCATGCAGGCCATTGCCCGGCAATCAGCGCCAGTGTGCGAAACAGCCAATCGATCAAGCCGCCGGCCAGCCACAGCAGTCCTTCGCCGACATACGGCACTGGCAGCAATAAAGTCCCGAGGAGTGCCGGCGGCAGCGCCACCAGACTGATCCAAGGCACCGCGAGCAAATTTGCCAGTGGCCCGCTCAAACTGATCGGCAGGTTCAGCGCAATCAGTACCGGGCATAAACCGATGGCAATCAACCACTGCGCCCGCGTCCAGGTTTGCCACCAACGCCACGCGCCCAGTCGACCGCCAAATGTGAAGATCAACACTGCAACAGCCGTAAAGGACAACCAGAAACCGGGGCGCAGACTGGCCAGCGGATCGAGCAAGAGCACCGCATTGAACGC
The DNA here is from genome assembly GCF_031882575.1 of Pseudomonas sp. VD-NE ins. NCBI lineage: Bacteria > Pseudomonadati > Pseudomonadota > Gammaproteobacteria > Pseudomonadales > Pseudomonadaceae > Pseudomonas > Pseudomonas sp. VD-NE ins. Next base: position 4,872,084 of record NZ_CP134772.1, read on the forward strand.
CAGCAACAACGGCCACCACGCACCGAGATGAAGAAAGCGCAGGCGCCACAACAGCACCAGACCGACCATCACGCAGGCGCGCTGTACCGGCACGTCGAATCCGGCGAGCAGGCCATAACCGAGCGCCGCCGCAAATGCCAGACCACAGGCCCACGGCAGCCAGGGCCAGCGCAGCGGCCACAGGCCAAAACGGGCCAATCCGGCGACCAGCATGTACATCACCGCCGCCAGCAACCCGATGTGCTGACCGGAAATCACCAGCAAGTGCACGGTGCCGGTGTCCTGCAGAATCTGCCAATCCTCACGACTGAGTCCCGAACCGTCGCCCAGCACCAGCGCCGCCAGTGCGCCGCTTCGCCCCTGCGCATCCACGCTCAGCAAACGCTGACGAATACTGTCGCGCCAGGCCCAGCGCGCTTCGCTCAGACGTTGGCCGTCCTTGATCGTGCCGGTGGCGCCGATGCGTTGCGCCAGCAGCCACGCCTCATAATCGAAAGCGTCCGGATTGCGTAAACCAGCCGCACGCTTGAGTTTGACCGCCAATCGCCAACGCTCGCCGCTGTTGACCGGTGGCCCGCCGTACCAGGCAAGCCGCACCAGCGATGGCAGTTCTTCGTGACGCGAGCGCGCATCAGCCAGTTCGAAACGCACCACGCCGTCGCTGTTCTGCGGCAAACCGACGACCCGTCCTTCGAGCCAGCGGGTTTCGCCATCCAGTTCAGTCGGCAAACAATCATTCAACGCCCATTGCGCACCGACGCTGGCCCAAGTGAAACCCAACAGCAAAAACGCCAACGGATAGCTGCGAAACGGCAGCAACATCAAAGCCGCCACCGGCAGCAACAGCATCAACCAGACCGGCGGTAATGCCGGCATAAAAACCGGGGCCAGCAGACCGACTGCCAGCGCCATCATCCCTGTGCGCATAAGCCCGTCCTTGAGAGTCCCGTACTTAGGCATAGCGGGTGTCGGGCACGGACGTCGTCAACAATTGTCACAAAGTCTGAATGGGCGCTTCGTAGAATCCAGACATACTTGCCGCCTTAACCGACCGAGAAGCCTTATGCCCCGGCGCTTATTCAAACGTTACATGCCCGACCCGACGAGCATCAGGGAACACAAATCCTTACGCTTTCTCGGCAAGTTGCTGCATGACCCGAACCTCTGGCATCTCAATCGTCACTCGGTCGCCCGGGCGATGGCGGTCGGCCTGTTCGCCGCGTTCCTGCCGATTCCGGCGCAGATGCTGGTGGCCGCCGCTCTCGCCGTCACGGTGCGGGGGAACATGCCGATTGCGGTCAGTCTGGTGTGGCTGACCAACCCGATCACCATGCCGGCGGTGTTCTTCTGCACGTATCAGGCCGGCGCGTTTTTGATGGATGTGCCTGCCCGGCATCTGCCGGACGAGTTGACCTGGGAGTGGATCAGCGGCGAGTTGTCGACGTTGTGGCAGCCGTTTCTGCTCGGCTCGGTGGTGGTGGGACTGGTACTCGGCGCCCTCGCCTACTGCATTGTGATGATGTATTGGCGCTGGTGGGTGGCGCGGCAATGGGCGCGGCGCAAGAAAAACCGCATGCGCTGAATGCAAAACGGCCTCCGCAATGGGAGGCCGTTTTGATTTGTGGCGTCTGCATTCGCGAGCAAGCTCGCTCCCACACTGGATCTTTGTTGTGCCGAAGATCCCCTGTGGGAGCGAGCTTGCTCGCGAAGCAGTCGACTCGGTCTGGAATCAGGTCCGCATCCCGCGCCCACTCACCAGCAACCGCGCGCAACCGAGGTAGAGCACAACGGTCGCCACCAGCATAAAGGTGATCGCGATGCCGATCTTGATATCCGACACACCCAGAATGCCGTAACGGAAGGCGTTGACCATGTGCAGCACCGGGTTGGCCAGCGACACGGTCTGCCAGAACGGCGGCAGCAAGGTGATCGAATAAAACACCCCACCCAGGTACGTCAGCGGCGTCAGCACAAAGGTCGGGATGATCGAAATATCATCGAAGTTGCGCGCAAACACCGCGTTGATGAAGCCCAGCAGCGAGAAAATCGTCGCCGTCAGCACCACCACCAGAATGGTCACCCCGAGGTGATGCACCTGCAAATGGGTGAAGAACAGCGACAGAATCGTCACGATCACGCCGACCATCAGCCCACGCAACACGCCGCCAATGGTGAAGCCGATCAGAATCGTGTGCGGCGACACCGGCGACACCATCAGCTCTTCGATGGAGCGCTGGAACTTGCTGCCGAAGAAACTCGAGACCACGTTGCCGTAGGAGTTGGTGATCACCGACATCATGATCAGCCCCGGCACGATGTACTCCATGTAAGTGAAGCCACCCATGTCGCCGATTTGCCGACCGATCAGGTTACCGAAGATCACGAAGTACAGAACCATGGTGATCGCAGGCGGCAGCAGCGTCTGCGGCCAGATCCGCGTGAAGCGTTTGACCTCGCGGTAAACAATGGTTTGCAGGGCGACGAGGTTGGGACGGAATTCGGAACTCATACCGCCACCTTCGACAGATTTTTCTCCACCAGGGACACGAACAGCTCCTCGAGGCGATTGGTTTTGTTACGCAGGCTCAGCACTTCGATGTTCTGCTGTGCCAACTGGGTGAACAACGCCGTGATGCCCATGGATTTGTCGACCTGGACTTCCAGGGTGTGACCGTCGATCAACCGGGCGGGGTAGCCGAGCAATTGCGGCGCGGCGTGCAAGTCGTTTTTCAGGTCCAGCAAGAAGGTTTCCACGTGCAACTGGCCCAGCAGTTGTTTCATGCTGGTGTTCTCGACGATGGTGCCGTGGTCGATGATGCCGATGTTGCGGCACAACTGCTCAGCCTCCTCCAGATAATGCGTGGTGAGGATGATGGTGATGCCTTTCTGGTTCAGCTCGGTGAGGAACGTCCACATCGAGCGACGCAGTTCGATGTCGACGCCTGCGGTCGGTTCATCGAGGATCAAAAGACGCGGTTCATGCACCAGCGCACGGGCAATCATCAGACGCCGCTTCATACCACCGGACAACGAACGCGACGGCACATCGCGCTTGTCCCACAGGCCCAGTTGAGTGAGGTACTGCTCGGCGCGTTCCTTGGCGATCTTCGCCGGAATGCCGTAGTAACCGGCCTGAGTGACGACGATGTCGAAGGTCTTTTCAAACTGGTTGAAGTTGAATTCCTGCGGCACCACGCCGATCGAGCGCTTGAGCTGCGCAGGATTCTTGTCCAGGTCATGACCGAAGATATTCACCGTGCCGCTAGTCTTGTTGACCAGGGTCGAGAGAATGCCGATGGTCGTGGATTTGCCGGCACCGTTCGGGCCGAGCAAGGCGAAAAAGTCACCTTCGGCGACGTCCAGATCGATACCACTCAAGGCCTGGAACCCGTTGCCGTAGGTTTTGGTTAGCTGCCGGATGGACAGAGCGGAACTCATATCTGATTTACGCACCATTGAAGGAAAAAAGGAGACGGCGGCGAAGGGTCGAACCGCAGCGCAAGTGCGCAATGGTGCTTGCCGCCGCCGTACAAGTACAGTCAAGTGTGTCGATAGTAGGTATTAAGTCAACGCGGTCATGACGGCTTTCTGGTAGGCCGGACGCTGCTTCAGGCGCTCGTACCAGGCTTGGAGATGAGGTTGCGGGGCGCGTTCGATGGGCATCTCGAACCAGGCATAAATGAAACTGCCGAGCGGAATATCGCCCATGCCGATGTCTTGTCCGGAGAGATATGGCTGACTGGCCAAGGCCTGGTCGGCCATGCTCAGCAACTCATTGCATTCCTTGATCGCGGCGTTGATCGCGGCCCAGTCCTGTTTGTCCGCCGGTGTGCGCAACACGCCCCAGAACACCGTCCGGAAGGGACCGGCAAAACTCGACGTGGTCCAGTCCATCCACTTGTCAGCGATGGCGCGTGCTTGCGGATCCGCCGAATACCAATGGCTGTCGAGGGCATGTCTGGCCAGCAGATAGCGAACGATGGCGTTGGATTCCCAGAGTACAAAACCGTCGTCCTCAATCACCGGCACCCGCCCGTTCGGGTTCATCGCCCGGTACTCGGGTGTGTCGACCACGCCGAATGCGCCACCGGCATCGATCGCCTCGTAGGCCAGGCCGAGCTCTTCAGCAGCCCACAACGGCTTCCTGACATTCGATGAGTTTTTCCGTCCCCAAATCTTCAGCATGACCGCCTCTTTTCAAATGAGTGGGCAGGCAGCATACGCCGGATCAGGTACGGCTCAAATCACTCTGCATATCGCCCAGCAGTTGCGGCTGCAGATCAGTGAACAGATGCGGATAGCACTTTTGCAGATGTTCGAAGAAGAAGGTTTCCGGCACATCGGCGAATTGGCCGTGGTCGACCAAATACTCCATCAGTTGCGCGCCGTCACGGTTGAACGGGTGAAAAACGCTGTCGTTGATGCCGTCGAACTCCAGCGGCGCGACGTTGAACAACTCGCAAAGCTTCTGATTGAACGCCGGCGTGGCTTTGACCCAGCGTCCATTGAGGAACAGCTCGGTGTAACCGTGCATGGCGAACATGTCGCTCTTCAGCAATTCAAGCAGGCGCGGGGTCGACAGGTGATTGCGCACATCGGCCAGACCGATACGCGCCGGGATCCCGCAATGCCGCGCGCAACCGGCGAGCAGCGTGGCTTTGGGCACGCAATAACTCTCCCCCGTCGCCAATGCATAACTGCCACACAAGGTCTGCGGGTCTCGGCTGAAGGTGTAGGGGTTGTAGCGCACCGCCTCACGCACCGCGTAATAAAGATGGATCGCCTGCTCGAGCGGATCGCGGCTGGCGCCCCGATGTTGTTCGGCGAACTCCACCACCGCCGGGTGGTCACTATCGATGAAGCGGCCGGACCTCAGATACTCGTGCATGACGACAATCTCCTTGGGTAAGCCCCGAGTCTAGCGACAGCGTCAGCACAGAGATAACGACGTTTCGGCCAAACTTGGACGCAAAGACGCGGGATCAGCGAACGATTTCCCACACGTGTTGCCCACCGAACCTACGAAAACCATCCGGGGTTTCCCACGATTTCAATCACCTTGGTCTGACCACCCGGTTTTACAGATGCCGTCTAAGCTCTGGAGGGTCGATTTGCCTTGGTTCACGGAGGACTGAATATGCTGTTGTTGTGGATACTGGTTTTGATCGTTGGTGTGGCGTATCTCGCCCACCGGCGTACTGCCCCGCTGCCCGCGTTGGGCATCGTGGCCGTCTACCTGCTGGCGATGGGTATTTTCAGTCACGCGCCGGGCTGGTTGTTGCTGGTGTTCTGGGTGCTGCTGGCGGTGGTCGCTGCACCGTTGCTGCTGCCCGACCTGCGCCGCAAACATTTCACGGCGCCGCTGTTCAGCTGGTTCCAGAAAACCCTGCCGCCGATGTCGCAGACCGAACGCGACGCGATCGATGCCGGTACCGTCTGGTGGGATGGCGAGCTGTTCAGCGGTCGTCCGGACTGGGACAAACTGCTGGCCTATCCCAAGGCGCAACTGAGCGAAGAAGAACAGGCGTTCATTGACGGCCCGACCGAGGAACTCTGTGCCATGGTCACCGACTGGCAGATCGGCCAGTCGATGGACCTGCCGGCCGAAGCCTGGGCACATATCAAGGAACACGGTTTCTTCGCCCTGATCATCCCGAAAGAATTTGGCGGCAAAGGCTTTTCGGCTTACGCCCACTCACAGGTGGCGATGAAACTCGCTACCCGTAGCGGTGACCTCGCCTCCACCGTCATGGTGCCCAACTCCCTCGGCCCGGCCGAACTGCTGCTGCATTACGGCACCGACGAACAACGCAATCACTACCTGCCACGGCTGGCCCGTGGCGATGACATCCCGTGCTTCGCCCTCACCGGTCCGCTCGCCGGTTCCGATGCCGGAGCGATGCCCGACACCGGGATCATCTGCAAAGGCCAATGGGAAGGTCAGGAAGTCATCGGTCTGCGCCTGAACTGGGAAAAACGCTACATCACCCTCGGCCCGGTCGCTACCCTCCTCGGCCTGGCTTTCAAGGCCTACGACCCGGAACATCTGCTCGGTGACAAGGAAGACCTTGGCATCAGCCTCGCGCTGATTCCGACCGACACCGCAGGCGTGGAAATCGGCCGTCGTCACTTGCCACTGGGTGCAGCATTCATGAACGGCCCGAACTCGGGCAAAGACGTGTTTATCCCGCTGGACTTCCTCATTGGTGGTCAGGAAATGCTCGGCAAGGGCTGGATGATGCTGATGAACTGCCTGTCGGTCGGCCGTTCGATCTCGTTGCCGGCGGTCGGCACTGGCGCCGCCAAGTTCACCAGTCTGGTCACCGGTCAGTACGCGCAGATTCGTGAGCAGTTCAACGTGCCGCTATCGGCGTTCGAAGGTATTCAGGAGGCCATGGCGCGCATCGGCGGCAACGCGTGGATGATGGACGCGGCGCGGATGCTCACCGCCAACGCAGTGGACCTCGGCGAGAAACCGTCGGTGCTGTCGGCGATCCTCAAGTACCACCTCACCGAGCGCGGCCGCGAGTGCATCAGCCACGCCATGGATGTGCATGGCGGCAAGGCGATCATCATGGGCCCGAACAACTACCTCGGGCGCAGCTGGAACGGTGCACCGATCTTCATCACCGTGGAAGGTGCGAACATCCTGTCGCGCAACCTGATGATCTTCGGTCAGGGCGCGATTCGTTGCCATCCATTCGTGCTGAAGGAAATGGCTCTGGCCGGTCGCGAAGACAAGGATCAGGCCCTGAAAGAGTTCGATGGCCTGCTGCTCAAGCACATTGGTTTCGCCGTGAGCAATGCCGCCAGCACGCTGGTGTTGAACCTCGGTTTCGGCCACTTCGAACATGCGCCGGGCGACAAGATCAGCCAGGGTTATTTCCGCGCGCTCAACCGTCAGGCAGCGGCGTTCGCCATGCTCGCCGACTTCAGCATGATGCTGCTCGGCGGCGAGTTGAAACGTCGCGAACGCCTATCGGCACGCTTGGGTGATGTGCTGAGCAATCTGTATCTGGCCTCTGCCGCACTCAAGCGTTACCACGACCTGGATTCGCCGGCGTACATGGAACCGCTGTTCCGTTGGGCGATGGAAGAAAGCCTCGGCCAATCGGAACGGGCGCTGGATGAATTGCTGCGCAACTTCCCGAACAAAGTGTTTGGCTGTCTGTTGCGCGCCATCGTCTTCCCGTTTGGTCGTCGTCACAAAGGCCCGTCGGACAAACTCGGTGCCGAAGTGGCCGGCGTCATTGGTCGCGCCAAGGGCGATCCGGCGCTGGAAGAGCTGCTTGCCGGTTGCTATCGCCCGCAATCGGCAGATGATGCGGTCGGGGCATTGCAACACGCCAGCGATCTGCTGAATGCCGCGCAGCCGTTACACAAAAAACTGCACACCTCGCTGAAAAGCGGTCAGGTCAAACCGGTCGCGGGTGAACACGCCATCGATGCGGCGCTGGAGGCCGGGGTGTTGCAACCGGTGGAAGCGCAAAGCCTGCGCGATGCCGAAGCAGCGCGACGCAAGGTGATCGATGTCGATGATTTCGACAAAGAGGAGCTGGCGCTCGCAGAGGGCAAAGTGCGCTGATCCTGACAACCATGTCCAAGAGGGCGCAGGAGCTTTATACTCCCGCGCCCGTTTTGCTCTTGAGGACTTATCTCGTGTCCAACGTCGTTGCCGATCATCTTGTGTTGCTCGACCACCTGCGCAGTATCCTGGTCGCCGTAGGTGAGGCCGAACAGGTTCCCGAAGAAAGCCATGCCCTGTTCCTGGAGCGCTTCGACGAACTGTTGGCATCGCTGCCGATCGATCCGATCGAAAGCCAGTACCTGGGCCAGGACATCCTGACTCAAGTGATTACTCGTTATCCGCAAATCGCCCACCTGATCCCGCGCGATCTGCTGTGGTTCTTCGCCGGTGACTGCCTGCATTACTTGTCCGATGAAGAGATCGACCTTTATCAGGCACTGGAAGAGCGTCGCTACGAAGCCGAACAGAACGATGAACCGTTCGACTGGAACCAGGAAAAACAGCTGCTGGCGATGTCCGCTCAGGACAGCAAGCACTGATACAACTGGTTGGGTGAAGGTCAAAAGATCGCAGCCTTCGGCAGCTCCTACAGTGGACTCACGCAATCCTCTGTAGGAGCTGCCGCAGGCTGCGATCTTTTGTTTTTGCGCTACAACAACCCTTCACTTTCGGGCAATTCATACGCCATCGCCGCGTTGCTTTCCCCCACTGATTTGCCGGGCTTGCTCAAGGTCGGCTCTTTTTCCAGACACTCCACCAGATAGTCGATAAACACCCGCAACTTCGGTGGCAGATAGCGTGTGGGCGAGTGCAGCAACCACAATCCGCCGTGATAGGACGCGAGGAACGTCCAGTCCGGCAACACCTGCACCACCAACTTTTGCTCAAGCGCGTAACGGGCGGTGAAATACGGCAGGCTGCCGATGCCGATGTGCTGCAACACCGCGCCCAGCCGCACGCCGGTGTGATTGGCGGCATAGCGACCACGCACCCCTACCGTCACCGCCTTACTGCCCTTCTTGAATTTCCAGCGCGCATCGCTCGGGGTTTCCCCCAGATAAATACAACTGTGATTGAGCAAATCATGCGGGTGAGTCGGTGTGCCGTGCTCGGCCAGGTACTGCGGCGTGGCACAGAGCAAGTGGTCGATGGTCAGCAATTGCCGCCCGACCAGCCCGGCCGGTGGTCGATCCGTAATACGAATGGCCAGATCGACATGGTCGTCGATCAAATCGACCTGACGATCCTCCAGCAACAACTCGACATCGACCTTGGGATAACGCCGCAAAAACTCGGGCATGTGCGGATGAATCACGAAGCGCCCCACTGCTTTCGGCACGCTGACGCGCACCAGCCCCTCCGCTTCGTGAGTGAACTGGCCACTGATTTCCATCACCGACTTGGCTGCGCTGACCATTTCCTGGCAGCGCTTGAACACCTCCTCGCCGCCGTCACTCAAGCGCAGTTTGCGCGTGGTGCGCTGCAAGAGCCGCGTGGCCAAGGCTTTTTCCAGCCGCGAAATACTGCGGCTCACCGCTGAGGGCGATGAACCCAATTGCCGAGCCGCTTCAGAGAAGCTGCCGGTCTCCACGACCTTGACGAAAATCGCCATTTCACCGAGCAACGGTAGCGGCAGATTGATGCTCACAGCGCACAAGTCCTTTGATGTTTGAACGGATTATCACGTTATTGCACGATTCATATAATAAAAACAGAAACTTTAATAAGGGCATGGAATATGACGCTTCGCCTCTTTTTCCATAGTGATGACCTCAAGGCTAATGTGGAAGTCCTCGACTGCACGCCCCAAGAGAACGAATTCGCCGTGGTCTTGCGCGCCACGCTGTTTCACCCGCAGGGCGGTGGTCAGCCGTGCGATACCGGCTGGATCGGCGAAAGCCAGGTACTGCGTGTGGTGCAGGAACCAGACCGGATCATTCATTTTGTTGACCGGCCGGTGGCGCTCGGCATGACCTGTATCCGCATCGACGAACAGCGCCGAAACTTCAATACGCGGATGCATTCAGCCGGCCACTTGATCGGACATTTCGTGCAGGCGCTGGGCTGGATACCGATCAAGGCACATCACTGGCCGGATGAAGGTCGAGTGCAATTCAAACCCGGCGATGCCGCGCAGGAAGTCGACGTCGAGACCGTTCAAACCGGTATCGAGCAGTGGATCGAGTCCGACCTGCCGCGCCTGACCTCGCTGCGCGAAGGTGCGCGGGAAATCGGTTTTGGTGAACTGCCCGCCTACGGCTGCGGTGGCACCCATGTACGCAGCCTGAAGGATCTGGGCACAGTCACGATCGCGTCCCTTTCGCAGAAGAAGGGCACGCTGTCCGTCCACTACAACGTGGATTGAGCATTTCGGACGCTGCCTCGCGCAACGTCCGACGCCGGGGAACCGCATTCGCAGGTTCCGTTGACTATCGATAGATGGACCTAAAAAAAATGATGCTAGACGTCGAGCGTCTCGATGAGACGTGCATAAAAAAACTGGCCAACGAAGAAGTCCTCGCCATCCGCGTCAAAGGCTTTTTGCCTGAGCCGCTGGCCGTTCAGATTGGCGACAAGATTCTCGCTCCAGGCTTTGAGGGCTACATCAACGCACCGAGTATCGGTCGCATCGGCATGGCTTTCTACGAGGCGGAAAACCAGCCGCTGCTGATCGAGGACTACTTCGAACGCGCCACCAGCAACATCGCTGAACTGCGTAATCGCTGCGCGCCCTACTCTTCACCGATCGACACCTTGCGCTGCATGCTCGACGAGTCCTGGCCGGCGGGCGCACACCTGGAAAACCTCTACGGCCGGAAAATGTATGTCGGCCTTTCGCGCGTGGTGAAACCCGGCGTGTGCTTCCTCGCCCATCACGACATCTTCGCC